>NZ_PDOF01000003.1:358431-716862 GCF_003226345.1 Alteribacter lacisalsi | reverse complement strand
CGTGTTACTCACCCGTCCGCCGCTGACGTCAGGGGAGCAAGCTCCCCATCAGTCCGCTCGACTTGCATGTATTAGGCACGCCGCCAGCGTTCGTCCTGAGCCAGGATCAAACTCTCCGTAGAAAGTTTGATGTCACTGACATCAAAATAAAAATTTATTGACGGGATATCTTAAAATATCCCACGTTTCGCTTGGCTTTTTGTTTAGTTTTCAAAGGTCACTTAAGCGCTTCTGTTTGAAGCGACTCAATTATCATAACATTTCCGAACCTTAAGGTCAACCGTTTTTCTCGAAAAACTTTTTTCCTTTGAAACGAATTTGATATTTTGTAAGAAAAGCGTTTGTCGCGTTTTCGCGGCAACAGAAATAAATATACCATAGGGAAATAAGGGTTACAATACTTTTTTAAATAATATTTGAAAATAATTTTAATCAGATACAAAATATCAATTGGCTGACTACAACTAAATAGTAGGAGTTTGATTTGTATTGCGTAGAATGAATGCAGTTCCACAAGTAATGTCCGTGGCTAGAGGAGTGCAAATTGCGCAGCGTATTACGTTTTTTGTTCCGGCGTAATAAGTCTATCCCCTCTGTAAACATTCTTTAAACCTCTTTTTATATTTTTCCTCAATTTTTTTTGACACGAAAAAAGAGCCCCCCGCGCTGGGAGGCTCTTTTTGTTTGGACTGGAAACACTATGATTCTGTCCGGTCATCGTCATCTGTTTCTGATCCGGCATCATCGGATTTTTCAGCGTCAGGGGATTCATCTGCCTGTACTGCTTCCCCTTCTATTGCTTCTTCAATGCTGTCCTTTTCTTCTGCTTCATCGACTTCTTCATCTTCAATATTTACTAGTGCCACTGTAGACACGTGCTCTTCTCCGCCGACGCGAATCAGTCTTACACCTTGGGTGTTTCGGCTCGTCTGTGAAATTTCGTTTACATGCATTCTGATAATAACGCCTGAATGGGTAATAATCATCAGGTCGTCATCTTCGGAGACAATCTTCAATGAAATAAGATCACCGTTTCTGTCGGTCAGGTTGCACGTCTTAATACCTTTACCGCCCCGGCTCTGAACTCTGTACTCATCGATCTTTGTCCGTTTCCCGAATCCTTTGTCGGTCACGATCAGGACATCCCTGCCCTCTTCAATAATATCCATTCCGACTACCTGATCATCTTCCTGCAGGGTCACACCTTTTACACCTGCAGCTGTCCGGCCCATAAGACGGACATCTGTTTCATGAAATCGGATTGACATGCCTTTTTTCGTTCCTGCAATCATTTCCTGATTTCCATCTGTTAAACGGACCCCGTGAAGCTCGTCCTGGTCTCTCAGGTTGATCGCGAAGAGTCCGACACGTCTAATGTTGGCAAAGTGGGATAGAGCTGATCGCTTGGCCACACCATGCTTTGTCATGAAGAAGAGGTAATGGTCCTCTTCAAAGGACTCAATCGGAATCACTGTACTGATATATTCATCTCGCTCGATCTGAAGCAGGTTAATGATTGGAATTCCCTTGGCTGTACGGCCGAGATCCGGAATTTCGTATCCTTTCAGGCGGTACACTTTTCCTTTGTTCGTAAAGAACAGGAGGACGTTATGGGAGTTTGTAATAAACAGATGCTGCACAAAGTCATCATCATGAGTTCCCATCCCCTGTATGCCTCGGCCCCCGCGTTTCTGGCTGCGGTAGGTTGAAACAGGCATACGCTTAATGTAGCCGTTATGACTGAGGGTAATAACAACGTTCTGACGGGGGATCAGATCCTCATCCTCAAAGCTGTCTTCCCCTGCAGAGATTATTGTACGGCGGTCATCTGCATAACGGTCTTTAATATCAGTCAGCTCTTCGCGGATGATCTCCAGAACTTTTTCCTCATCTGCGAGAATGGCCTTCAGTTCCTGAATACGTGCAAGAAGATCCTGATATTCTGACTCGATCTTATCCCGCTCCAGACCAGTAAGACGCTGAAGACGCATATCCAGAATTGCCTGAGCCTGCTCGTAGCTGAGCTCGAAATTTTCCATCAGTCCATTACGGGCAATATCTGTTGTCTGGGAACCGCGGATCAGCGCAATAATCTCATCAATATGATCAAGAGCAATTCTGAGACCTTCAAGAATATGAGCGCGGGCTTCTGCTTTCTTAAGTTCAAAGGCAGTGCGGCGACGGATCACTTCAATCTGGTGATTAATGTAGTGAATCAGGACTGAACGGATATCAAGTACTTTCGGCTGCCCGTCCACAAGCGCAAGTGTATTAATCCCGAAGCTCGTCTGAAGCGCTGTCTGCTTGTAAAGGTTGTTCAGGAGCACGTTCGCATTGGCATCTTTACGAAGCTCAATCACGATGCGCATTCCTGTACGGTCTGACTCGTCACGAAGATCGGTAATGCCGTCGATTTTTTTGTCGCGGACCAGGTCGGCAATTTTTTCAATCAGCCGGGCCTTATTTACCTGATACGGAAGCTCTGTGACGATAATTCTCGGCTTGCCTTTAATTTCGTCGATTTCAGCTTTTGCCCGAATAATAACAGAGCCTCTCCCCGTTTCATAAGCCTTGCGGATACCGGAAATACCGACTATTTCTGCAGCTGTCGGAAAATCGGGACCAGGGATGTATTCCATCAGATCCTGGTTTGTCAGATCTTTGTTCTTACTGAGGGCAAGGACACCGTCGATTACTTCTCCCAGATTGTGCGGCGGAATGTTCGTGGCCATTCCGACGGCAATCCCGGAAGCACCGTTTACGAGAAGGTTCGGAAATCTTGCAGGCAGAACAACCGGTTCCTGTTCGCTTCCATCATAGTTATCCCTGTAATCAATCGTATCTTTATTGATGTCGCGGACAATCTCCATGGATATTTTAGCGAGCTTCGCTTCTGTATAACGCATAGCCGCTGCTGCATCACCATCCACAGAACCGAAGTTTCCGTGACCGTCGACAAGCATGTTGCGGTAGCTGAAATCCTGTGCCATCCGCACCATCGTCTCATATACAGCCGAATCACCGTGCGGGTGGTACTTACCGATAACTTCTCCGACGATCCGGGCAGATTTTTTATATGCTTTATCCGGTGTCATCCCGAGTTCATTCATCGCATACAGAATCCTCCGGTGAACCGGCTTGAGCCCGTCACGCACGTCCGGCAGGGCGCGGCTGACGATAACGCTCATGGCATAGTCCATGAAAGATGTCTTCATTTCCTGCCCGATATTTATCTCTTTTACTCTGGATTGATCTTGCTCAGACATTGCATGTACCTCCGTTTTCTCCTGAGTCAAAACGGGTCGGTATGATCCGTTCAGCTTCTTACCTGATATTCAGATTCACTTTTTCTGACTAACGGGTATGTAAAAGCCTGCTCTTGTACAGCCGGGTTTCTGCTGTGAAGCGCCGTACTGCACAGAGCCTGCATATCAGTTTTTTTATGTGACGTTATACGTCAAGGTTTTTCACATAATGGGCGTTTTCCTGAATGAAATCGCGGCGCGGTTCAACACGGTCTCCCATTAGTGTCTCAAAGACTTCGTCTGCCAGCATCGCATCTTCAAGAGCGACCTGCAGCACAGTACGGTTGGCCGGATCCATCGTTGTTTCCCACAACTGGGTCGGATTCATTTCCCCAAGACCCTTATAGCGCTGCAGTCCCGGCTTCGGTGATTCCGGAATTTCACTCATAATCCGTTCCATTTCCTTTTCGTTGTACGCATAATACACCTGCTTGCTCTGCTGGATTTTGTAGAGCGGAGGCTGCGCAATGTAGATATAGCCCTCTTCAATAAGTGGGCGCATATAACGGTAAAGGAACGTCAGCAGCAGTGTTCGGATGTGGGCGCCATCAACATCGGCATCCGTCATAATGATGATTTTATGATAACGGGCCTTGGTAATGTCAAAATCCTCACCAATCCCTGTACCGAGAGCTGTGATAATCGCACGGACTTCATTGTTGGAAAGGATTTTGTCGAGACGTGCTTTTTCCACATTTATGATTTTACCGCGCAGCGGGAGAATAGCCTGAAAATGCCGGTCACGGCCCTGTTTTGCCGATCCTCCGGCAGAGTCACCCTCTACGATGTAAATTTCGCTGATTGACGCGTCTTTAGAAGAGCAGTCTGCTAATTTCCCGGGTAATGAGCTTACTTCAAGTGCTGATTTCCGGCGTGTCAGCTCCCTTGCTTTCTTCGCAGCGTCTCTTGCCCGTGAAGCAAGAATACCTTTTTCAACAAGCTTTCTTGCTACAGACGGGTTCTCAGCCATGAATTTGGTCAGATGCTCGGAGAAGAGGGAATCTGTAATCGTTCTCGCTTCACTGTTTCCGAGTTTTGTCTTGGTCTGTCCTTCAAACTGCGGATCCGGAAGCTTTACAGAGATGATAGCTGTGAGGCCTTCACGCACATCATCACCGACCAGGTTCGGATCGTTTTCTTTGAACATATTATTTTTACGGGCATAATCGTTAATGACACGGGTTAGAGCTGTTTTAAACCCTGACTCATGGGTACCGCCCTCGTGAGTGTTGATGTTGTTGGCAAAGGAATAAAGATTGCTCGCAAAACCTTCGTTATACTGAATCGCAATTTCTATGGCGATGCCTTCTTTTTCACCTTCAAGAAAGATCGGCGGCTCGTGAATCGGCTCTTTTGTACGGTTCAAATGTTCCACAAACGAGGCAATACCGCCTTCATAGAAGTATTCCGCTTCCTTCCCGTTTTCCCGCTCGTCCGTAATGAAGATACGAAGTCCCCGGTTAAGGAAAGCAAGCTCGCGCAGGCGGTTTGCGAGAATATCATAATCAAAAACGGTTGTTTCAGTGAAAATATCAGGGTCCGGTTCAAATCGGATAATTGTTCCCTGTTTGTCCGTCTCGCCGGTGACTTTCAGATCTTCTTGCGGCACACCCTGTTTAAACGCCTGGTAGTAAACCTGACCGTCTTTGTGAACTTCCACTTCAAGAAGGGTTGACAGGGCGTTAACAACCGAAGCCCCTACTCCGTGCAGTCCTCCGGATACTTTATATCCGCCGCCGCCGAATTTACCGCCCGCATGAAGCACAGTCATAATGACTTCAACGGCTGGACGACCCATTTTTTCGTGAATCCCGACCGGAATTCCCCGGCCGTTATCTTCAACGGTAATGCTGTTGTCTTCACCTATGGTTACACGGATGGTGTCGCAATGACCGCCCATGGCCTCATCGATACTGTTATCGACAATTTCCCACACGAGGTGATGAAGCCCTCGAACGCTGGTAGAACCGATATACATCCCGGGTCTTTTGCGTACGGCCTCCAAACCTTCCAATACCTGAATCTGACTTTCATCATACGATTGCTGCTGATCGATGGTCATACTCTTCACCTGCAATTCTCTGCAGCTTACGGCTGCATGAATAGTATTAAAAATATTGATCTGTTACTATTCGGACGCTGTGTGCACCAGTGAGTCCCCCTTTGGGGAATTAATGCCGCCCGTCCGCTTTCCTTCATGGTCCTGACTAATCATTTATAAATGCAGTCTTTTATTCTGCCGTTTCCGACTGTCCGGCTTCTTCTTCTTCAATATCCACGGCCGCATTCGCCCTCCGCTTCAGAGTAAGAGAAGAAATAGGTGACAGATATACCTGCCCTTCGGTAATCACCACAGACTTTATTGTGTCTGCTGAAATTTCGGTTACCTTTTTCCGCCTTCCGTGTTCTGTCAGGAACTCCTCGTTGTCCTGTGACATCCCCCGGCTCTGATGATCCAGGATGGCCACCACGTCTTTTGAACGGATGACGGTATCACCGCCTAAATGGATAAACATCCTGACACCTCAATCCTTTCGTTTTGCCATACCCTGATCAACATAGTAAATACGGGCGTTCTCAAGCGTTTCATGGTGAATGCCCTCCACACTTGTTGTCGTCACAAACGTCTGGACTTTCCCCTGTATGGCGCTGAGAAGATGCGACTGGCGGAAATCGTCCAGTTCGGAAAGAACGTCATCAAGAAGAAGGATTGGATATTCACCAACTTTTTCATAGATTAACTCTATTTCTGCCAGTTTAAGTGATAATGCCGTTGTGCGCTGCTGACCCTGGGATCCGTATGTCTGAATATCCCGCCCGTTAACGTCAAATCTAAGGTCGTCACGGTGCGGGCCGATCAATGTGGTTCCCCGGTAGATTTCACGGTCACCGGTACGGCTGAACGCTTCTTTCATCCTATCTTTCATTGTCGACAAGTCCATCTGTTCTGATACGTTACAGGATGGAATATATCTGATCTCCAGTCTTTCAAGCCCGCGGCTGATTTCTTTATGAATGTCCTCAGCCCACACCTGAAGTCTGGAGAGAAAAGAAAATCGTTTTGAAACAACTTCGACTGCGGAATCAATCAGCTGGTCTGTCATTACATCCAGCATGGTCTCGTCATAATCTTTTCTCGATTTCTGAAGATTTTTAAGAAGCTGGTTCCGCTGTTTAAGTATTTTATGAAAACGGGCCAGGTGGTAGAGGTAGACGTTATTAATCTGTCCGAGTTCCATATCAAGGAACCGTCTTCTCACCTGGGGGCTGCCTTTTACAAGATTCAGATCTTCCGGGGCAAACATAACGATATTGCATGTCCCTATATAGTCACTGAGCCGCTTTTTTTCCAGGTGATTTAGCTTTACTTTTTTGCCCTTTTCAGAAAACACCACTTCCATCTGAAGTGGTCCTGTCCGCTTCGTGAGTTTTCCCTGAATGCGTGCAAAATCCTGATCCCATCGAATAAGCTCTTTGTCCCGCGGCGTCCGGTGGGATTTAGCAAGAGCCAGCACATAAATCGCTTCCATGAGATTTGTTTTGCCCTGGGCATTCTCCCCGATGATCACATTGACTTCATTTTCAAAGGTAAGGGTGGCTTCCGGGTAGTTTCTGTAGTTTTTCAGCGCCAGTTCGTTAATGTGCACAGCTGACCCTCAGTCGGACAAGGCTACTCCAGTACAAACGCTTCGCCGCCTTCCAGTCTGACAATGTCACCTGGATACAGTTTTCTTCCCCTGCGGTCCTCGGCTTCATCGTTTACAAATACATCATGCTCCTGAAGAAACCATTTCGCCATCCCGCCGGTGTCTATTACACCTGTCTCTTTCAGAAGCTGACCGAGAGTCAAAAACTTACCTTCAATTTTCACTGTTTCTTCCATCAGGGTCACTCACTTTCCTGACATTCAATTTTGCCTTTTCACCTGTTTCTCAAATAAAAGCGCAAATGTCTCAAACTATATTGTACTAAAAATGCGTGCTTTAGCCAACTCTGCGTGCAATTTCTTCGTCTCTGTCATTATACCCTTACGACAAAATCCGTGTAAATCAGTCAAATATTACAAATCATAAACACGCTCCTGCAGTTTCAGCATAGTATTTACCCTGTTTACTTGTTTCCTTTCCCGCATTTGCTGATTATTCCAAGGACTTCTTTACAAAAGCTGCTATGTTTTAATTCCGTGGAGATCCTAACGCAGTCCTGAACGGCAGGGAGATCAAAAAAAGCCGCCGGCCAAAGCCGACAGCGACAAGGATCTGCTATACGAATAAGCTGCGTGCTTCTTCGGTGCAGAATGTTTTTTTTAAAAAAGTATAACTCTTAGTGAGTAATCCTCTATTATGCCCAGTTGAACGCCAGCAGTGAGACTCCTGCGGCAGTGAAGAGCATTGGCATCTCGATTAAGCTTCGATTTGCTTCGACACAGCCAGCTTCGAAGCTTTGCTTGAAGAGGAAGAAGCAGGCCGGCACCGCCGCGGAAAGCGAGCGGATGGCGTTCAGCGGGGCTTCGCAAAACTGAAGGAAAGGTATACTCATTTTTAAAATTTAATAAGTCCGAACAGGTGAGAACAGATGGAGCGTGTAGTCATGGTCCACCGGTTTAAGAACGAACGGGCTCATGGCTCCTGTAAAATCAATGTGAATCTCGGAGGAATCTACGACTTTCAGAGCATCGATCAGGTTCTTCCCGTTAAAGGAGATGCGGAGTTCCTCACCGGTTAGTTCAATACTCTGCAGGTCTTCCGTTACTTTTCCAACTTCAGGTGTAACGGAGGTGATTTCCACATGGCCGTTTTCCATCGTTTTTAAATTCACGACATTGTTCTTTCCGTCTCTTGAGAGAAGAAGCGCTCGTTCAATCGCCTGCAGAAACTGCTTCGTATCCAGTTTAACCCCTGTTTTTGATGTGGTGGGGATCATATTTTGCGTTGCCGGGTAGTTACCGTCAAGCAAGCGTGAGAAGAACAGAATGTTCTCTGCTTTAAACAGGATCTGATTTTCAGTCACGATAATATCAATCCAGTCCTCTGTGTCATCAAGAATCTTGTTGAGCTCGGTCAGACTTCTGCCCGGGATAATCACATTGGAAAAAGAAAAGTCATCTGTGTTCGTATCTACTTTTGCTTTTCGCATAGCCAGGCGGTGGCTGTCTGTAGAGGTACAGGAAAGTTCACCGTTTTCAACCTGCCAGTGGACACCTGTTAACACCGGACGTGTTTCCACGGTGGAAACGGCAAATCCTGTCTGACGGATGATGTTTTTAAGGAGATCTTTAGGAAGTTTAAACACACTGTCCTCTTCGATCTGGGGCAGGCGCGGATACTCTTCCGGATCCAGTCCGTTGAGATTAAAAACAGAAGCCCCTGATTTCAGCGTCGCGGCAAACTGGTCCTGCACAGTGAGTTCAATCTGGTTTTCCGGAAGCTTTTTTACGATTTCGGCAAAAACTCTTGCCTGCAGTACGATACTGCCTTCTTCTTCAATTTCCACATATTCATTTTCATCATCTTCTTTTGGAATAAAACACTCAATTGAGATATCCGAATCACTGCCTGTCAGCGTGACCCCCTCGTCTGTCGCATCAATTTTAATTCCTGTAAGGATCGGATGCGTCGTTCTTGAGGAAATAGCTTTCGTAACGTGCTGGACGCTCTGGACAAACTGCTCTCTTTGAATCGTAAATTTCATCGTCTTTTTTCCTCACTTTCATTCATAAGTCAGGAGACTCCTGAATAGTATTAATAGGTTATAGAAATGACGTAGTAATCGTATTAGGGCCTGTGAAGATGTGGATAACCCATCATGAAGCCAACGGGCGCAAGTTATCCACCTGTGGACAAGCTGTTGATAACTTCAGTGGTTTTATTCACATTGTGCACAGTCTGAACTACAGGGATTTCAGCTGTTCGGTAATTTCCTGTACCTGTTTCTGCAGATCCTGATCAGTTGTCAGAAGCCTTGAGATTTTTTCATGGGCGTGAATGACCGTAGTATGGTCCCGGCCGCCAAATTCACCGCCGATTTTAGGAAGTGAACTTTCTGTAAGCTCACGGGAAAGGTACATGGCGATCTGCCTTGGAAATGCGACTGTTTTTGTTCGTTTCTTTGCTTTCATTTCCTCAATTCTTACTTCAAATGTTTCTGCAACCAGCTTCTGAACGTCCTGAATGGTAATCGTCTTCGGCTTGGAATTCGGAATAATATCTTTAAGTGCAACTGCAGCAAGATCGGCATTCATATCCTGATTAATCAAAGAGGAATAGGCAACGACGCGGATGAGCGCCCCTTCCAGTTCACGAATGTTCGTATCGATCTGGTTGGCAATGTAGAGCATCACTTCATTAGGAATATCAAGGTTCTCTGCTTTTGCCTTTTTCCTCAGGATCGCAATTCTCGTTTCCAGATCAGGAGGTGTGATGTCGGTAATCAGGCCCCATTCGAACCTGGAGCGGAGCCGGTCCTCAAGTGTCGGAATTTCTTTAGGAGGCCGGTCACTGGAGATGACGATCTGTTTTCGTTCCTCGTGCAGCGCATTAAATGTGTGGAAAAATTCCTCCTGGGTCTGTTCTTTACCCGCCAGAAACTGAATATCGTCAATGAGAAGAACATCTACATTACGGTATTTGTTCCGGAAATGCACGGCTTTATTGTCACGGATAGAGTTAATAAACTCATTCGTAAATTTCTCAGATGACAGATACACGACCTTCGCATCCGGATTATGATCAATGACATAATGACCGATCGCGTGCATCAGGTGGGTCTTTCCTAGTCCAACCCCACCATAAATAAACAGCGGATTATAGGCTTTTGCCGGTGCTTCTGCCACTGCAAGTGATGCTGCATGGGCAAAGCGGTTACCGCTGCCGATGACAAACGTATCAAACGTATATTTCGGATTGAGCACATGTTTTGGCGTCTCGTCATCCGTTTTAACAGCTGCTTTTTTCGGCTGCTTCATTTTTTCTATCAGCTCGAGATTCTGCTCCTGTTCATCTTTTGGAATTACAAATTTCACTCGCAGTTCTGCTCCTGTAATTTCCTGAAGTGTTTCTGCAATCAGACCAGAATAACGGTTTTCCAGCCAGTCCCGTGCAAATTCATTTGGTGCAATAATCGTAATGCTGTCCTGGCCGACTGCTTCTGCCTTCGTCGACTTCAGCCACGTTTCAAAACTTGGTTTGCTGACTTTTTCCTCAATATTTTTTAATGCCTGTTTCCAGAGATCGTTTAAATTCTCCAACCGTTTCCCTCCTTTAACACTCAGCCTGTTACACAACAGAGGAGCCGGTTGTCCGCATTCTGCGCCGGCTTGTACAACAATTGTATAATACTGTTCGTTCGTGTCGAATATATATGAATGTACATGCATTGTGGAAAAACATTATTATAGTAGAAAGATGGTCATGCACGTCGTACACACCCATGTGGATAAAAATATACAGAGCAGGTGAACAACTATCCACACAGTTGTACACAGCTGTGGATAGAATTTATTTTAACACAGGTTCTCCACTGAAAAAACAAGAATATATTTTCGGGCAACCCTAAAGGCAGCACGAAGCCTGTGATGTTATCCACAGTATTCAAGGGGTTGTGGTGTGTTTTTGTCCACAACACCAGATCATGTGTAAAAGTTGTCGAAAAAGCTGTGTGGAAAAAAAGAATTCTGTTGAAAGTTGTCCACAGCCCTCAAAAGTCCGGAATGTTTAATGAAATGTGTAATGGTAAGTCTGCCTGAGATCAGTCTTTTTATGCCGGAAAAGAAGGAATGATGGGACAAGTTTTTTTAGGATCTGTAAAGGAAACCAGGGGAAAAAGAAGGAGAAGGAAGAATATGTTTCAGGCGAAGCCTTGACAATTGGCTCCGTCCTTTTTATACTTTACAAGACTGTTTATATGGAAATGTCTCAGGAGGTGTAAATAGATGGGTAAACCAACCTTTAATCCAAACAATCGTAAGCGTAAAAAAGTACATGGATTCCGCACGCGGATGAGCACGAAGAACGGACGCAGAGTTCTTGCGAGCCGCCGTCGTAAGGGAAGAAAAGTACTATCTGCTTAAAAAAGGCCACTGACCGCTCAGTGGTCTTTTTTTCCGCAGCCGTCTCCTTTTGGAGCGGGAGCGGATCAAGCTTATAAAGGAGAGGGAACACGGGACATAAGGTCCTTTGTTCCCCTCTTTCTTGATTGGGCAGCTGTCTATGCTGTCTATAATGTAAAACACGGCGTATGTATGCCCGGAGAGAATCTGGTTTTTTCAATGCCTATTGTATATAATGAAATTTGAGTTTGATCAGCGTTCCTCTACTATTATAAAGGAACAAAACAGAGCACGGAGAGCTGAGGTGGCAGAATTGAACAAACGGTACCGGCTTAAAAGGAATGAAGATTTTCAGCTGGTTTTTAAGCAGGGAAAGTCGGCTGCCAACAGGCAGTTTGTCATCTACCACCGGCAGAGTGAGCGCGAATCCAGCTTCAGGATCGGTCTTTCCGTGAGTAAGAAAATTGGTAATGCTGTAACCCGCAATCGGATTAAACGGCTGATTCGTGAAGCGGTCCGCGAACTTGAACCGCGGATGAAAAAAAAGCAGGATTACATTATTATTGCAAGAAAGCCTGCAGCACAAATGGGCTTTCATGAAGTGAAGCAGAGCCTCCTTCATGTTATGAAGCGCGGGCGGATCATCGCTGTGCCGCTAAGGGATACAGTAAAGGAAAAACGGCGTTAATTGGCTTCCTTTAAAGGAGTGATCACGGGATGCGTCAGGTTTTTATCGGTCTGATCCGCTTTTATCAGAAATACATTTCCCGTTTCACACCTCCGTCGTGCCGGTTTTATCCGACATGTTCCCAGTATGGAATTGAAGCTTACCAGCGCTTTGGCGTTTGGAAAGGAACATGGCTGACGATTAAAAGAATTGTGAAATGTCAACCCTTACATCCAGGTGGAATTGACCCTGTTCCAGAAAAAAAAGACCGGCAGCGGTCTTGAGTTTATATAACAGAACGGTCCGTCAGAGGATCCGATCTGATTTGAAGCAGAAAAAGGGACTCATTATGAAATATTGAAGTTTGAAGAGAAAGCAAGGAGGATCCATCGTGTTAAAAAAATTAGGATTAACGTCGGTCTTAATCGGTTTAATGGTAATTATGACGGGCTGTTTCAACATTAATGAACCGATTGACTCAGATACGTCGGGAATTTGGGACTCGTTTTTTGTATATCCATTGTCGTGGCTGATGGTTGAATTAGCTGCAGTCTTTAATAACAGCTTCGGAATTGCCATTATTATTGTTACCATCCTGCTCCGTATTCTGATTCTGCCCCTGATGATCAAGCAGACGAGAAGTACGAAAGCGATGCAGGCCCTGCAGCCTGAAATGGCAAAACTGCGTGAGAAATACAGTGCCAAGGATCAGCAGACCCAGCAGAAACTGCAGCAGGAAATGATGGGTATGTTCCAGAAACATAATGTAAACCCTCTTGCAGGGTGTTTTCCAATAATCATCCAGATGCCGATCCTGATTGCATTTTACCACGCAATCATGCGTACACCTCAGATTAACCCGGGAGTGGATCCGACCGTCAATTACGATCCTCAGCAGTTCCTCTGGTTTGAACTGGGACAGGCAGATCCATATTTCATTCTGCCTCTAATTGCGGGGGCAACCACGTTCCTTCAGCAGAAGATGATGATGGTAACGGATAACCCGCAGATGAAAATGCTTATGTATATTATGCCGGTCATGATTATGGCGTTTGCCGCATTCTTCCCGGCAGCTCTTGCCCTTTACTGGGTTATCGGAAATATCTTTATGATTGTACAGACGTACTTTATTACCGGCCCGAATGTCGGAAAAGATAAAGATGGCGCGCCGGATACAGGGGGAGCGAAGACTAAGTGAAAAAAGTGACTGTTTCAGGTAAAACTGTTGAAGAAGCCATTGAACAGGCTCTTGCAAAGCTGAAGGTATCAAGGGAACAGGTCGATGTGAAGGTGCTCGAGGAAGCCCAGAAAGGTTTTCTCGGCATTCTGGGCGGCAAGCCTGCAGTTGTGGAAGCAGAGGTCAAGCCCGATCCTGTTAAAGAAGCCTTGAATTTTCTCCGTGAAACCATTCAGCACATGGGTGTTACGGCAAGTGTAAGCGAGGAAGCGGTCAAGGACGGTTTAAGGTTCGAGATATCCGGAGAAGAAATCGGTCTTCTGATCGGAAAGCGCGGCCAGACACTCGACTCTCTTCAATACCTTGTCAACCTGGTAGCAAACAAACATTCGAATGATTATCTTCGGATTGTGATTGATGCAGAAGGATACCGGGAACGGCGGAAGGAATCACTTGAAAAACTTGCTCTAAGACTTGGAAACAAAGCGGTAAAGACCGGTCAGGAAGTCCGTCTGGAGCCGATGAATGCACATGAACGCAAGATCATTCATACGACCCTTCAATCCGTAAAAGGGGTAGGCACTTATTCCGATGGCGAAGAGCCGAACCGGCGGATTGTTGTTACACCGAAGTAACTTCACAGTCACCTGAGATTGTCACAAAAGATAAGTTAAACCACTGCAGATGCAGTGGTTTTTCGTTTACTATGCAGTGCAGCAGAGCATTATTTTTATTCCGCGGCAGAATTCAGGTAAACTCATATATAGAATGGGGTAAACAGATAACATTACACTCTTTAAAGGCTGCCGGGATGAATACACGAGGAATGGACCATGATTAGGATAAGAGGTATTTTCACACTGTCATTTGTGGTATTCTAATATTTTGGAGACAGTTTTATTTTTAGCACACATTTAATTATGATAGATGCTGTTTAAAGAGGAACAGTGGACAGACGGAAAATGAAATGAGGTGATGCAGATGGAACTGGACACTATCGCAGCAATTTCAACGCCGATGGGCGAAGGAGCGATCGGCATTGTAAGAATTACAGGTGACAAAGCAATTCCAATTGCAGACCGGCTCTATAAAGGCCGCAGGAAGCTTGGGGAAGTGGAGTCCCATACGATTAACTACGGTCACATTACGGATCCAAAGACCGGAGAAACAGTGGAAGAAATCATGGTCAGCGTCCTGCACGGGCCCCGCACATTTACAAAAGAGAATATGATCGAGATTAACTGCCACGGCGGTCTTGTTGCGGTCAACCGAGTTCTCCAGCTTATTCTGAATGAGGGAGCGCGACTTGCAGAACCAGGAGAGTTTACGAAGCGTGCCTTTCTTAATGGACGTATCGACCTTTCCCAGGCGGAAGGTGTTATTGACCTGATCCGTGCGAAAACGGACCGTGCCATGAATGTGGCTATGAGCCAGGTTGAAGGACGGCTCTCCGGGCAGATTCAGAAACTTCGTCAGGAGCTTCTTGAAACGGTGGCGCACGTAGAGGTAAACATCGACTACCCGGAATATGATGCCGAAGAAGTGACATTGGGGCTGCTGAAAGAAAAAGCAGGTGCAGTTAAAACAGAAATTGACCGGCTGCTCCAGACTGCAAGTCAGGGTAAGATCCTTCGGGAGGGCTTATCCACGGTCATTATCGGCCGGCCCAATGTGGGGAAATCATCGCTTCTGAACAGCCTTGTGCACGAGAATAAGGCTATTGTAACGGATGTGCCCGGCACGACAAGAGATGTGATTGAAGAGTACGTCAACGTCAGAGGTGTCCCGCTTCGCCTGCTGGATACAGCGGGGATCCGGGAAACAGAAGACGTGGTTGAACGGATAGGGGTTGAGCGTTCCCGTAAACTGGTACAGGAAGCCGAATTATCCCTGCTTGTTGTAAACTACAATGAGCAACTTACGGAAGAGGATGAGAAACTGTTTGCCGTTAGTAAAAACCGGGATTCGATTATTATCGTCAATAAAACGGATCTTTCCCGGGAAATAGACATGGATCGTGTTCGGGAACTTGCCGGCAGCCGTCCGGTTATTACGACTTCGCTCCTGAAGGACGAAGGGATTGACGAACTGGAAGAGGCAATCAGGGAAATGTTCTTTGAAGGCGGTATGGAATCGGGCGATTTAACGTACGTATCGAATTCCAGACATATCGCGCTTCTGAATGAAGCAAGCCGTACTATTGATGATGCACTGTCATCTGCTGAAGCCGGCATGCCGGTCGATATGGTACAGATCGATATCACAAAAGCCTGGGAACTGCTTGGTGAAGTAATCGGAGACAGTGTAAATGAAAGCCTGATCGATCAGCTTTTTTCCCAGTTTTGTCTAGGGAAATAGTTATCGGCGATATGTTGTCAGTCATCACTGGAAAAAATGGAACAGCAAGCTGTCAGACAGAGCCTGAATCAGGCGTATCGCCACGCGATATGCCAATCATTTGGAAAACAGACGTATGAAAACGTCAACTAAAAGGAGGTCATCAGCATGAACTACCAGGGTGGAGAGTTTGATGTCATTGTCATCGGTGCCGGACATGCAGGTGTGGAAGCAGGACTTGCATCTGCCCGTATGGGTGCCGATACCCTGATCCTGACGCTGAACCTGGATGCTGTGGCATATATGCCGTGTAACCCGTCGGTGGGCGGTCCCGCCAAAGGGATCGTTGTCCGGGAAATTGACGCACTGGGCGGGGAAATGGCGAGAAATATTGATAAGACACACATTCAGATGCGGATGCTGAATACAGGTAAAGGACCAGCTGTACGAGCCCTTCGTGCACAGGCAGACAAATTCCTTTACCAGCACGAAATGAAAAAAACGATAGAAGAGACAGAAAATCTTCTGCTTCGCCAGGGAATGGTGGAGGAACTCATCATTGAGGACGGCGTATGCAAAGGCGTTGTCACGCAGACAGGTGCTGAATACCGTTCCAAAGCTGTGGTTGTAACCACAGGGACCTATCTTCGCGGAAAAGTCATCCTCGGAGATCTTGCTTATGACAGCGGGCCGAACAATATGCAGCCGTCGGTCAATCTGTCCCATAACCTTCAGGAACTCGGGTTTGAGATGGTCCGCTTTAAAACAGGCACACCTCCGAGAGTGAACAGCCAGACAATCGATTATTCCAAAACGGAAATTCAGCCTGGCGATGATGTGCCACGGGCATTCTCATACGAAACAACGAAATATATTACCGACCAGTTGCCGTGCTGGCTCACGTATACGAACGATGAAACCCATGAAATTATTAACGGCAACCTGAGCCGTTCCCCAATGTATTCCGGTATGATCGAAGGAACAGGCCCACGTTACTGTCCGTCGATTGAAGATAAAATCGTCCGGTTCAGTGACAAGCCACGTCATCAGATTTTCCTTGAACCGGAAGGACGGAACACATCAGAAGTGTATGTTCAGGGATTGTCCACCAGCCTTCCTGAAGACATTCAGCTGAACATGCTGAAAACGATTCCCGGTCTTGAGGCTGTGCGCATGATGCGGCCGGGCTATGCCATTGAATACGATGCGATTGTACCGACCCAGCTGTGGCCGTCCCTCGAAACAAAACAGATCGATTCCCTGTTTACAGCAGGTCAGATTAACGGAACGAGCGGCTACGAGGAGGCTGCAGGCCAGGGCCTCATGGCAGGAATAAATGCAGCGCTGAAGGTGCAGGAAAAAGAACCAATGATTCTTGATCGTTCTGAGGCCTATATCGGCGTCCTCATTGATGATTTGGTCACAAAGGGAACGAACGAGCCTTACCGCCTTCTCACTTCCCGTGCAGAGTACCGGCTGCTGCTGCGGCATGATAATGCAGATCTGCGCCTCACAGAGCGGGGCAGAGACATCGGGCTTATTTCCGAAGATCGTTTTGCACGATTTGAAGAGAAAAAAGCAGCCATCGCAGCAGAAATCAAAAGACTTGAAAAAACAGTCATTAAAGATACAGATGAAGCGCAGGAGGTGCTTGCCACTGCATCTTCGACCCCGCTTAAGGATGCCATTAACGCCACGCTTCTTCTCAAGCGTCCTGAAATTTCATACAGTCATGTGGCAAAGCTTGCCCCGCCGGAAACGGCACTCGACGAAGACGTAGCGGAACAGGTTGAGATTCAGGTGAAGTATCAGGGATATATCGCCAAGCAGATGGAGCAGGTTGAGAAACTGAAGAAGATGGAAAATAAGAAGCTTCCAGAAGATCTCGACTACTTTGCCATCAACGGTCTGGCATCAGAAGCGAAACAAAAGCTGTCGGAAGTACGGCCCCTTTCCATGGCCCAGGCTTCCCGCGTATCCGGGGTCAATCCGGCTGACGTATCTGTACTCCTTGTGTACCTTGAGCAGGGACGCCTGAAAAAAGTGCACGCATCAGGTCAGGCTAAAGAGGCTTAATGAAAGGCGCTGTTAAAGTTTAATGTTGATATTTTTCTATCGTCGATTGAAGCGAACGCGCGACACTCCTGCGGGAACAGCGCCGGCTGAAGACCCCGCAGGGTGCTCTTCCCGAGGAGGCTGAAGCGGTGCCCGCGGAAAGGGAGCGCAGAGAGCGGAAATCAACAACAGACTTTTAACAGAGCCTAATGAAAAGCCTATTTGAGAGATCGACAGTGATTTTTCCAGCAAAGTCAATTTATTAAAAACTGTATGAGGCCGGCTCCGGCTTCGTGCAGTTGCCATTAAAGCCGGTGCAGTACCGGTAAGAAAAGGTGAGACGATGAACCGAGAACAATTCCGGCAGGAGTTGGCAAAAAGAGATATTGTCCTGAACGATGATCAGGCAGCCAAGTTCGAGACATACTTCAACGTTCTGACCGACTGGAATGAACGAATGAACCTGACTGCAATTACAGACCGGGACGGTGTATATCTTAAACATTTCTTTGACTCCCTATCTGCTGCTTTTTATTACGATTTTAAGAGTGTTCAAACGGTAGCTGATATTGGTGCAGGAGCAGGATTTCCAAGTCTGCCCCTGAAAATCTGTTTTCCTCATTTGGATGTAACGATTGTAGATTCGCTTAACAAGCGGATTACGTTTCTGCACGCTCTGGCAGAAGAGCTTGAGTTAACGGGGGTATCTTTTTTTCATGACAGGGCAGAGCAGTTTGCCAGAAAAAAAGAGCACCGCGAACAGTACGATCTTGTAATGGCCCGTGCAGTGGCCCGCCTTCCGGTCCTTAGCGAGCTTTGTCTGCCTCTTGTGAAAAAAAATGGCACATTCCTGGCCATGAAAGGGGCAGGCGGGGAAGAGGAAGTGGGAGAATCAGAGAAGGCGTTCCGTCTTTTAGGAGGCCGTCTGCGGCGAACTGACCGCTTTCTCCTGCCTGAAGAAGAGAGCGAACGTGTGATCGTCCAGGTTGAAAAAATGAATCCCACCCAGAAAAAATATCCCCGAAAGCCCGGAACGCCAAACCGCCAGCCCCTTCTGTAAGGCAGACCAGTCCTGACTTTCAGGGGGCCTGTGACGAAAAAAGTAGGATTTTGAACTATTTGTTTTGCCGTGATGGAGCAGGATTTCTGTCATTAAATCAAGAATTGGAGTAAGGTAGTTTTGAGAAGGTGGTGTCGCCATGAAGCAGTCATTTTCGCGCTTGTTCGGCTTAAGCGAAAAACAGCAGGAAGAAGTGGAAGTGAGTGACAAGGAGGAAGTTCATCAGCTTCCGGTTGCCGAAATAGTCCCGAACCGGTTTCAGCCGCGTACGGTATTCCAGGATGAACGTATAGATGAACTGGCCCAGACAATCAGAACTCACGGGATTATACAGCCAATTGTAGTCCGTGAAAAAGATGGAAAATACGAAATTATTGCAGGGGAAAGACGCTGGAGGGCTGTTACCAGACTCGGCTGGAGCACAATTCCCGCAGTTATTAAGAATTTCAATGATTCACAGACAGCTTCTGTTGCGCTGATTGAAAACCTGCAGCGTGAAGGACTTACATCAATCGAAGAGGCAACTGCTTACGCCAAACTGATTGATATTCACGGTCTTACCCAGGAGAGCCTTGCGCAGCGGCTCGGTAAAGGCCAATCAACGGTTGCCAATAAGCTGAGGCTTCTGCACCTGCCCCAGCCTGTGCAGGAGGCCCTGTTAAACAGGCAGATTACAGAGCGGCACGCTCGTGCCCTTATTTCGCTCAAGGATGAAGAAAAGCAGACCAGACTGCTTGAAAAGATTATCGAAGAAGAGCTCAATGTGAAACAGACAGAAGAGCAGGTTAAACGGATGCTTGAACCGAAACCGGAAAAGAAAAAGCCGATCCGGAAAGGGTACTCCAAGGACATGCGCCTGGCGATGAATACGATCCGGCAGTCTCTTGATATGGTTGCCAAGTCGGGAATGGAACTGGATACGGACGAGGAAGAAAACGAGGAATATTATCAGTTTACAATCCGCATACCGAAATCTTAAAGCAAAGGTGATCCCTGGGTGAACGGCTCCGGGACCACCTCTTTTTTTTCCTTTACATGCGGCCGTTTCTGCGGATAGTGTTAAACGCCGTCATTTTCTGGGAGTGGTAAAAAGTAAACGATCGTTTTTCCGTGCAGTGCTGCCTGCAGCCGGTAGACGAGAGTGTGTCCCTGCTCGTTTGCCTGTGCAGTCGTCACTTTCTGCGACTGCGCAGCGTCAAACCAGGCGTTAACAGATTTTTTCACAAGATCGTCGACAGGAAGACCGTTAACTTGTATATAATTTCCACACAGCGAGCAGGCCACAGGACTTTCATCGTCTGCAAGCTGGAGGTGGATCGATTCAAGAGGATTCTCGCATAAACAGATCATCGGAAAATCAGCCTTTCGAAATAGGAATAAATCATAGGTATTTTATCATTTTTTCAGAGACGGCAACCGCTTTTCAGCCCAATTCGTGATAAAATAACCTCAGATACTGAATATTTCAATAGTTGACCGTTATACAGCAGGAGCATAGAAAGTCAGAGCAGGTAGGTGAAAAGATGGGGAAAGTCATAGCCATCGCAAATCAGAAAGGCGGGGTCGGAAAAACGACGACAGCCGTCAATTTAAGTGCGTGTCTTGCTAACGAAGGGAAGCGTGTTCTCCTTATTGATATTGATCCGCAGGGTAATACGACAAGCGGTGTAGGAGTAGATAAAGGGGACATTGACGAATGTATCTATAACGTGCTGGTGGAGGACACACCTTCAGCCCAGGTGATTCTGCCGACAGCAACGGAAGGATTGTCCATTCTTCCGTCCACGATCCAGCTTGCAGGGGCTGAAATTGAACTCGTTCCGACTATTTCCCGGGAAGTGAGACTCAAAAAAGCAATTGATCAGGTGGCAGACGATTATGACTACATTGTGATAGACTGTCCGCCGTCACTCGGGCTTCTCACAATCAACTCGCTCACAGCGGCTGACTCGGTTCTGATCCCGGTACAGTGCGAGTATTACGCTCTTGAAGGTCTGAGCCAGCTTTTGAATACGGTGAGGCTCGTTCAAAAGCACCTGAATCAGAATCTTGCGATCGAAGGTGTCCTTCTTACCATGCTAGATGCGAGAACGAACCTTGGCATACAGGTAATTGAAGAAGTGAAGAAATACTTCCGCGAGAAGGTCTTCCGAACGATCATCCCGAGAAACGTCCGACTCGGGGAAGCACCGAGTCACGGGGAGCCGATTATTACGTACGATCCCCGCTCAAAAGGGGCAGAGGTTTATACAGAATTAGCGAAGGAAGTGGTGTCCAATGGGTAAAGGACTTGGTAAAGGCATACAGGCTCTTTTCCCTGATTCATCCGAACAAAGGACGGAAAGGGTCGAGGAAATCCCTGTAAGCGACATCCGGCCTAATCCGTATCAGCCCCGGAAGCATTTCAGCGAAGAAGCGATCGGGGAACTAAAGCGCTCGATTGAACAGCACGGTGTGCTGCAGCCGGTTATTGTGCGAAAAAGCATTAAGGGATTTGAACTGGTCGTCGGTGAAAGACGCTTTAAGGCTTCCAAGGCAGCGGGACTTAAGGAAATTCCTGCGGTGGTACGGGAACTGAATGAAGATGAAATGATGGAAATTGCCCTCATTGAAAATCTCCAGCGCGAGGATCTGAATGCACTGGAAGAGGCAAAAGCGTACCAGAAGCTGCTCGAGCACCTGCAGGTGACACAGGATGAACTGTCGAGGAAGCTCGGGAAAAGCCGACCGCACATCGCTAACCATCTGCGGCTTTTGCAGCTCCCGGAAATGGCACAGGAGTTTCTTGCGGAAGGAAAGCTTTCCATGGGGCACGGGAGAGCGCTTCTCGGTCTTAAAAACAAAGACAGCCTTACAGGAGCTCTCCAGAAAACAGTGAAAGAAAAGCTGAGTGTCCGGCAGCTTGAAGAATATGTGCAGAAACTCAATAAAGAAGTTTCACGTGAAACAAAAGATTCAAAGCGGCAATTGACACCGTATGTTCGGGAACGTGAGGCTTCCCTGAAAAAGTATTTCGGTACAAATGTACAGATTAGACAGGGAAAGAAGAAAGGAAAAATAGAAATTGACTTCTTTTCCGAAGATGATCTGGATAGGATTTTAACGCTCCTTGACAGGGAAGAAGAAGAGTAGACGATAACGATGGATCGCAAAAAGGAGTGTAGAAGAAGGCCTGTAGTGCCTTTTTTCGGCACACTCCTTTTTTTCAGTCTTGCAGAAAGAGAAGAGGGGGCATCAGGATGATTTATCTGGATCAGGCAGCGTCAAGCTTTCCAAAACCGCCTTCCGTTTCCAGAGCGGTGTGCGAAGCGATTGATGAATATGGCGCCAATCCCGGGAGAAGTGGACACCGACTGGCCCGACGTGCTTCTGACACGATCAGCCGGGCAAGAAAAGAACTGGCGACTTTTTTTCAGTGCAGCCAGGCTGAACGGGTATTGTTCTATCAGAATGCGACACAGGCACTGAATCAGGGAATACTGGGACTGGATCTTACCGAAGGAGACCACGTGGTTGCTACGGCCTATGAGCATAACTCGGTCAGGAGACCCCTTGAGTGGCTGAGAGAGGAAAAAAAGGTCCGGATTACGTACATCATTCCTAATGAAAACGGTGTATTTACCAAAGAGCAGTTAGAAGAGGCATTAAGACCTGAAACCCGGCTTGTGGCAGCCACTCATGGTTCGAATGTGACGGGGTCCATCACACCGGTTCAGGAATGGGGAAACTGTCTTAAAGACAGGGACGCCGTCTTTCTCGTTGATGCTTCTCAGACCGCAGGAGTCCTTGATATAAGAATGGAGGACTGGTCAATTGACCTGCTTGCGTTTCCCGCCCATAAAGGGCTGCTCGGACCCCAGGGGGCCGGTGTTCTGATTGCCGGCAGCCGCCCTTCATTGAAACCGATTATTTTCGGAGGAACCGGCAGCCATTCTGAAGAACCACTGCAGCCTGACGTATGGCCGGCAGGGTTCCAGAGCGGTACTCTGAATACACCAGGAATCGCCGGGCTTCTTGCCGGCCTTGAGGAAGTAAAGTCAATTGGCCTTGATACCATTCGTAAAAGGGAAAAGGAGATGACGGACGCTCTTCTCACCGGACTTTCGAACATGCCGGGAATCCGTGTCTATACAGTTAAAGGCGCAGAACGGCTCGGTGTCGTATCGTTTAAGATGGAAGGAGCAGATGTTCATGAAGTGGCGATGATTCTCGATGAGCATTACGACATCGCAGTCAGAGCTGGACTTCATTGTGCCCCTTTGGCTCATCAGGCACTGGCTACTGCCGACATAGGACTGATCCGGGTGAGTGTTGGGCCGTACAATACCATAGATGAAATCAGCTCTTTTTTGAACGCACTTGAAGAAATCAGGGAAGGGCTTGCAGAATAGGAGACAGCAGCATGGTTTTAACAGGGACGATTGTTAACGGTCTGGCGATTATCATCGGTGCCAGTATCGGAGTGAAACTTCAGAAAATCCCGTCAGGTATGAAGGACACGGTAATGAAAGCGATCGGACTTGCCGTCGTAATTTTAGGTATCTCAATGGCTCTGGAAGGCCAGCAGTTTCTTCTGGCAATTTTCAGTCTGGCAATCGGAGGCATACTTGGTGAGTGGATGGATATTGAAGGGAAATTAAACCAGGCAGGGGCTGTTCTTGAACGTAAACTGAAACGCCCTTCGTCTGAAGGGAATTTTGCCGGAGGTTTTGTAGCGGCGACGCTGCTTTTCGTCGTGGGGGCCATGGCGGTTATCGGAGCGCTGGACAGCGGCCTGCGGAACGACCATTCTGTTTTATACACGAAGAGCCTTCTTGACGGTTTTTCGTCCATGATTTTCGCAGCAACAATGGGGATCGGAGTTTTATTTTCGGCTGTTCCGGTCGTTCTTTACCAAGGCTCGATCGCACTGGCGGCAGCTGTCATTGTCACTTATGTCCCGAATTCACTGATGGATCTTTTTATCGCTGAAATTACAGCAGTGGGAGGGATCATGATCCTGGCAATCGGGCTCAATATTCTCGGAGTAAAACCGGTGCGGGTGGCGAATCTTCTTCCGGCCATTCCTCTGGCTGTGCTGTTTGTCTGGGTGATGAGCCTGATTTAATACACAGGGCATACAAAAAAGATGCCATAAAATGACTGAACTGAAGCTTCGCTTCACGCCGTCCGTTCGCTTTCCGCGGCGATGCCGGCAAGCCTCCTCGGCTGTGCCTGCGGGGTCTCGCCTGGCCTCCATTGCCGCAGGAGTCTCACTGCCGTCGTGAAGCTACGTGCGTAAGAACCTGATCATTCTTATTAGCTGTGTTCGGATAGATTGTTGCCATTGACCGAATTAATTTAAAGCGGAAGGCGGCGACTCCAGCGGGAACAGCAACAGCCGAAGACCCCACAGGGTGGTTTTCCCGAGGAGACTGAGGCGTTGCCCGCGGAAAGCGTCCGACTGCAGCGTAAAAAACAACAATCTTTCCGAAAACAGCCTTTTTATTTACCATGGTGTCACACCGCATGTAATGTCTTTAAGCAACGAAAAAGGGCATACAAAAAAGCGTTTCCTTTTGAGGAGACGCTTTTTCTTTTATCCCTGCTGCTTCGGAGCAGCAGGCAGTATAGGCCAACTGAATTTTTTTCTCGGGGCCGCAAGCTCTCTGGAGGCTTCCAGGATCGCCTCACCCATTACACCAGCCATTTCCATCACTTCAGAGAGACGAGTGTTCTGCAGCACCATCATCTCCATTACACCGCCAACGTTGACAATACCGGTCAGATGAACATCGCCTACAGGCGGCAGCTTTTTATTTACTGCCGATCCGGGTTTAAGCGGGCCTTCTCCGAAACAGATATAGCCCACGCTTGTGGAACGTCCGAGACAGGCGTCAACCGCGATGATGTAAGGATCCTGATGTGTGTTTTCGATTCTCTTTAGTGTATCTTCCAGGTTCACAGCATGAACCGGGCTTCTCAGCGTACCGTATACGGTCCAGGTGCCAAGGCCGTTTTCTTCCAGTTTCGTTCCGATGAGAGGACCGAGACTGTCTCCTGTCGACCTGTCTGAGCCGATGCAGACAACCACAAGTTCTCTTGGTCTGGCAGTTGAAACCGCATGTCTTACCTGCGCCGCCAGTTCCTTTGCTGCATGAGTTTCTTTTACATGGATGCGGTACGGCGTCTGGCGGCGATTTTTAAAAAGTTGTCCACGAAACATCATACAACCCCCTTTTCCCAAATAGTATTAACAGTATACGGAATCTTTCGCAGATCTATACACCCGAAAACGGAAGGAAATGGGGAAAGAGATCATGTGGTTAGCAGGGTTTAAATGGATGTTTCTGATTATCGGCACCATTATTGGAGCAGGATACGCTTCCGGCCGGGAACTTTGGGAATTTTTCGGCAGCGAAAGCGGCCTGGCTATTGTTTTGTTTGCGATCCTTTTCTTTATTTGCTGCAATGTGCTGATGACGATCAGCTATGAGCAGAAAAGCGGTCATTACCTGCCTGTCCTCCGTGAACTGATGGGCAGGCGGCTTACCGGTCTGTACGACGGAATGATTATCCTTTATCTTTTTTCTGTGACCGTTATTATGATTGCCGGGGGAGGGGCGACCCTTGAGGTGCTTCATATCCCTTACTGGTACGGTGTGCTGATCATTTCGGGTCTTCTGGTGATGCTGTTTATCTGGGGAATATCCGGCATGACCTCCATGAACGCGGTGATCATTCCTGTGCTGATCGTTTTTCTTGTGGGCACCCTCATAACGTTTCAGTGGACAACCGGGTTCGAAATTACGTTTAACCTGGAGGCACAGCACAACTGGCCGACCGCATTCACATTTACAGCCCTCAATATTCTGCCCCTGGTCGCTGTACTGGCGGCGGTGGGCAGTAAAATCAGGCACCCTGGTGAAATTTGGATCGCAAGCGGCGGAAGCGCTTTGATTATGGGGATCATATCGTTTCTGTATAACGAGTCGCTCCTGGTGGTGGCCCATGAAGTTATGTTATATGAAATACCCTTATTTGCCATTCTGAAGCATTATCCGTACTTTATGGTCCTTGTCATGTCAGGCCTTTTGTGGGCAGCTATTTATACAACAGCAGCTTCAGGGATGCTCGGTTTATGTACAAGACTCAGAGAGTATATGGGGCTCCCGTACTGGCTCATCTCCCTGATTCTTGCTCTTGCCATGGTTCCGCTCACCACGATTGGATTTTCCACACTCATCTCCATTCTGTATCCGCTTTACGGCGTTTTGAACCTGTATATTCTCGCGGCGATTCTTCTTTATCCGATTCTGAATAAGTTCGATGAAGCCCCGCTGAGATAATGGATAAAATCCCGTGGTCCAACCCTTACCGTTCCGCCTGCGGTCATGTATAATGGGAAAAGGAAATTCAGAACGGCGAGGTGACAGGGATGGAAAAGCAGTTCGGTCTGCGGGATGTCGTGGAAATGAAAAAGCCCCATCCGTGCGGGGAAAACAGGTGGAAAATTATCCGAATGGGAATGGATATCCGCATCAAATGTCTCGGGTGTGACCACAGCGTAATGCTGCCCCGCAGGGATTTTGCGAAGAAAATGAAAAAAGTACTCGAACACCATGAAGAATAACAGAGAGTGCTTTAAGAGGAGACGGTCCTTTTAAAGCACTCTTTTTTGTCATATTGGGGTCAACCATCAGGATTGACTGAAGATGTCCCTGCGTGTGAACATCATGCCCTTGTCTTTTTGAGGGGATATCACTATAATTGTTAAGGGTGTAATAGCGTTTTTTTTATAATAAACATTCAAATTTCAGTGTTCCCATACGAGCGGGAACACCTTAAATAAAGGAGTATGCTTTATGGCGTTAACAACCGGAATTGTCGGGCTTCCGAACGTAGGAAAGTCCACACTGTTTAATGCAATTACCCAGGCTGGAGCCGAATCGGCCAACTATCCGTTCTGTACGATTGACCCGAACGTGGGGATCGTGGAAGTGCCCGATGAGCGTCTTGATAAACTCACGGAAATGGTGGAGCCTCATAAAACGGTTCCCACTGCTTTTGAATTTACTGATATCGCAGGGATTGTGGAAGGGGCAAGCAAAGGGGAAGGCCTCGGAAACAAATTTCTTTCCCATATCCGCCAGGTGGATGCTATCTCCCACGTAGTCCGCTGTTTTAATGACGATAACATTACCCACGTTTCCGGAAGTGTGGATCCGATCCGTGACATCGAAGTTATTAATCTGGAACTGATTCTTGCTGATATGGAGACGGTCGAAAAACGTCTTGCCAAAGTGGGGAAAATGGCCCGCCAGAAAGATAAAGAAGCCATGTTCGAACTTGAGATTCTGGAAAAGTTCAGAGATGCCTTTGAAAATGAAAAGCCGGCACGGAGTGTTTCTCTCACAGAAGAGCAGACGAAGTTTGCCAAAGGCATGCATCTTCTGACAATGAAGCCGGTTCTCTACGCAGCAAACGTAAGCGAAGAGGAAATTCTTGATGCCGACAGTAATCCGAACGTTCAGCGCGTCCGTGAGTTTGCCAAAGAAGAAAATTCGGAAGTGATTGTGGTATGTGCGAAAATCGAATCTGAAATTGCCGAGCTTGAAGGGGAAGAGAAGCAGGAGTTTCTTGACGATCTCGGAATTGAAGAATCAGGTCTCGACCAGCTGATTAAAGCAGCATATAACCTGCTGGGCCTTGAAACGTACTTCACGGCCGGGAAGCAGGAAGTCCGTGCATGGACAATTAAGCATGGCACGAGAGCACCACAGGCTGCGGGCGTCATTCACACGGACTTTGAGCGCGGATTCATCCGGGCCGAAGTGGTTTCCTACGATGACCTTACAGAAGCAGGAAGCATGAGCGTGGCGAAAGAAAAAGGGAAAGTAAGACTCGAAGGAAAAGACTATGTCGTCCAAGACGGCGATGTTGTTCATTTCCGTTTCAACGTATAGTTTCACAGCGAAATATACCGAAAAGCTCCGGACCTGTTTGGGTCTCGGAGCCTTTTTTTGCTCTGTTAAAGTCTGTTGTTGTTTTCCGCTCACTGCGCTCCCTTTCCGCGGGCACCGCTTCAGCCTCCTCGGGAAGAGCACCCTGCGGGGTCTTCAGCCGGCGCTGTTCCCACAGGTGTCGCGCGTTCGCTTCAATCAATGATAGAAAAATATCAATATTAAGCTTTAACAGAGACTTTCTTTTATACTCCGCTCTTGTCCTGCCTGACACTGTCAGCAGGGTGTCCATTCATAGATTTTTTCCCGTGATTTGTTCACGAAAGAAAAATAATGGGCTGACCATTTGTAACGGTTGGCAGAAGCGTAATACTCAGCGAGCAGCTCGGCATAGTTTGCCGCGTGATGCCACAGCTGCTTTTCCGTGAAATAAGGAATCACCTCGTTTTTCAGCAGCATTTCATAGTCAAGGTCAAGTGATCCGGTGTTGCGGAATGCAAGTACTTTGAAATGAAGATAAAATTCATTGAGCCCGTGCCTGATGGCCATTTCCTTGCCCTGGCTGATCCACCGGCCGGCTGTCTCGAAATTCTTCAGTTCATAATAGGCCCGGCCCAGACAATAGGCCGTCCGTATTCTTTCTTCGTACTGCCTGCTCTCACCAAGATGTTTACTTTTAATGAAAAATGGAAGTGAGTCCAGTACCTCACCCTGACAGTATTTCAGGTAGCCGTAGTTATGATAGATCACAGCTGCATGCATGTCGCTGGAAAGAAGGGAAGAGGCTTCCCGGGCATGATTGAGATGTTTTTCAGCCTGGGCAAACTGCTTCAGCCTCGCTTTATTCACAGAGAGCAGGATTTCACAGTCGATGGTACGGATGTAATTCAGTTCTTTTGTATAGTGGTCAGCAGCCTTGCCGGCGCTTTCAATGGAATAGTAGGTACGATGCAGATTCATATTCACGAGTGCCATCTGGTAGTAAAGTTCCGGGTCACTTCCTCCCGATTCTTCCATTCGCTCCTCAGCATCGAGAAGATGCCCGAGGGCCTGAAGATAATCCTCAGTAAGGCAATGATAAAACCCGGAAAACAAATGAAAAAAGTATCCTGCTTTCGTCTGCAGGCGTTCCCGGTAAGGACAGATCTCTTCAAGAAGGCTTCCGGCTTCTTCCGTTTTACGAAGATAGAGCAGATACCATACACGAAAAAGCTTCCAGTACAGCAGGGCTTCAGAATCGTGCGTGCTCTCTGCCTGCCGTCTGATAATGCCGGCCAGCTCAGCTGCTTTCGTTTCATCACGGTTATTCACAGACGCGTACCATTTGTACAGGGACTGAAACAGCACTTCCGTATCATCTCTCAGAATATCTGCAGAGGAGGTTCCGAGTCTTTTACATAGATGTGCGAGAATGTCTGCTCCGGGAAGCTCGTGCCCATTTTCAATTTTACTCAAATGGGAGATCGAACAGATACCATGAGCAAGCTGTTCCTGGGTGAGCCCCTTCTGCTTTCTCCGGCAAAATATTTTCTGACCAATCATAAGGTCTCCCGCCATTCTTTTTTAATTTTCAGCCTTATCAGGTGACAGCCTAATCATAAGACATAACAGAATTTTCAGTCAACAGAATTTATACTTGTGAAAGTCACAGGAAAATGACCATTTTTCGACCCCTTAAATCCTGTCCTTTTCCCAATAACCAACGGCTGAAACCTCTGATACAATAGGCTTTACAGCACCAGAAAGTATTTTTTTAACTTTTCAGATCCGGTGGTGAACGGGGTTATTCGGGACTGAGAGAGAGGAGGTCAGGAAAAAAACGGTAGAATAGGTGCTCAAATAGTGTGTGTCAAAAGACGGGTCTGTTTCAAGTATTTTGAATTTTCAGCTTACTATGGATGGAGGAGAAAAATGTGAAAAAAAGTGCAGTTTGGGTCCTTATGACGGTGTTGGTTTTCAGTCTGTTTTTAAATCCTGCCGGAATTGGCGCGCAGGCCTCTGATGCAGCTTCAGAAAAAGATGACGCTGCCTACATAGAGGGGCAGCTAATTGTATCGGTAAAGAGCAGTGACGTTTCAATGAAGGGAATCGAAGGGGTAAACAAGAAGATCTTGGGCGATGTCCTGAGAGAACAGGGATTCGCCATAACGGATTCTATTATGGGACTCGGCGATCCTGCTGAAGTGAATGCCTTTACGAACCAGGAATTCAGTGAATCCGTTGTGAAGAATATGGGGCTCGTTTACCTTGCAGAATACGATGTGTCTGTTTATGCATCAGTAGAAGAAGCGAAACGGGCGCTGGCTGAAGCGCTCAAAGAGAACGGAATGGAAATCAGACACATCTCGAAGAACTATGAAATGCACGCGATCGGGGAACCTGCCGGTGTCTCTCCCCAGATGCACCCGAACCAGCAGTGGCATTACAACATGATTAATGCACCGCAGGCGTGGGGGACAACGACAGGCTCCTCAAGTGTCATTCAGGCTGTACTTGATACGGGGATTGACCACAATCATCAGAGTCTCGCAAACTTAGTAAACACAAGTCTCGGCCAGAGCTTTGTGGGAGGAAGTACGATGGATGTTCAAGGGCACGGAACGCACGTGGCCGGTACTATTGCAAGCTACGGTTCTGTGTCCGGTGTGATGCACAATGCAACGCTCGTTCCGGTTAAAGTGCTGAATGACAGTGGATCAGGATCACTTTTCGGCATTACGCAGGGAATCCTGTATTCAGCTGATATCGGGGCCGACGTGATCAACATGTCTCTTGGCGGCGGCGGTTACAACCAGAGTATGGCAGAAGCGGCACAGACAGCGGTAAATGCCGGTTCGATTGTGATTGCCGCAAGCGGAAATGACGGAGCGGGCAGTATTTCGTATCCGGCGGCGTACAGCAGCGTCATTGCGGTTGGGTCTGTAACCTCTACAGGTGCCCGTTCCAACTTCTCAAACTACGGCAGCGGACTTGAACTGATGGCACCTGGTTCAAATATTTACAGCACCGTACCGAATAACGGCTATGCCACATTCTCGGGTACGTCGATGGCATCCCCGCACGCAGCAGGTGTTGCCGGTCTGATGAGAGCGGTGAACCCGAATCTATCGGTATCAAATGCCAGATCGATTATGCAGAACACTGCTCAGTATGCCGGAAGCCCGACTTTCTACGGGTACGGTATCGTTGACGCCAACGCAGCGGTTCAGCAGGCATCAGGGGGAAGCGGCGGTCCTTCCAATATTACTGAAACGAGTATAACCACTGACCGTTTCTATGTGCAGCGAGGTCAGAACGTGACGTCAACTGCTCAGGTTACCAATGAAACCGGACAGGGGCTTGCCAACGCGACGGTGACCTTCACCATCACCCGTCCAAATGGATCAACGCTTACGAATACAGCAACCACTAACAGTTCCGGTGTCGCTTCATGGACGGTCGGAACATCCGGTTCCACCGCAACAGGCACCTATTCAGTAGAAGCGTCCTCTTCTCTTCAGGGGTATCAGGGAAGTTCCGCTTCGACGAGTTTCTTTGTTTACTAGAGAACCAACATGTGAATAGCACGTTACATGTCATTAGAGGAGCCCCTGTGCGGCTTCTCTTTTTTTATACCTAGTTTCAGAAAACAGACGGCGTGAAGCGAAGCTGCTGATCCGTCATTTTCAGAGCAGACTTTTTATATACATAGCCCCTCTTGTATTTCTGTCTCTCTACTGCTATAATTGACAATTGCGAGCAAAAGAGAAATCTGCTTGCTCCTTGTTCCCCGAAACCGGGGAACCGCTTAGACCAAAAGGAGGTGGAAAACCATGCGCAATTACGAAATTATGTACATTGTACGTCCGAACCTTGAAGAAGCTCAGACGAAAGAAATCGTTGAGCGATACAACAAGGTACTGACTGATAACGGCGCAGAAGTGGAAAAGGTTGAGGAAGTTGGCAAGAAGCGTCTTGCTTACGAAATCGATGACTACAAAGAGGGTTACTATGTAATTCTTAAAGTGAAGTCAAACCCTGAAGCCATTTCTGAGTTTGATCGTCTTGTAAAGATCAACGAAAACGTTATGCGTAACATCGCGGTACGCGACGACGAATAGACAATTATAATGATGGGGAGGAGTTCGGATGCTTAACCGTACGGTGCTCGTGGGAAGACTGACAAAAGATCCTGAATTACGCTATACAGCCAACGGAATTGCAGTAGCCACGTTCACGCTCGCTGTAAACAGACCTTTCTCAAATCAGCAGGGAAACCGTGAAGCGGACTTTCTGAACATTGTGGTCTGGAGAAAGCAGGCGGAAAACGTAGCCAACTACCTGAAAAAAGGAAGTATGGCCGGTGTTGACGGCCGACTGCAGAGCCGCAGCTATGAAAATAATGAAGGACGTCGTGTGTTTATGACGGAAGTCGTAGCAGACAGCGTACAGTTCCTCGAAACGAAAGGCGGCGGTGGCGGAAACCGGGAACAGTCCGGCGGAAACTATGGCCAGCCGAACGACGGTTATCAAAATAATCCGGGGCAGCAGAGCGGCAGCCGCGGTAAATCCGACTTCTCAGATGACCCATTCGCAAATGACGGCAAGCCGATCGACATCAACGATGACGATCTGCCGTTCTAATAACCGACACAAAACGTTTGATATACAAAATTAAAAGATAAGGAGTGATTTCAATGGCCCGTCGTGGACGTCCAAAACGCCGTAAGGTTTGTTTCTTCACTGTAAACAAAATTACGAAAATCGACTACAAAGATATTGATCTTCTTAAGCGTTTCATCTCCGAGCGTGGGAAAATTCTTCCTCGCCGTGTGACTGGAACTTCTGCCAAGTATCAGCGTCAGCTGACTCGCGCAATCAAGCGCTCCCGTCAAATGGCTCTTCTGCCATACGTGACTGGAGAATAATGCTTATAAAAAACCTGCAGCCCGTTGCTGCGGGTTTTTTTACTGTTTAACTATATTTTACTGAGATTGTGATTAACTATTTCGTTAAGTAAAGCTCCTCCAGAGGGACGCTTTTTGCGCTTTTCCATGCAATTCTTTACATTTTACGTGTTGCTTGTTTGGCAGGGGAAAGGTAAAATTACAACTATTGGCCTGACAAAAAGCGTCAGGAGCTTTACATAAAAGGGAGTCCTGAGCAATGGAATTTTTCGAACTGCTGAAATATATTATTCTTGGTATTATTCAGGGAGCGACAGAGCCCCTGCCCGTGTCCTCAAGCGGACACCTTCGTATTGTTTCCTACTTTTTCGGACTGGATGTTCCCGATCTTCATTTTGAGATCTTCGTAAATGCAGCTTCTCTGGTGGCTGTCTTCATTATTTATCGAAAGGACCTGCTTGAACTTATTGCAGGCACGCTGAATTATATCCGCAAGCCAAAGGAATATGACCGGGAACCATTCAGGTTTACTATGCTGCTCGTTATCGGTACAATTCCGGCTGTTGTTGCCGGATTGTTTCTATACGATTTTATTGGGGGTGAAATTGCGGAGATCCGCAATGTCGGTTTTGCCCTGCTTATTACTGCAACAGCACTCTGGCTGATTCGGAATCTTAGTGGTCATAAAAAAGAATTTCAGATTACAATTTTCGATACGATCATTATCGGTCTGGCTCAAACACTCGCACTGGCACCTGGCATCAGCCGCTCAGGAGCGACTATTGTTGCAGCCATGGCGAGAAAAATTGAACCTGCAGTAGCGCTGAAATTTTCTTTCTTCCTTTCGATTCCAGTTAGTATCGGAAGTCTGGTATTTGATCTGCAGCGTATTTATGAAGCCATTACAGCACCTGGGATGCTTTGGTATTATTTAATATCCTTTATGGTAGCGCTAATTGTTTCCTACTATGCTATTAAGCTGCTGATCAATATGGTTACTCGCGGAAAACTTCTGTACTTTGCGATTTACTGCTTCACGATAGCTGGTATTCTGATCATCAGTTCATTTATGTAATCCATGGAAAAGCACTCGGTATCTTTCGGCGGGTGCTTTTCTTTTTGCACTGAACAGTGGGCATTCGCTGCTGTCTTTTGTTGTTTACTTTTGTCTCATGCTACAATAAGATTCGATACTTATGGAAATTATTCGTGAAACGAGGGAACATTGTAATGAAAGAACCCAATCCGTTACGAGACGGATCCATATATCTTGGAATATATGTTGCCCTGATCATTATTACCCTTTTCGTTCCGGTGATCGGTCTTCTCAGTATGCTGTTGCTTCCAGTTCCGTTTGTTATTTTTACAAAGCGGTACGGTCTAGGTGCGGGGAGTTTTCTGCTGACGCTCAGTTTTGTCATCCTCCTCCTGCTCGCTCTTCCGCTGGCAGTCGTCACGACCCTCACTTTCGCTGCAACCGGCGTAGTGATCGGGGAATTATACAGAAGAAATAAAGAGGCTTTTGCCGTTCTTCTTGGCGGCTCCCTTACGTTTGTCTCCGCCCTGCTGATTAATTTTGTCGGAAGTATTGTCCTTCTTGATGTGCACCCTGTCTATGCCCTGCAGAATGTCCTGCGGGAGTCCATCGAGACGACCGGCGATATGATCGGCATTCTCGGTGATCAGGGGGACGCGGTTGGGCAGGCGATGGACATTATCGACCAGCTTCCGCTGCTCACACCGGCCCTGCTGATTCTTATTGGTGTTTCCTTTGCCTTTACCACACAGTGGCTCGCCTCTGTAATCATGCGGAAGATGAAGGAAACGGTAAATACTTTTCCTCCCCTGAGGGAATGGGGATTTCCAAAGGCGTTTATCTGGTATTTCCTGCTTATGATTCTGGCCTCATTTATCGAATTTGAGGCAGGCAGCACAGGAGATACCGTGATCCAGAATCTTCGTCCGGTGCTGCAGACCGTGATGATTATCCAGGGGTTTGCTTTACTGTTTTATTTTTTCCACGCCAGAAAAATTACGGTTGCCCTGCCGATTATGATTCTGCTGGCAAGTCTGGTTTTCCCGATTATGCTTTATATCGTGCTCATCTTAGGTATAATTGACTTAGGGTTTGACCTTAGAAAGCGACTGGACTCAAAGAGGTAGGAGTTGTGAGGAATGCCTAATTTTCTAATGAAGCGGTGGCATGGATATCACATCATTGCGCTGCTTAGTGTTGCCATACTTTTAACAGGTATTTTAACTTTTTACCAGTGGCAGATCGGGATCGTCGGCTTTCTTGTAATCGGCGGTGTCGTTATTTACGTTTACCAGGCAAGAGCCCATTTCGAGAAAGACCTGACGGATTACGTAAGCACCCTCAGTTACCGGGTAAATAAAGCCGGTGAAGAAGCGGTGACAAAGCTGCCGATCGGCATGATCCTCTACAACGAAGAAGGTGTCATTCAGTGGGTAAATCCTTATATGGCGGCTCTTCTGGCTAACGAAACGCTCGGTGAGGAACTGAGTGTCGTCTCAGAGGACCTTCCGAAGCGGATGGAGGAAGAGGAACAGGAGTTTCTTCTCACACTTGGGGCCCGGAAATACAGGGTTGTTAGTGAAAGAAACGAACGGCTTTTATACTTTTTCAACGCCACAGAGGAACAGGAAATCAAAGAGCTTTTTGAACGGGATAAAACGGTTATCGGCCTCGTCTTTCTTGATAACTATGATGAAGTTACTCAGGGCATGGAGGACCAGTTCAGAAGCAAGCTTCTGACGAAGGTGACAGACATCCTCAATTCCTGGTCCAGGGAGCAGGATATCTTCCTGCGCAGAATCAATTCAGACCGCTTTATTGCGATTTTTAATGAAGATTCACTTTATAATCTTGAACAGAGCAGGTTCACCCTCCTCGATGAGGTACGGGAAGTGACAGCACGTGAAAAGGTATCGCTCACACTCAGTATCGGAGTCGGGAGCGGCCATTCGTCCCCCCGTGAACTGGGGGCTCTCGCCCAGTCGAGTCTGGATCTTGCGCTGGGCCGCGGCGGTGATCAGGTAGCGATCAAACAGGCGAACGGGAAAGTCCGCTTTTACGGCGGGAAATCCAACGCCATGGAAAAACGGACCCGCGTCCGTGCCCGGGTCATTTCACATGCGATCCGCGACTTTGTGAGAGAGAGCGACCGTGTCATCATTATGGGCCATAAAAATCCGGATATGGACGCGATCGGAGCGGCGATCGGGATGCTGAAAATTGCCCAGGTAAATAAAAAAGATGCCTTTATCGTTCTGGATACGGAAAACATAAACCACAGTGTCCATAAGCTTCTTGAAGCCATTCAGGATCATGATGATCTCTGGGCAAACTTTATTACGCCTGAGGAAGCCCGTGAGGAAATGACAGAGGATACGCTCCTGGTGGTGGTGGATACACACAAGCCGAGCCTCTGCATCGATGCCAAGCTTCTGGATCGGGTTGACAAAGTGATTGTCATCGACCATCACCGGCGCGGGGAGGAATTTATCGAAGACGCGGTGCTCGTTTACATGGAGCCTTACGCCTCGTCTACTGCTGAACTCGTGACAGAACTTCTCGAATATCAGCCGAACCACCCGAACCTCGACGTTCTCGAAGCGACAGCCCTTCTGTCAGGGATTATTGTGGATACGAAAAGCTTTGCCATCCGTACGGGTTCCCGTACGTTTGACGCGGCTTCCTATCTGAAAGCCCAGGGGGCTGACACAACTCTTGTACAGAAGTTAATGAAGGAAGACCTGGAACACTACGTCCGCCGGGCGAAGCTCGTGGAAAGCGCCCATGTTTATACGGCAGGGACGGCCATTGCCATCGGGGAAGAGGGCCAGACGTACAACCAGGTTCTGATTGCCCAGGCAGCTGATACCCTTTTGACAATGAACAACGTGATCGCCTCTTTTGTTATTTCCGAGCTTGATGACGGACGCATCAGCATCAGTGCACGCTCACTCGGAGATGTGAACGTTCAGGTGATTATGGAGAATATGGACGGGGGCGGACACCTGACCAATGCTGCCACCCAGCTGTCAGGAATGAACCTGACTGAAGCAGAAGAACTGCTCAAGGAAAAAATAGACGATTATTTTGAAGGAGGAGAATCCACATGAAAGTGATTTTTCTGCAGGACGTAAAAGGAAAAGGTAAAAAAGGAGAAGTAAAAAACGTGGCGGAAGGCTATGCCCGCAACTATCTTCTGAAAAACAACCTTGCCATTGAAGCGAACAAAGGGAATATAAAAGATCTGGAGATGAAAAAGGAAAGCCAGAATAAAAAAGCCGATCAGGAACTAAAAGAAGCAGAAGCGTTCAAAGAGAAGCTGGAAAACACAACAGTGGAACTTAAGGCGAAAGCAGGAGAAGGCGGCCGTCTCTTCGGTGCCGTGACAAGCAAGCAGATTGCCGAAACACTCAAAAAGATGAAAATGAAAGTCGACAAAAGGAAAATCGAGCTCGACGAACCGATCCGCGCTCTCGGCTACCGTAACGTGGACATCAAGATTCATCCGAAAGTAACAGCAACTGTTAAAGTTCATGTAACGGAAGAGTAAGTCTAAACGTGCAGCTCCACTCCTGATGGTTGTGAGGTTTCCGCTTCAAGCGGACGCTTGCTGCCCCTGACGGTAAAAAGCTTTTTTCGGAAAAATTGCTGTTTTATTTCGCTGCAGACGGACGCTTCCCGCTGGAGTCGCCGTCTTACGCTCCATAATTGATTTAGTCAATAGCAACGATCTTTACGAAAAAAGCCTAATAAAAAGGTAATGCAGTAACGTACGCAGCGAAACACCTGTAGCGAGACTCCTGCGGCATTGAGGGGCCGGATGAGACCCCGCAGGCAAAGCAGACGAGGCTCATCGCCACTGCCGCGGAAAGCGAGCGTAAGGTGTGCAGCGGAGTTCTTACGACGCGGATTGTTCCGCACTAAATAGCATTACATGCGGCTTGCAGGGGGCGAATGAACGCGTAACGGAGCGATTTATGATTGAAATTATGATAATGACAGGCAAGACGAAATGGGGAGTAACGTATGAGCGATTTATTTGCCGACCGCACTCCGCCTCAGAATATCGAAGCCGAACAAGCCGTGCTCGGTGCCATCTTCATTGATGATGAAGCCATCGTCACGGCTTCTGAACGTTTAGTTCCGGACGACTTTTACCGTGCCGCCCATCAGCGGATCTATACGGTCATGCTCGCACTTTCCGAAAAAGGAGAGCCGGTGGACCTCGTCACGTGTACGTCCGAACTGCAAACGAGAAAATGGCTCGAGGAAATTGGCGGTGTGTCGTATTTAAGTGATCTAGCCAATGCAGTCCCGACTGCAGCCAACGTGGAATACTACAGTCAGATGGTGGAGGAAAAGTCCCTTTTGAGACGCCTGATCAGAGTAGCGACCAATATCGCTGCAGACGGCTATGCTGCAGAGGATGAAGTAAGCGCGATCCTCAACGATGCAGAAAAGACCATTCTTGAGGTGTCCCACAGGAAAAACACGAGTGCATTTAAGGACATTAAGGACGTTCTTGTAGAGGCATACGACAACATTGAACACCTGCAGCATCACAGCGGGGAAATTACCGGGGTGCCGACGGGGTTTAATGAGCTCGACCGGATGACTGCCGGCTTTCAGGCAAACGACCTGATTATCGTGGCCGCCCGTCCATCGGTAGGGAAAACCGCTTTTGCACTGAACATCAGTCAGAACGTGGCGACGCGCACCGATGAGAATGTGGCGATCTTCAGTCTTGAGATGGGTGCCGAACAGCTGATTATGCGTATGCTCTGTGCCGAAGGGAACATTGATGCCCAGCGTCTGCGGACGGGAAAGCTTGATGACGAGGACTGGCAGAAGCTTACGATGGCGATGGGAAGTCTTTCGAAGGCCGGGATTTACATCGATGATACTCCCGGTATTAAAGTTAATGATATCCGGGCAAAGTGCCGGCGTCTGAAGCAGGAAAAAGGCCTCGGCATGATTATGATTGACTATCTGCAGCTCATTCAGGGAGACGCTCGCAGCGGGGAAGGCCGTCAACAGGAAGTAAGTGAAATTTCCCGTTCCCTCAAGGGACTTGCCCGTGAACTGGAAGTGCCAGTTATTGCCCTCTCCCAGCTCTCCCGGGGCGTTGAATCCCGTCAGGATAAACGTCCGATGATGAGTGACATCCGGGAGTCGGGAAGTATTGAGCAGGATGCCGATATTGTTGCTTTTCTGTACCGCGATGATTATTACGACAAGGAATCAGAAAACAAGGATATCATTGAGATCATTATTGCTAAACAGCGTAACGGTCCCGTGGGCACCGTTGAACTGGCTTTTGTGAAGGAATACAACAAGTTCGTCAATCTCGAACGTCGTTACGACGAAGATAACATGCCCCCGGGGGCGTAACAAAGAACCGTCTTTTCTTTTTGGAAAGGCGGTTTTCTCTGTGAAAGATGCACTATTTACGAACGAAAAATGTGTTTTATTTTACAAATGTTCGTCTTTCAGTTGACCTTCCGTTGAACTACTGATAAACTTACACTGGTTTCATGAAAAGAGCTTTCAGGGGAACGTTAATAGATAAGACTGTCTGGAGAGTATATGAACGACACAATAAAATGAACGAAAAGCGGAGGTGCTCAACCATGCCATCGGTTGTTATAGTAGGAACGCAATGGGGAGACGAAGGAAAAGGAAAAATCACGGACTATCTGTCCGAGCAGGCAGAGCTTGTTGCCCGTTACCAGGGAGGAAACAACGCCGGCCACACGATCGTGTTTGACGGTGTGAAATACAAGCTTCACCTGATCCCGTCCGGTATTTTTTACAGCGATAAAACGTGTGTAATCGGAAACGGTATGGTGATTGATCCGAAAGCTCTTGTAGAAGAACTTGCATATCTTCATGACAAAGGTGTGGATACGAGCAACCTGCGGATCAGCAACCGCGCTCATATCATCCTTCCTTATCATCTGAAACTAGATGCTGTAGAGGAAGAAAGCAAAGGGGTCAACAAAATCGGCACCACGAAAAAAGGAATCGGCCCCGCGTACATGGATAAAGCAGCACGTACCGGCATCCGTATCGCCGATCTTCTTGATAAGGAAACGTTTGAAGAGAAGCTGGAAGTCAACCTTCGTGACAAAAACCGTCTTCTTGAAAAAGTGTACGAAACAGACGGCTTTACGAAAGAGGAAATCCTTGAAGAGTACTACGATTACGGCCAGCAGATTGCCAAGTATGTGATCGATACATCTGTAGTGCTCAACGATGCCCTTGATGCAGGAAAGCGTGTGCTTTTTGAAGGTGCCCAGGGTGTGATGCTTGATATCGATCAGGGAACGTATCCTTTTGTTACATCTTCAAACCCGATTGCCGGTGGTGTCACGATTGGATCCGGTGTCGGTCCTTCAAAAATCAATCATGTGGTCGGTGTTTCCAAAGCCTACACGACCCGCGTCGGCGACGGCCCGTTCCCAACGGAGCTTACCGATGAAATTGGTGACCGGATTCGTGACGTAGGAAACGAGTATGGTACAACTACAGGTCGTCCGCGCCGTGTGGGATGGTTTGACAGTGTTGTCGTCCGCCACGCCCGCCGTGTGAGCGGTATTACCGATTTGTCCCTTAACTCCATCGATGTTCTTTCAGGCATCAAGAAGCTGAAGATCTGTGTGGCGTATGAGTACAAAGGTGAAATCATTAACGAATTCCCGGCCTCGCTTAAAGTGCTTGCCGAGTGCAAGCCCGTCTATGAGGAACTTGACGGCTGGGATGAGGATATTACTGGTGTGAAATCCCTCCACGAGCTTCCGAAAAACGCACTGTTCTATGTTGAGCGCATTTCGCAGCTTACAGGTATTCCGCTCAGCGTCTTCTCTGTCGGTCCTGACCGAAACCAGACGAACCTTGTCAGAGGCGTGTTTGCGTAATAGAGATTAAAGGGTGCTCCGGTCCAATGCGGCCGGGGCTTTTCTTTACGGTTAATGGCGCGAGCTGCGGGTGAATGAAAGACCTTAATTACTTAAAAATAGGCTCTGTTAAAGCTAATGTTGTTATTTCTATCGTTGATTGAAGCGAACGCGCGACACTCCTGTGGGAACAGCGCCGGCTGAAGACCCCTCAGGGCGCTCTTCCCGAGGAGGCTGAAGCGGTGCCCGCGGAAAGGGAGCGCAGGGAGCGGAAATCGACAATAGCATTTAACAGAGCCTGAAAATAAACGATTAAATACTGACCGTTGCGGGTAACTGAACGTTACCTGATACGTTCAGGTAATCACAAATTCATCTTGCTTTTCTTTTAAGGTTCCGTTATTGTAAGTAAGGGCAGCAGGGAACCTGAAAAAACATAAAAAAAGTTTTCTTAAAACTGTTGCAATCACTTTTTAATGGTGATATTATAAATCTTGTCGCCAAGAGATGAGCCATTAGCTCAGTTGGTAGAGCATCTGACTTTTAATCAGAGGGTCGAAGGTTCGAGTCCTTCATGGCTCACCATTTTCATCTTACTGGCCCGTTGGTCAAGTGGTTAAGACACCGCCCTTTCACGGCGGTAACACGGGTTCGAATCCCGTACGGGTCACCAATAATATTTCTTGTTGCATTAACAGGAAATATGGGGTATAATTAATTTTGTTGCTTCACATACTGTAAAGGTAATCAGTTAAACGAAGCACATTGATTTTAACGGCGCGGGATGGAGCAGTCTGGTAGCTCGTTGGGCTCATAACCCAAAGGTCGGAGGTTCAAATCCTCCTCCCGCAACCATTTAACTTAACACGAAGCGCCTGCGTATTTTTTTTGCGAAAAAGCAGACAGGCCTCGATTAATAGAGTGTTAATTACATAAATTACTGGTCCCGTGGTGTAGCGGTTAACATGCCTGCCTGTCACGCAGGAGATCGCCGGTTCGACCCCGGTCGGGACCGCCAGTGTGGCTCGATAGCTCAGTCGGTAGAGCAGAGGACTGAAAATCCTCGTGTCGGCGGTTCGATTCCGTCTCGAGCCACCATTTTTATATGCTGGCCTAGCTCAATTGGTAGAGCAACTGACTTGTAATCAGTAGGTTGGGGGTTCAAGTCCTCTGGCCAGCACCACATACATAATTCAAGCCTGTTCCCTTATGGGAGCAGGTTTTCTTTTTTTTTCTGCACCGGCAATAAGCATTTTCAAAATCGTAAAACTCCTCCAGCAACTACACCATTCCCCGGCAGGATCCGTGCTCTATTTCAATCATATTACAAAACCCTCACATATTTTCAAAAAATAACATTTTATTCCTTTATTGTTCCAACAGTTAGACAAAAATTTCAGGCTAACTGAATTTAATTTCATTAACAGTTTAATGTTCCAAAGAACATGGGTGTCGAAAGTCATGGGACTTTGATGCATTTCACCTAATATGAGCAGTGAAATGATAAATTTTTACAAAATTAGTGACATTGTCTTTGTCTATTAGACCCAATTTTCAAAAATTTCTAAAAGTAACAGCAAAAATGTGTAAAAGTTTGTTATCATTGTTTTCAGAATATTATAAACCTGTAATATTTGAAGGAGGTTTGACACAAAACGATAAAAATTTAATAAACGAGGAGTGAAAAGATGAGAAAGAGAAAGTGGCTGAACAGCAGTTTAGTATTTCTGCTCGTATTCAGTATGATGCTGACGTCGTTTGGATCGTCGGCAATGGGGAGCTCTTACATAACTGACAGCAGTATTAAAACAATGAGCGGCGACCTTGAAATGGATCCGCAGCTTGAAGAACTGCTGAGCGGCGGGGGAAAGGTTGACGTCCTTATTGAGATGAGAGACAGAGTGGACACAGGCGTGGCAGCAAGTCAGGCAGTTCAAAGCCTGGATAAAAATGCTACGAAGTATGAACAGCGGATGACAGCCCGCTACGCTGTAGTGGAAACACTTCAGTCCACGGCTGAACAGACCCAGCAGGGGCTGCTCGCTGAACTGGAAGATTTAAAGAATGCAGGACAGGTAACTGAGTACGAAAGCTTTTATATCGTAAATATGGTCTCTGCCACTGTGTCGAAAGAGGCCCTTGATCAGCTGGCTTCCAGAGATGAAATCGGATCGATTACTCTGAATGCCTGGATTGAAATGGACTGGCCTGAGATTGATCCATCAATGGCGGCAACAGCATCTGACGATTCAGTAGAATGGGGAATTGATCAGATCGGAGCGCCGGATGTATGGAATGAGTTCGGCATCGATGGGAACGGTGTCGTCATTGGCATGATTGATACAGGTATCGTATGGGATCATGAAGCCCTCCGCGATCAATGGCGCGGTTTTGATCCGGCTGACCCATCAAACCCAAATCCTCAGGGGAACTGGTTTGACGCGGTTTACGGAGAGGCGATGCCTTATGATGAACCTTCTTTTCCCCATGGCTCACACGTAATGGGAACGGTTCTCGGACAGGATCCGGCCGGGGAAAATAAAATCGGGGTTGCACCTGGGGCCGAATGGATTGCAGCAAAAGCATTTACACCTCAGGGCGGGCAGGCTGCCTGGCTGATTGCTGCTGGTGAGTATATGCTGGCGCCTGACGGAAATCCTGCACTTGCACCAGACATTGTCCAGAATTCCTGGGGCGGTCAGCCTGGCCGGGATGACTGGTACCGCAGTATTGTACAGGCCTGGCGTGACGCAGGACAAATTCCTGTCTTTTCTGCAGGTAACTCCGGTCCAGGAAGCGGAACCGTTACACCTCCGTCCAACTACCCGGAAAGCTACGCGGTAGCAGCGACGGATATCAACAAACAGGTCGCGAGCTTTTCAAGCCGTGGACCAAGTCCATATAACGATGATTTAAAACCGAACGTTTCAGCACCGGGAGTCAATATCCGGTCCGCTGTACCGGGCGGCTATGAAGGCGGCTGGAACGGCACGTCCATGGCTGCCCCGCACGTAGCCGGGACGGCAGCCCTTCTTTTATCAGTGGATCCTTCCCTTACTGTCGATGAAGTGGAGGGACTGATTAATGACACCGCTACACCGTTAACTGATCCCCAGTACAGGGAAGTGCCGAATGACGGCTACGGTGTCGGTCTTGTAAATGCCTATGAGTCTGTCGCCACGATTGCGCAGGGGATGGGTGGAATTGAAGGGACCGTTTTGAAGGAAGGAACAGACGATGAATCACCTGAAATCTCTCACGTACCGGCAGAGTTCGGATACGAAGGGCTTTCGATGGAACTTGAAGCAGATGTTTCCGACAACGTTTCTGTTGTTAACGTAGAGCTTCAGATCCGCCATACAGGTGAGGAAGCGTTTGAAAGCGTGGAAATGAACAGAACATCAGGAGACTTTACCTCCGGCACGTATGAGGTTGACGTCCCTGAATCCTATTTGACAGAAGGTTCGTTTGAATACAGCATTCACGCAGCGGACTTCAGTGGCAATGAGACCGAAACCTCTGTATACGAGGTGGAAGTGTCCTACGGTCTTGAACCATCGGACAACTTCTTCACTGATTTTTCCTCCATGCCTGAAGGCTTCCGCATGAATGGAGACTGGGAATGGGGCGAACCGCAGAGAAACCCTCAGCCTCAGGAAGGGGACCGTTATGTGGCGACGGTCATTGACGATGATTATTCCTACGGTTCTCTGAGTGATTTCACACTGCCTCCGATTGATATGAGAAATGCAGATGGGGGCACATTTGAATTCGGGCATTACTTTGATACGCAGTTCAATTATGACTTCGGACGGGTTCTGGTATCCCAGGACGGCGGGGAAGAATGGGAGACTGCCGAGGAGTTTTCAGGGAGAGACCGTACGTGGCATACAGCTCAATTAGATCTTGAACCGTATGCAGGCACAGAGGAACAGCTCTTTGTAAAATTTCATTTCGAATCCGATGATAATGAAAATTACAGCAAGCATGCCGGCTGGCATATCGACCACATCGCAATAACCGAATCCGGAGCCGGAGTTTCTGCCCTTTCAGCACAGACTGCAGGCGGCACAGCAGAATACGGCGTTAAGACATACGGCGGATCGGAAACAGCAAATGAAACCTACGAAGGTCTTCCTTTGAACGCCGTGGTAACGGTAGTGGAAACGGGACGGAGCGCCCGGGCCAGTCTTGAGGACGGCAGCTACCGAATTGTCCATGGCCCGACCCCTGAAGGAGAAGAGTATACGCTGAAAGTGGAAGCATTCGGCTACTACTCCCAGGAAGCATCCTTCACTCTTGAAGAAGAGGAAATGAAAGAAATCAACTTCCTGCTTGAAGAAGTCCCGCGCGGGGATATCGAAGGCACGGTTGTAAATGCCATTACGCAGGATCCGGTTGAAGGTGTGCACGTTGAAATCCTCAACGAGTCCCGTTATGACGCAGTTTCGACTACTGAATCAGGAGAATTTCATCTTCCCGATGTCCTGATCGGAGATTACGAGATTCGTCTGGCAAAAGGAAACTACTATTCCCAGGTCGTCGAAGCAGAAGTGGAGAGCGATACGGTAACAGAACTTCATATTGAGCTCGTTCCGTTCCCGGGATCTGCCCTTGCTTATGATGACGGAGTGGCAGAAAATGCCCGTGCGTACTATGAAAACGGCTTTGGTGCCGGCGTACGCATGTCACCTGATGATGACATTCTGCTTAACGGCATCAGTGTTTACCTGTTTGATGAAAGATGGCCGATTCCCGGCGGGAATGAATTTGGTGTCGCCATTTACGAGACCGATGAAGACGGCCAGCCCGGAGACTTGGCCGTGGAATACGGACCTGTCACAGGGGACCGTGGCGAATGGAATTTTGTCAGTCTCGAAGAACTGAACTATGAAACAGAAGAAGACTTCTATGTGGTTATTGTTCAGACAGCTGCTTATCCGAATGTCCCAGGTATTGGTGTGGATATGGAAGGCGAGCAGTTTAACCGCTCCTATCAGGTAAATCCGTCCGGTGAATTCACTCACCTGCCGGAGTCAGACGGCAATTACATGATCCGCAGTCATGTATCCGAGCCGGAAGAAGACACACCGATTCCAACACCTGTGCTTACAGGACCTGAGGACGGGACGTACACAAATGAAAATCAGGTCACTGTATCCGGTTACGTAGACAGTGACAGTGACGTCGTCATCTATAACAACGGGGAAGAAGCCGTTACCGTATCTGCTGATGAGGAACTTACCTTTGAAGCTGCTGTTGAACTGGCAGAGGGAGAAAACGTGCTCACAGCCAGCGGCATGAGAGATGGTGACACATCCGATCCATCTGCACCGGTTACAGTGGTGAAAGATACGGAAGCGCCTGAACTCACACTGTCTTCTCCATTAGAAGGACTGGTTACGAATAATCCGGAGCTTACGGTATCCGGTGTTGTCACAGATGACAATCCTGATCAGCTTCAAGTAAACGGAACAGATGTCACGGCTGATGAAGACGGGAGCTTTGAAACGGTTGTGACGCTTACTGAGGGAGAAAACACGATTACTGTTACAGCTGTTGATCTGGCAGGAAACGTGACAGATAAAGCGCGCACCGTGACGCTTGATACGGAAGCGCCTGAACTAACGAACATTCTTCCTGAGACGATGCAGTACGTCCAGCCGGGACAGGCTGTCCATGTATCGTTTGAATCTGACGAAGGCGGAGAAGCTGTGCTTCACGTTTTCGATGAGTCAGGTGAGCATCAGCAGGAAAAGACAATGAATGAATCAGCTCCAGGCGTATATGAGATTGACTGGAGCGTACCGGAATCAGCTGGTTACGGCACATTTACGCTGCAGGTCACATTTGAAAATGCAGCCGGGAACGAAGCGTCAGCAGAAGTACCTGGCCAGGTAACGGTTGTCGAAGACTTTGTTACCCGTCTCGCCGGTGACCACCGCTTCTTTACAGCAGTTGAAATCAGCCAGAAAGGCTGGGACGCAGCGGATGTGGTTGTTCTTGCGAGAGGGGACGATTTTGCCGATGCCCTTGCAGGTGTACCTCTTGCCTATCATTATGAAGCACCTGTACTGCTGACCAGATCTGATCGTCTCGGGGACGAGATTGCAGATGAAATTGCAAGACTTACCCCTGAAAAAGTGGTTATTCTCGGCGGTACGAATGCAGTAGGGGAAGAAGTAGTCGCAGACCTGCTGGAAGTGGACAGCACGCTCCAAATTGACAGAGTAGCCGGGACCACACGCTATGAAACTGCGAAAGAAATTGCAGAACGTGTCGCGCCGGACGGTCATGAAGCTGCGGTTATCGTGCGGGGCAATGACTTTGCCGACGCTCTGAGTGCTGCGCCAAATGCAGCAGCAGAAGGAATGCCGATTCTTCTGACCCGGGCTGACAGCCTTCCTGAGGCAACAGAGGAGGCCCTGGTAAATCTCGGGGTAGAGGAAACGCTCGTCATCGGCGGAGATACCGTGATTACTGATCAGGTAAAAGCGGCACTCCCAGATGCTCAGCGCCTCGGAGGCAGCACGCGTTTCTACACGAATATTGCTGTTCTTGAACATTTCTCTTTTGATACTGACCACATGTATGTGGCAACCGGAACAGACTTTGCCGATGCCCTGACAGGCGCGGCGCTGGCTGCCAGAAACAATTCCGGTGTCATCCTTGTCGGCTCCGCTCTCCGTGATGTGACACAAGGGTACATCACTGCTGAGGAAGTAAAATTGCTTACCCTCTTCGGCGGAACGAACGTGATTGATGAAGCCATTGAACAGGATCTAAGAGAAGCGATTCAGTAGAGTCTGAAGGCAAAAGTCCGGGAAGAAGGGTCTTCCCGGGCTGCTGCCTTATGCTTTTATACGTTTATTTTTCATTACTTTAAGGGGGTGACAGGGTCAGAACGTTTACGGGTTGATCAGGTTTGAAAAATTGTGGGGGTGGAGAGAAACTTGAAGTATTTCAGGAAACGGAAAACCCGGCAGTCTTTTTCCGTTGTGATGGCTTTTCTGCTGTTATTCAGCTTAGCGGCTCCAGGAATGGGAAACGCGGCTGAACCGGACTTTAATGATTTCGAGTCTAACAGTCTGGAAGAGGATCTGCAGCTTGAAAAAGAGCGGGAACAGGATGCCGCATCATTTGACAGGGAACATAATACCAATCAAGAAAGTTCAGAAGGGCTTCCTCATCTGCTCGATGGACTTGGGATCGATCTTGATGAGACGAAACCATCCGGTGATTTCCTCCTAAACGGGAAACTGGAAGCCGAGGTGGCAGATATTCTTGATGAAGAAGGTACGGTTGATGTGATCATCCGTATGGCTGAACAGGCTGATTACGATGAGCTTTACGAGCAGGCACAGGGAATTGACCTGCACGGCAGCCGGGTCGGAAGCGTTGTAAGTGAACTTCAGACAGTAGCCGAAAGCTCTCAGCAGACGCTCCTTAATGAGCTTGAGCCTCTTGAAGAGGAAGGACTGATTCAAAATATCCAGAGCTACTGGGTGTTTAATGGAATGTCAGCCACCATTTCGGGTGAAGCTCTCGATTACCTGGCAGAGCGGGAAGATATTGAGCGCATTACGCTCGACCGGGAAATTGACGTCCCGGATGTGGACATTCATGACGCACCGCCGAGACTGCCGGAATGGGGACTTGAAAAAGTCTTCGCACCGCAGGTCTGGGGTGAATATGGTATCAAAGGGCAAGGCACCGTTGTCGGGATTATGGATACAGGGGTGGCGATGGAACACGAAGCCCTGAGCCATAACTACCGTGGAAACGACGGAGAGCATCAGTATTCATGGATTGATGTTTCAGGACAAGGTTACTCAGAGCCTGCAGACGGCCACGGCCACGGGACCCACGTTGCTGGTACAGCTGTCGGCGGCGGAGGCGGAGAGCCGATCGGGGTTGCCCCTGAAGCGGAGTGGATCGCTGCCAAAATCTTTACAGATGGCGGAAGCGCGACAACTTCAGGTATTCATGAAGCGTTTGAATGGTTCCTCGCACCTGGCGGAGATCCGGAAAAAGCGCCTCATGTTGTCAACAACTCATGGGGAAATGCCAATACGTACAATACTGAATTTTACGAAGGTGTACAGGCCTGGGTAGCAGCCGGGATCTTCCCGCTGTTTTCAGCAGGTAACGAAGGGCCGGGTGCACAGACAATTGGTTCACCTGCAAGTTTTCCGGACTCCTATGCAGTCGGGGCAACGGACATAAACGACCAGATTGCCTCCTTCTCAAGCCGGGGACCGGTATTCTGGGATGATGAAGACGGAAACTCCCAGCAGTACTTAAAGCCGGAAATTTCCGCACCGGGTCATCAGATTTATTCTGCCTGGCCGGACGGCGGCTATAACACCATCAGCGGAACGTCCATGGCATCTCCTCATATTGCCGGTATTATTGCCCTTGTCCTTCAGGCAAATCCGGATCTGTCGATTGCTGAAGTGAAAGATCTGCTTGAGCGTACGGCACGGGGTGAAAGCCATATGGGCAGTCTGCCGAATATGGACTATGGGTACGGAATTGCCAATGTTTATCAGGCTGTAACGGAAGCGGCTTTTGCCGGTCACATTTCCGGAGAGCTTGAAAACATAGACGGAAACCCGATCCCAGGTACCATTTCAATTCCTGCACAGAACTTTAATCTTGATGTGGATGAAGACGGAGAGTTTTCATTCAGTATCCGTGAAGGTACACATGATGCCACTGTATCTTCGTTCGGATATGAAGATCTTGAAGTCACTTTTACGATTGAACAGGACGAGCATAAGAGTTTTACATGGGTGCTTGAAGAATCAGACGTTTATGACTTAACCGGAACGGTTCTTCAGGAAGGGTCGAATGATCCAGTGGAATACGCCTATGTAAGGGTACTTGATACACCGGTCAGTCCGGTGAGAACAAATGAAAACGGAGAATTTTCTCTTACGAATCTGCCTGAAGACGAGTACGAGCTTCTCGTATCAGCTGCCGGATTCAAAGCAGAGACATTTACGGTAAACCTTGCTAGTGACCAGAACGTCGAGTTACACCTTCAGGAACTCGCAGTATCAGCTTCTGATGAGTGGCCGACAGGAAACAACAACCCGCAGCGTAATGCTGTAACGAATGCGGATATTGATGGCGGACAGCTGGATCAGGGATGGAATTTTGACTCCCCTGGCGCACTTCTGTTCAACAGCCCGTCAGTTGCAGACGATGCGGTTGTCTTTACAACAGACCGTGGGTATATCATCAGTGTGGATGCCCATACCGGTGAGGAAAACTGGTCTGTGAGCACCGGAAACACCAACCGTTCGACACCTACGATCCATAATGGAACAGTGTATGCAGCGGGCGGTTCCAACAGAAATATCTATGCTATCGATCTGGATTCAGGTCTGATTGACTGGTCCACGCAGCTTGATACTCCTGCTGTTTACGAGACACCGGTATACAAGGACGGTACAGTTTACGTTTCGGCACAATGGAATAATGATGCCAAACTCACTGCCCTTGATGCAGCAACAGGCGATAAACTTTGGGATACGGTTGTCGGTGACGGGGCGGCATTTGGTGCCACCTACGGCAGTAACAATCTGTTGATCGGTCTGTATGAAGGAAGAGAACTCAAATCTCTTTCTCCGGTCGACGGTTCGGTAAACTGGACGTTTGCGACTGGGACCCAGGAAGGATTTGCTTCCCAGAGTGTCTACGTTGATGGTGTCGTGTACGCCTTCAGTGCAGATTTCGGACGGGATACAGGAACACTTTGGGCCATTGACAACGAAACAGGAGAGGAACTTTGGAGCACAGGCGGAATCGGGGATACCCAGGCCGTTTCACCAATCGTCTACGGTGACGTGGTAATCGCAGGTTCAGCTTCAAACCCTACTCTTAAAGGATTCGACCGCAGCACGGGAGAACTTGTTTGGGAGAATGATTATATCAACACCATGTTCAACAACGGTGCTGTAACCGGAAACGGTCAGCTCCTCGTAACAGACAGCGCTCGTGCCCTCCATGTGCTGGATGCCCAGACAGGGAATCATCTTTACCAGTACTCGCTCCCTGATTCAAGCTATTCAGGCGTGGCGGTAACGGAAGGACAGGTCATCGTCGGTCATCAGAGCGGTGTGACAAGCTTTGAATCACGCGGTACACTGCTAGGTACGATCGAGGATGCTGACGGAAACCCTGTGGAAGGGAAAGTCACCCTCGTTGGAACGGACTACTCTGTAACAGCTGACGAGAACGGCCACTTTGAGCTTCAGGCACTGCCTGGTACGTATCATGTGAGAGTGGCAAGTTACGGTTTAAAGCAGGTTTCAGAAGAAATTACGTTCAGCCCGGGTGTTGTGAAAGAAAGGCATTACACACTCGGTGATGCTTCAACCGGAACCGTTTCCGGTACAGTAACAGACGAACAGACCGAAGAACCGCTTGAAGGGGTTTCGGTTGAACTGCTTGATACACCGGAAGAAGACGTGACCGGTACCGACGGTTCGTTTAATCTCGGTGATGTATATGAAGGGACCTATGAACTTCAGGTTTCCTACGGCGGCTATCTGGACACTGTCCAGACTGTACAGGTTCAGGCAGGGGAGCACCTTGAAGTTTCAGTCGGGATGACACCGATTGATATCGCGGTGCTGAACGACTATGACGGGGAAATAACCCGTTTCCTCAACGCCAACGACTACCCTTCGGAAGAAAGAGACTGGGATATTGTTGACGATCTGGAAAACTATGAAGCTCTTTATCTGAACGGTGCCTACGGCTCCGGCGGATGGCAGCCGAGTGAAGAGGAATTCACAGCTCTGCTTGACGCAGCAAACGAACATGACGTAAATGTCGTGTTTGCAGATACATGGGCAATCAGCTACGGATCGATCAGACACCTCGTTAATTTCTACGGAGACCCTGGTAATATCGCGCATGAATACATGGCCCGTTCCATTGACATTCGCATCGACCAGGAGCATCCGATTACAGGCGGACTGCCTGTGGGTGAACGACTCGCTTTTGATTCCGGAAGCGACTTTGCCTGGTTTACTCAGTATTCCGGACGTCACCTTGCCACAGTTGGAAGTGACCGTACGGGGTATGTGGGAAGTGGTGTAGCCTACAAAGGGGTAAGTGAAGACAGTGCCCATGTCCTTCTCGGGAGTCATGCGGCATCACCATGGACGTCTCCTTACAACAACTGGCTGCAGCCGAAGCACCAGATCCTTCTGAACACGATGGATTACCTGACAGGAGATGTTGAATTCGGCCAGCTTTACGGTACAGCGACTGATGCTGACGGTGAACCGCTGGAAGTGAATATTGAAGTTGGTGACACAGGTGTGTCCACCAAATCTGACCCTGAAACAGGTGAATTCAGTCTGTTCCATGATGAAGGAACATTTGAAGTGTCCTTCCGCAAGAGTGGATTTACGACACTTGAAGAAGAAGTGACATTTGAGCACGGAGGTCCGTTTGAACTAGATGTTCAGTTTGACGTTTCCGAAGGCGGATCTGTTTTTGGTGAAATCACCAATTACGTTACAGGTGACGCAGTTCCTTACGTTGAAATTGAGCTTCTTGATGAAGACGGCGAACTCGTCCGAGAAGAAGTGGCGAATATTAACGGCTATTACGAATTTGCAGGCCTCGGTGAGGATATTTATACGCTCGAGTACTCGGTTCGGGATTACGTTACCCATACCGAAGTGGTTGATGTAAGAGGCGAGCCGATTGAGCTTGATGTCCAGATGTATCCATCACCGGACGTGGCGATTATCGGAGATTACTCGATTTCCTCTTCGAATCTCAGATTAATCCTGAACGAAGTGGGTATTGAGGCTGATAACTACACGAACGTTAATGCGATTCTGGGTAACACGGAAAGCTATGACGTTGTCTTCTTTAACCAGTCCGGAACAGGTACCAATGCCGGACAGCTTGAACAGCTCCAGGAAGAACTGGATGAAAATCAGGTAAGTATTGTTGTCGGAGACGACTTCAGTATAGGCAACGCGGGACTTCAGCGCTTTGTTGATTTCCTCGGTGACCCTGAAACACGTGAAAGACACCAGACCACATCCAGCTCTGCTGCATACGTGGTCAGTCAGGAACACCCGGTATTCGGTTCTGCCGAAGAAGGGGATGTCATTGAAATCCTGAATCCGGACAGAAGCCGGGTAGGTGTATTTGACGGCTATACAGGCATGACGCTTGGAGATCTGAAGTTTGACGGGGACGATGACGTTCTTGGAACAGGGGTTGCCTACCTCCCTCGTACCGGCAACAGCGTTGAACTGATCATGGGCGGACACGGTTTATCCTTTAACCATAACGCCAATGACTACACAGAAGCAGGCAGACAGATGTTTATTGATGCCCTTCTCTGGTCCGCATATGAGACGTACAACACGATCGATGCGACTGTAATGGATGAGGACGGCAATCCGCTTTACGCACGTGCCGAACTTGAGGAAACAGGACAGAGCACATGGACAGATCCTGAAACAGGCTCTTTCATGATTGCAGCAGAAGACGGTACGTACACCCTCACGATTGAGTCGTTTGGCTACGACACGAAAACAATTGAAGTCGAGCTTGATTCTTCACTTGAGCCGTTCTCCATCACACTTGATGTAGATGATGCGGTCGGAAGTCTTGAAGGTCAGGTTTTCGAAGAACAGACGCTTGAATCTGCTATTCCAGGGGCTCATGTGGATGTTGTCGGAGAGCCTCGTGAAGCCGTAACAGATGCTTCCGGAATGTTTGAGATTGAAAGACTGATGCCGGGAACATACGACATTGTTGTCGAAGCTGACGGCTACGTAATTGAAGAATTCGAAGTCGTGATTGAGGCTGAGGAAACAACGGAAATTACAGTGGAAATGAAACCTTCTCCAACAGTCGGTGTAATCGGGGATGCTTTCCTCTCAAGCCAGGCTTCTCTTGAGGATTACCTCGAGCCAAGAGGCTGGATCGTGGAAGAGGTATTCTACACTGATGATGCCGAACGTTTTGAAGAGGTGGATATCGTCTTTGCCAATTCCGTGTTTAACACGTACACACCGGAAGAAGACGAATTCATTGAATTCCTGAAAGAAGTGGACAAAACGGCTACACCGATCATCTGGACTGGCCAGCACGGCGGACAGGGAAGCATGGAGTACCTTTCAGACTATACTGGTGACCCGGGCACAATTAACCGCGGCAATACTGCCGGAGACTATTTTGCCCATGTACAGAACAGTGATCACCCGATCCTTGAAGGGGTCGATGAGGAATTCGAAGTCCTTACAAACAGTAACTACTACTATGCGTATGACAACTACACCGGTGAAACAATTGTGGACCTTTCCCACTCCAATGTGGAGGACGTCGGTTCCATGGTCGGCTTTAAAGGACGTACCGTAAACAGCGTGGAAGTCCTTCTTGCCAACATGACAATCGGACCAGGATTCCATATGAACGACAGCCAGTGGGATGAGAACCGTGTGAACATCCTGAACAATACGCTCCTCTGGGTCCTTGATAACGAGGAAGCTTATGCAGGTGAACTGCACGGATCACTCGTCAATAATTTTGACCGGGAAGTATATGCTTCCATTACGGTTGAAGAAACAGGCTACACGTTTGATACAGAGCAGGACGGCACGTTCTTCCTCGGACTTGCTGAAGGTACGTACAACCTGACTGTAAACGCGTTCGGCCACGAAGAACAGACGTTTGAAGTGGAATTTGTAAACGGTCAAGTAAAAGAGGAAACGTTCGAACTTACATCTGAGGACGCAGGTCTTCTGACCGGTCAGATTACAGCTGAGGATACGGAAGGGCCGATTGAAGGAGCAACCGTTGCCCTTACAGGAACACCACTTACGGCTGTAACAGATGAAAACGGCGAGTACGAGCTTCAGGCTCCTGTAGGCACATTCCAGGCACGTGTAAGCGCACCGGGATACACGCCTCATACGCAGGAAGTGACCTTTGAGGAAAATGAAGTCACAGAACTGAATGTTACCCTTTCCGTTTCCGAGAAAATCGCTCTGATCGGATCGTCGAACCAGACCGGTATGGTAGCAGACATGCTTAACGATAACGGTTATGAGGTCGAACAGTGGACAGGAAATATTGAAGAACTGTTTGCCTCCCTTGACGAATACGCTCTTGCGATTATGAACCACCGTACGAACGCGATAATGGATATGAATCAGTTTGATGAGTTTCTTGAACTCGCAGACGAGAATCATGTGAGTATCATCTTTACGAGCCAGTGGGCAGCCAACCCGATCCGGGATCTGTCGAATGCCACCGGCAACCCGGCCGTGGAACACAACGGATTCGTTCCTGGCCACATTAACTATGAAGTGACCCAGAATCACCCGATCTTCTCCGGCTTCAGTGAAGGCGATACGATCGAAATTGCAAACAACGGCTCATCAAACCAGCAGTACGGTATGTTTGAAGAGTACAGCGGCACCACGATTGCCAACCTCACGAATGATGAGACAGGCTACATCGGTGAAGCTGTTGCTTATGACTTCCGTACAGCGAACAACGTCCATCTGCTTCTCGGAAGCCTGCAGTCAAGCAGCTATGGCAGTCCGAACAGCCGCTGGACAGATGACGCAAAACAGATTTACTTTAACGCTGTAGACTGGGCGATCACAGCCAGCCTCGGCGAAATTACGGGTACAGTAACCGATGAAGACGGCAAGCCGATTTCCGGTGCCACGGTATCTGTTCCTGAAGAAAACATTCAAACAACAACCAACAGTAACGGTCATTACACAATCGGCATTGGACTCGGCGAGCATGAGGTTCACGCTGAAGCGAGAGGCTACCTGAGCGATTCTGCTGTAGTTGAGGTGGAGGAACTCGGCGAAAGCGTTGAGCAGAACTTCTCCCTGGAAGCAACTGACCGTGCCTCTGTCAGCGGGGAAGTGCTTCATACATCGTCAGAAGATCCGATTGAAGGTGCGAACGTGACGATTGTGGAGACCGGCAACGGCTTTGAGGATGAAACAGTTACTGACAGCAGCGGAGAATTCACGTTCAGTGAACTTCTTGCAGGTGACTACGAAGTAACGGTTTCTGTGACAGGCTACCTTGATGTCACGCAGGAATTCTCTCTTGAAGAAGGCGAGCATATCGACCTTACGTTCCTTCTGAGCGACTACAATATTGCGATACTCGGCGATCTTAACAGCACCGTTTCATCCTTCCTTGAAGGCTATGACATGGCTGCAGAGAGCAGAGACTGGGGTATTGTAAACGACGTTTACAATTACGAAGTGATTGTTGTAAATGACGAGAATGGAACAGAAGAGCAGGTACAGGCCCTTCTTGATGCGAGTGATGAGTACGAAGTCAGCCTTGTATTTGTGGATACATGGGGCGTTGACACAGGTTCAATTCAGCTTCTTGAGCGGGCTCAGGGCTATCCGCAGCAGGCTGCCCAGGGTTACAACCAGGGTGCAGTAGCGCTGGATATCCACCAGGAGCATCCGATCTTTGACGGACTGGATACAGAAAACCTTGTCACGATCCATCCTGAAGGCGGCTACTATGCAACATTTGAAAACTTTGCAGGTCACACACTTGCAAATGCCGTCGTTGATGGAGACGACAAAGGGGCTTCGGTTGCTTACGAATTCCGAAGTGCCAATCATGTTCACCTTCTTCTGTCGACGTTCATGTCCAACAACATGACCGGCCCGGATTTCGGATGGACAGCTGATGGTAAACAGCTTTACGCCCAGGCTGTTGATTGGGCGAGATCAGCTGAACTTGATCTTCCTGAGGCTCCTGAGTGGGATGAGCTTGAAGTGACAAGCACAGAAGCTGAGGTTACCCTTACAGGTACGGCGGTTCACGCTGATCAGGTTGAGATTTATGTAGATGGTTCACACGAAGAAACAGTCGATACAGACGGCAGCAGCTTTACAGTTGATCTGACCCTTGAAGACGGATCTTATGACGTCAGAGCAACAGCTGTTAACGATGCCGGTTCTATTGATAACGAACAGGATGCGCACGTGACTGTTATGACAGCACCTTCGTTTGATGAAGAAGGCACAGTCTACACGAACGAAGCGGTCTATGAACTAACCGGAACGGTTCTGTTCGACGGTACGCTTGAAGTTTACCGCAACGGCGAGCTTGTAAATACTGTCGAGACAGAAGACCACAGCTTCTCTGCACAGGTGGAGCTCGTGGAAGGCGAGAACACGCTTGAAGCGAAACTCGTGACTGAAGACGGTGAAACAGGAATGGCTTCACTCACAGTAATCAAAGACACAGACGCTCCTGAGCTTACGATCACGTCTCCTGAAGACGGGGCGGTAACAGGGACGGAAGCTGTAACGGTTACAGGTGAAGCAGCAGATGACAACCTTGCCTCTGTTACGGTTAATGAAGAAGAAGCAGATGTTGCTGAAGACGGTTCGTTTACGAGAGGACTTGTTCTTTCTGAAGGCGAGCATACAATTACAGTAATGGCAACGGACCTTGCAGGTAACGAAACGACTGAACAGGTAACGATTACCGTTGACCTGACGGGCCCTGCAATTAACGATCTTGAACCATCCGAAGATCTCCATGTGAAAGCCGGAGACACAGTGGAAGTTTCCTTTACAAGTGATACAGAAGGCGGAGACGCATTCTTCTCGCTTAAACTTCCGATCTCTTCTTCCAGCGACTCCAAAGCGGAGATGACGGAAGTTGAGCCAGGTGTTTACGAGGGATCATGGCAGGTACCTGCTGATCTGTCAGTGAACGGGGCGATCGTCGAAGTGGAAATCACTGACGGTGCCGGCAACCGTTCCACAGCAGAAGCGGATGGCAGAATTTATGTGACTGCCAGTGACATTGACCGTATTTACGGTGAAAACAGATACGAAACGGCGGTACAGGTGAGTCAGTCAAACTGGGATTCCTCTGACACAGTCATCCTTGTAAGAGGAAACGATTATGCAGACGCCCTTGCCGGTACACCACTTGCCCATCAGCACGGTGCACCGATGCTTCTGACTCACAACGACCGCCTGAATGAAGCTTCCGAAGCTGAAATCGAGCGTCTTGGAGCAGAACACGTCATCATCCTCGGTGGAACGAACGCCGTTGAAGAAGGCGTTGAACAGACGCTTGAGAGTATGGGACTCACGGTAGAGCGTATTGCCGGAGATACCCGATTCGAAACAGCAGCTCTCATTGCAGAGCATGTTGCTCCGGAAGGCACAGATACTGCAGTGGTTGCGAACGGCCAGGACTTCCCTGATGCCCTGTCTGTTGCGTCCCACGCTGCAAATGCGGGTATGCCGATCCTTCTCACAAGAAGCGGTGAACTTCCTGAAGAAACAGGAGACGTACTCGGTACGATGGGCGTTTCCGACACCCTTGTCATCGGTGGAACGACCGTTGTTTCCGACGACGTGGCGGCGGATCTTCCTGATCCTCACCGTCTGAGCGGAGAAAACCGCTTTGGTACAAACGCCGCTGTGAATGAATACTTCCAGCCGGATACGACTCATATGTATGTGGCAACAGGTATTGACTTTGCAGATGCGTTAACCGGTGCGGTTGTGGCAGCAGATCACAACACCGGTATCCTGCTTACAGGCAGCTCCACCGTCCATGACAGTGTTGCGGATTACATCTCCGATAACGGAGTGCACCGTCTCACGATCTTCGGCGGAACAAGCGCAGTAAGTCATGATATCGCTGAACATCTCTACCAGCTTATCAATTAAACCATTTCAGTCCGGCGGTATTCCGCTGGATTGAACCGAGAGACCTCCCCCCGCCCGTGCGGGGGGAGGTCTTTTTATTTTGGCTCTGTTAAAGTTCCGTTGTGATTTTTATTTATAGTTGATTGAAGCGGTGCCCGCGGAAAAGGAGCACATTGAGCGTAAATCAATCAACAATACTCTTTAACAGAGCCTTCATTTTAAATTCTTAAAGGTTAGTAAATTTTCCCGTTATTACTACATTTGGTTTACATTTTTCCTAATAAAATACCAGTTTTACACAACCTATGATAGAATGACCGCGGACCTTCAGCAGGTTAATGAATGAATGGAATAAAGCAAAAAGAATGATCAGGAGGATTTATGAGAGATACAAATAAACAAGATTTTATCAATACAGGAAAACGCCGGGCTGCGCTTGTGTTTGCGCTTGTGATCACAGCCCTTTTGTTCCGCGGGGCGGAAACCGGCGTAAGTGCCTATCAGGATGAAAGCCTGGAAACTGACCGTTCAAAGGGCGCCGCAACAATCTATCATGTGATGTATGACGGGGAGCTTCTCGGTTTCACAGATGACCCGGAAGAGGCGGAACGGAAACTGGAGGATACACTTGATTCCGCGGCGGAGGAATACGAAGATCTTACACTGGTTGTATCAGGAGAACTGGAACTGATTCCTGAACGAGTATTTCAGGTACGCACCAGAAATGATGTTACTCTCCATAACCTTGAGCAGCAGATTGACATTAAAGCTGAAGCAACGGCTGTTTTTGCAGGTGGAGAAAAGGCAGGCTATACACATGCCGGACTTGAGCCAAAAGACGTTAAACGGGAGCTCCTCGGATCCCTTGTTTCGCAGGAAGCAGTGGACGCATACATGGAGAACGATGAGTCCAGTCCTGAGCCGGGAGAGGTGAGGCTGGATCGAGTGCAGTTTTCCCAGGACATTGAGACGCGTCAAGAGATTGCCGACCCCGAAAGGATTATCACGGGAGAGGATCTGTCTGAGCGTATGATGGAGGACAGAGAGACGGCTGAGAATGCAGCACTGTGGACTGGTGAGGAGCTGAAAGGAAACGCATCAGGGGAGATCATGCAGGATACAGAGAAGCAGACCTCCCGGAAAAAGACTGCGCCATTCATGCAAATTGAAATTGAAAAGCGGACAAAAACTGTCTCCTCAGTCCCATATGAAACGAAAACAGAAACAGACAGCTCCATGACGGAGGGCACCACAGAAGTCAGCCAGCAGGGAGAGGATGGAGAACGAGTCGAGGAAAAGCAGATTGTCATGGTGAACGGGGAAATAACAGATTCCTCCATGATAAACGAGGAAGTGACCGAGGAGCCGGAAGATCGAATCGTGGTTGAAGGGACGGCACCCGCAGCCGATGAACTGGAATGGCCTGCTGTCGGCGGCTACATCTCCAGCTATCAGGGCCCGCGGTGGGGCAGTTATCATAAAGGAATTGATATTGCCCGGCCTTCAAGTCATGAAATTTTAGCGGCTCATGGAGGAACTGTAACTTCAGCACAGTATGAAAACGGCTATGGCAACACGGTAAGAATTGAAAACAGCAGCGGTATGGAAACCGTGTATGCCCACCTGGACAGCATGGGTGTGAGTAAAGGTGATTCCGTTTCACGGGGTGACGAACTCGGCATCATGGGTGAAACAGGAACGGCTACCGGTGTCCACGTGCATTTTGAAGTGTATGAAGACGGGGAGCTGAAGGACCCGATGGATTACCTGGATGAGAAATAGTGAAACGCTCTTCCGCCGTAACTGGCGGAAGGTTTTTTTTATCCACGTCAGACTGCCTGAATTACCATTGTTATGCTGTTTTATACTCGTTTCCAACTATGATAGAATAGGAGAAGGTACGTGTATAAAAAAATGCCGGAACTAATAGATTGGTTGACTCGGATTTAACAGGATAGGCAGACTCTAAAGTGGAAGCTGGTGGGAAGAATGGAAAAACAGAAAATTCTTGTTGTGGATGATGAACAGCCGATTGCAGATATTTTACAGTTTGGTCTCGAAAAAGAAGGTTTTGACGTGTTCTGTGCCTATGACGGCAATGAAGCAGTGGAGAAAGTGAAGGAGCACGTTCCGGACCTGATTCTGCTTGATATTATGCTTCCGTACCAGGATGGCATGGAAGTGTGCCGTGAAGTCCGGAAGACCTATGATATGCCGATTATCATGCTTACGGCAAAAGACTCGGAAATTGATAAAGTGCTCGGTCTTGAGCTTGGGGCGGACGATTATGTAACCAAGCCGTTCAGCACCCGCGAACTTATAGCACGTGTTAAGGCGAACCTCCGCCGGAACCAGAAATCATCCGGACCGGAGCAGGATTCCAAGGACATTCAGGTTGGTCCGCTTCTCGTGCAGCCGGATGCCTATCTTGTGACGAAACGGGGAGATCCGATTGAACTGACGCACCGTGAGTTTGAACTTGTTCATTACCTTGCCAAGCACCTCGGCCAGGTTATGACGAGAGAGCACCTGCTGCAGGCTGTGTGGGGCTATGATTACTTCGGAGATGTGCGGACGGTTGACGTAACGGTCCGCCGCCTGCGTGAAAAAGTAGAAGACAACCCGAGTCACCCGACATGGATTGTAACCCGCCGCGGTGTAGGGTACTACTTGCGCAACGCCACCGACCAGGAGAGTTGATCGGATGAAAAAAATCCGCTTTTACAAGTCAATACACGTAAAGATTGTCACGATTTATGTGCTGTTGATTTTAATTGCGATGCAGGTCATCGGGGTTTATTTTACCCAGCAGCTTGAAGATACGCTGGTGGAAAACCATGAGGAAATGGTAAGTGAGCGTGCAGAGCTCCTGCGTTATAACGTGCAGCAGGAAATGCTCGAGGAACGTGGAGAGGACGACCCGACCCTTACCGCTGATATTGAGAATGTCCTTACTTCCCTTTTTAATATTGAAGACGCTAAAGCCCGGGTTGTTGACATCAATAATACGATTGTCGGCGTGTCCGACAGAACAGAACTGGATCTGATCGGACAGCGTACGACGGATGTCTATATTAACCGGACCTTTATCGGCATTGAGGAATCACAGCCGATGATCGATGAGCAGACCAACGAACGCGTCCGGGTGATTACCAAGCCGGTGCTGGGTGAAGAGGATGAGACGATCGGTGCTGTTTACATCGAGGCCTCTGTTGAGGAGATTTATGCCCAGGTGCAGCAGATCAATCAGATTCTCATGACCGGAACGGTGATCGCGCTTGCTATTACAGTAGTGCTCGGTGTGCTTCTGTCACAGACGATTACCCGTCCGATCTCCGATATGCGAAAGCAGGCAAAAGCGATGGGGAAAGGTGACTTTACCCGGAGTGTAACGGTTTATGGAAGTGACGAAATCGGCGAACTTGCCCGCGCCTTTAACGATCTTACCATCAAACTGCAGGACGCCAATGCCACCACGGAAGGGGAACGGAGGAAGCTGTCTTCTGTCCTGACCCATATGACGGACGGCGTCATCGCCACGGACAAAAAAGGTCATATTATTCTGATGAACCGCCGGGCTGAGGAAATGCTGGACCGTACACAGAACGATGCCCTCGGGGAGAAACTCACCGAAGTGCTGAATTTGAGCGGTTCGATAAAACTGGAGGACCTTTACGGCTACAATGATTCCATTCTGCTGGATCTGGACTGGCTCGGGGATGAATCTTTCCTTGAAGCACACTTTTCCGTCATCTCCAAGGAAAATGGCGAGCAGAACGGCCTGATTGCCGTACTGCACGATGTGACCGAGCAGGAAAAAGTGGAGCAGGAGCGCCGGGAATTCGTCGCAAATGTGTCCCACGAACTCCGTACGCCGCTCACGTCCATGAAAAGCTATCTGGAAGCCCTTGCCGACGGTGCGCTTGATACCGATGTGGCGCCTCGTTTTATAAACGTCACGCAGACCGAGACCGAGCGGATGATCCGTCTTGTAAACGATCTGCTTCAGCTTTCAAAAATGGACAGCAAAGATTATCAGATGACGATGAATTCCATGAACCTCACCTCTTTCGTTGACCAGGTGATTGACCGTTTTGAAATGTCGACGAAAAACCAGGCGATTACGTTTAAGCGGAAAGTACCGGACGAACCGCTGTTTGTATACGGTGACCGGGATAAACTGACGCAGCTTCTCGACAATATTATGTCAAACGCAGTGAAATACTCGCCGCAGGGCGGGACGATCACCTGCTCGGTAAAAGAAGAAAAAGGTCGTGTCATTATCAGTGTCCAGGACGAAGGTGTAGGAATACCGAAAGACAGTATCCCTCATGTATTTGACCGTTTTTACCGGGTGGATAAAGCGAGAACGAGAAGCCTCGGAGGCACGGGGCTCGGCCTTGCAATTGCAAGGGAGATCATCCAGGCTCACGGCGGAAACATCTGGGTCAGCAGCGACTGGGGCCAGGGCACGAAAATGTCCTTCAGCCTGCCTGTTCCTGAGGAGGCGAAAGAAGCATAATGATCATCGAGCATATCAAAACGGCATGTCTCTGGGTGCTGATTCTGTCCAGTGTAACACTTACGTATTCCCTGTGGACCTATCAGCCTGAATACAGCACGCTCGGCAGTGCAGAACCGATTGAAACGCCGGAAATAGGAGAAGAGCGTAACGCCTCTGATATCCTGATGCCGAAAAGCATTACCGTCCATGATGGAACAGACCGGCTGTGGATGGAGCCGGGCGGGGACCGGTACAGTTCGCAGATGAGCAGTCTCAGGGACATTTCCTTTGGCAGGCCGATTGCCGAATCGAGGCAGAACATCCCGTCAATGTACAAGCACGAGCATGCACTGGATTTCAGGTTTTCCACGCCGATTCCGGCCCGGATGATGGAACAGCTTTTTGACTTTGATCTTGGAGAGGAAGAATCCTTTCCTCTTGAAAATATTGACCGGATTCATCTTTCTGCAAACGGCGACAGTGATTTTGATTCGGAAGTTGTGGCCCGTTTTATTTCATATTCGGAAGGAGAAGTGAGAAAAGCGGAGACCGGCTTGTCCGAATCAGGTTTCAGAGCGCTTTATGAAAGTGAAAGCGATGCACTTTATGCTGCCGAAGGGGAAGTTTTCGGCAACATGAGAGACGGAGAGTACGCCTATCTGCCGATTGAACCGCCGAATATGGAGGAGTACACTACCCATCTTAACAACTCGATCAGAAGCGAGGATTACAAGCAGCTGCTTTTCAGTGATCCGTCCACAGTTCTGGAATATTCTACGAATGTCTCCAACACCAGCTATCAGGATGGGAACAGGTTTTTGACTTTCTCCAGACAGGGAAGCGGACCGGACATTATGAAGTTTGAGTATCCGGTCTCAGGTGATCCTGATGAGAGCAGCCGGAGTATGGCCTCTGCGAGCTTGAATTTTCTGAACAGCCACGGAGGTTTCACAGACGATTTTTACCTGGATGATGTAACAGAATACGTGAACCGGGATCGTGCCGTGTACCGGCTGGCTATGGATGAAACACCGGTGCTGGGGGGGTCCTCGCGGGAATCCCTCTATTACACCAAACTTGTTGAACGCTCCGGTGAGCAGATTACAAGATATGACCGTTCTTTATACCGTCTGGATGAGAACTACCAGGAAGCCGGGACCATGACGTCGCTCGAATCCCTCGACTATGTAAGGAACTTTATTGCGTCTGCTGAGACGATTGTGGATGAAGACGCTGGTGAAATCCGAATTGGCTATCATATGGACAGTAATACCGGTGCGCTTATTATTTTCTCCCCCTCCTGGTTTATTAACGTAAACGGGCAGTGGTTTACACTTGAACAGCTGGAAGACACGGAAGAAGAATACCAGGAGTCCGGAGGTGACCCAGAGGATGGACTGGAGCAGAGCTAAAACGATTCTGATCATGACATTTATATTCCTGAATGCGTTTCTCATTTTTCAGCTTGTTGAAAAGCGGAACGCCGAAAATATGAGCGTGATGGCACAGGAGGATCATTCTTTCCAGGAGCTTCTCAGGCGTCAGAACATCGAAATTTCGATCGATGACCCGGAAGCCGATGAAGAAGGCCAGTATATCAGCGGTGAAGGCCACGAATTTGGAGATGAAGAGCAGAGCATGATCGAAGAACAGTTCGAGGATCAGGAAATCAGTTTCAGAAGAAACCAGATGATCAGAGCCGTGCTCGACGAGCCGCAGGAGCTGTTCGGGCTGGATATGGCCTCTTCGGTTGAATCTTTCTTAGCCGATCATCTGTATAACGGTGATGAATACAGATTCGCTTCCTACGATGAGGAGGAAAGAATGATTCGGGCTTTTCAGGTTTATGAGGACGAGCCTCTCCGCTACCGCGGTGAAGAATCTCACGTCATTCTTTATCTGACGGAGGACGGGGAGGTTGAAGGCTACGATCAGCGGTACATGGATTTCTCTCCTCAGCTTGCTCCTGAACTGATGACGCCTCTTGAAGCGATCGAAGTGCTGATCCTGGAATACGGAATCGCAGATGTGGTCATTGATGAAGTGGAACTCGGTCACTACAACATGACACCGGCCAATATGGATGCCCACGAGTACTATGCGCCTATGTGGCGGGTGACGGTTGATGATGAGTACTATTTCGTAAATGCCCACAACAGTGAGGTATGGACAGACTGACTGGAGTGACAGAAAATATGAGTCTTAAATTCAGTGTACTGGCAAGCGGCAGTACAGGTAATGCGATCTACGTGGAAACAGACACGAGCAAAGTGCTCATTGATGCAGGGCTGAGCGGTAAAAAGCTGGACGAACTGTTTGTGAAGAACAGACTCGATCCGTCCACGCTGGACGCCCTTCTCATTACGCATGAGCACAGTGACCACATTAAAGGCGCCGGGATTTTTGCCCGGCGCTACAATCTGCCGATCTACGCGAACGAAAAGACGTGGAAGGCGATGGATTCGATGCTCGGCACACTGAAAACCGATCAGAAATTCCACTTCGAAACGGAGGAAACGAAAACATTCGGGAACATGGATGTGCAGTCCTTCGGCGTCTCCCACGACGCAGCCGAACCAATGTTTTTCACCTTCACACACGGAGGAAGGAAACTTTCCGTCATTACGGATACCGGCTATGTGAGCGAGCGGATGAAAGGTATCGTCGGGGAAGCGGATGCCTATGTGTTTGAATCCAATCACGACATGGGTATGCTGCGGATGGGCCGTTACCCCTGGAGCGTAAAACGCCGGATCCTGAGCGATGTAGGCCACGTATCCAACGAGGATGCAGCCCATGCCATGGCTGATCTTCTCGATACAAACGACAAGCCTGCTCATATCTATCTGGCTCACCTGAGCAAGGATAACAACATGAAGGACTTGGCCCGGATGACAGTCGAACAGACGCTGGCAGGAAGAGGCTATGAAACAGGCAGAAGCCTTAAGCTTTTTGATACGGACCCTGCAGTTCCCACTCCGCTGGCAAAAGTGTAGAACTTGTGCCGCAGTCCGGCTTTTTAGTGGATGTGTTAAAGCTTGATGCTGATTATTCTAATGCTGATTGCAGCGAACGCGCGACACTCCTGCGGAAAGGGAGCGCGGTGAGCGGAAATCTACATTAGACTTTAACAGAGCCTTTCATTAAAAGAATATCGAATAAATCCCTCTGAACGCTTTCGCGGCTTCAGAGGGATTTTGTGTATAAGCCTGAGCCTGAAAGGGCGGTCACACACTTTACCACTTTCATAGATGACTAAAAGCCGGTTATCAGGGGCATTGTAAAGGTATATGGAAAATTATCGAAAATGAATCGTATGAATAGACGGTGAAGGGGCATTTTTTTATAATAAAACCAAGCAGACGGGCTTTTTGTCACGGTGCGTTTTTCACTGCAGAGGCCGAAAAAATCGCTCTGATGCCGGCTTTCTTTAACGGAGACACTGACCGGAAACAGGTGGTCATTTACGATTCCCCTGCTCCCGGCCGGCGCCTTTTTAAAACATCATGAATACGTTTTTTAAGGAGGGTCAAGTGAATGGGGTATTATGACAGTCACACACAGACACGGAGCAAAAGAGATAAAACTTCAGGCAGGAAAACCGGTCTTGCTTCCTTTGCGGGAGCGATGATGGGAGCGTTAATCGTCGTCTTTTCCATTCCTGTTCTGGCGAACAACGGCTTTCTGCCTTACGATGTGGTCCCGAAAACAGCAGGCGGTGACCAGGAAGCGCTCGAAGCCATCGCAGAAGGAGAAGCGGACATCCCTGACCTGCAGGGAGTTAATGTAGCCGTAACATCAGAAGTTATCGAAGCAGTCGAACGGGTAAATGATGCTGTTGTGGGCGTTGTGAACAGCCGTCGGTCATCCGGGGGCGGCCTTTTTGAAGGAGGTGCTGAAGGCACCGGATCCGGCGTCGTGTATAAAGTGGAAGGCGATCGCGCCTTTATTGTCACGAACCAGCACGTCATAGAAAATGCAGAGGAAATTGATGTCACGCTCAGCGACGGCTCCCGAATTCCGGCAGAACTCGTTGGTGAGGATGCACTTACGGATCTTGCTGTCATCGAAGTGGATGCCGAAAAGATCGAGACCGTTGCCGAGTTCGGCAATTCGGATACACTCAGAGCAGGCGAACCGGCAATTGCAATCGGAAACCCGCTCTCATTTGAAGGATCCGTGACATTGGGGATTATCAGTGCCATCGAGCGGAGCATCCCTGTAGATACGAACCGTGACGGACGACCGGACTGGAACGCGGAGGTACTTCAGACAGATGCAGCGATCAATCCCGGTAACAGCGGCGGAGCCCTTGTTAATATTGAAGGGCAGGTGATCGGAATCAATTCAATGAAGATTGCACAGAATGCCGTGGAGGGAATCGGTTTTTCCATTCCGACTGCCATCGCTATGCCTGTGATTGAAGATCTGGAGCAGTACGGGGAAGTCAGACGGCCGCAGCTGGGCGTGTTTATCCGCTCCCTTCAGGAAATTCCAAGCTACCATTGGCATCAGACTCTTGGACTGCCGGAGGATATTGCAGGCGGAATATATGTAGCTGATACCGAGCCGGGTTCTCCTGCGGCAGAAGCGGGGCTTCGTGAAGGAGATGTAATCACGGTCGTGGACGGTGAGGAAATGCGTGATATTCATGATCTCAGGAAGTATCTGTTTACGGAAAAATCGATCGGTGACACGGTTGATGTGACCTTCTACCGGGATGGTACCGAGCAGACTGTGGAAATGACACTTCAGGAACAGCAGATGTAACAGCAGTATTACAAAAGATGAAAGAGGGGCGCCCCGGCGGCCCTCTTTTTTTGAGGTGCAGGGACCGGTTGGATTCAGCACCGGTTGGAGGTACAATAGAGTGAGTATGCGTAGTTATCCATTCCTGTGGATAAGTTATATGGATATTACATTCCAAAAACGCGAAAGATCAACGGACACAAGGGACTCAGCTTGTTCACTTATCCACATGCAGGTGTGAGTAAGTGAAAACGCATGCAAAAAAATCAGGAATGACAGGGGACTATATCATGTATTATTGCTGCAAAGAACACATAGATATGGCAATCGAGGATATTGTCGATTATTACGCTCTTCCGCCAATAATCGACAAACTCACGGAAGAAGAGCAGTTGTCCACAACTTGTAAATACTGTAGTGACAAGGCTTTATACCGAGTCGACAAATAACTCCACAGCATTTCTGTGGAAATGTGGATAACTATTGTGGAAAACTATTCTGGAAGGAGTTTTGCACCTGTGAATATTACGATTGTTACAGTTGGGAAATTGAAAGAAAAATATCTTAAACAGGGGATCGCGGAATATCTTAAGCGTCTTTCCGCCTATGCCAAGATGGAAGTCATTGAGGTTCCTGACGAAAAAGCACCTGAAAACATGAGTGATGCCGAAATGACCGCGGTGAAAGAAAAAGAAGGGGAACGGATCCTCGCTAAGATCAGCCATGATTCCCAAGTCATCGCGCTCGCCATAGACGGACAGAAATGGTCATCCGAGCGGCTTGCAAAAGAGCTTGACCAGCTGGCCACCTACGGGAAAAGCAAAGTGGCGTTTGTGATCGGCGGCTCGGTCGGTCTGAGCGATGCCGTGCTCCAGCGGGCAAACGGCAAGCTGTCCTTTTCCGACATGACGTTTCCCCATCAGCTGATGCGGCTGATTCTTGTTGAACAGGTCTACCGGGGGTTTAAGATTAACCGGGGGGAACCGTACCATAAGTAATGAATAAACATCAGTGTGTACTAATAATAAATGTTCTTACCTCCTGGACTTACTAAGTGATAGGCTATTAATGAGCAAATAGAATGAAGTAAATAACACAAGCCTGTAAAGGTTGAAAGTAGTCATTTACCATACCTGTACTAGCACCCTCTTTTTTAAGAGCACCAAATAGGGTATAATAATCAGATAATAGGAGTTTTGTGAAGTTTTTGTGAATGTTTAAACACTACGGCAGATAGATAGATCAGGTGTGGCAAGGTGGCGCTTCGCTGTTTTTTAGCTGGAGCGCAGGCAAATACAGAGGATAAGGCAGGTTATAGATCATGAGCAGCATACAGAAGAAAACAGATGTTATCTTAATTGGTGCCGGAGTCATGAGTGCGACGTTGGGTTCGCTGCTGAAAGAGCTGGCGCCTGACATGGAAATCAGAGTTTTTGAGAAGCTTGCCAAAGCAGGTGAGGAAAGTTCCAATGAATGGAATAATGCAGGGACGGGACATGCCGCACTTTGTGAACTGAACTACACGTCAGAAAAACCGGACGGCTCCATTGATACGACGAAAGCGATTAAAGTGAACGAGCAGTTTCAGCTTTCCAGACAGTTCTGGTCTTACCTCGTAAACAGCCGTCTCATTCGCAACCCTGAAGATTTTATCATGTCTATTCCCCATATGAGTCTTGTTCACGGGGAGAAGAATGTGAATTTTTTAAAAAAACGTGTGGAAGCGCTGTCAGGGAATCCGCTGTTTGAGGGCATGGAATTCACTGAAGACCATGAGACCCTGAAGAAATGGATGCCTCTCGTGATGGACGGGCGCAAGTCCGGCGAGCCGATCGCAGCGACGAAAATTGACACCGGTACAGATATTAATTTCGGTACGTTAACTCGTACGCTGTTCGACCATTTACAGCGAGAAAACGTGGAGATCAACTATAAGCACAGTGTGGAAAATCTGAAGCGGACAAGCGACGGTAAATGGGAAGTAAAAGTAAACGATATTGAAAGCGGAAACACGGAATACCATACCGCCAGGTTCGTTTTTATCGGCTGTGGGGGAGGAAGTCTGCACTTGCTGCAGAAAACCGGGATTCCGGAAGCGAAAAATATCGGCGGTTTCCCTGTAAGCGGATTGTTTATGGCCTGTAAAAACCAGGAGGTTGCCGAGAAGCATCACGCCAAGGTGTACGGCAAAGCGAAAGCAGGGGCACCGCCAATGTCGGTTCCCCATCTGGATACGCGCTATATTGACGGGAAAAAGACCCTTTTGTTCGGTCCGTTTGCAGGCTTTTCACCAAAATTCTTGAAGGCAGGTTCAAATCTCGACCTTCTGAGTTCCGTTAAACCGAACAATGTATTCACGATGCTTGCGGCAGGGATGAAAGAGATGGGATTAACCAAATACCTCATTCAGCAGGTGATGCTGTCCGATGAAAAGCGGATGGAAGAACTCCGTGAATTCGTTCCCAATGCGAAGAGCGAGGATTGGGAAATCGTACAGGCCGGTCAGCGTGTGCAGGTGATTAAGGATACAGAGGCTGGAGGAAAAGGCACCCTTCAGTTCGGGACGGAAGTGGTGAGTGCCGCTGACGGCTCGATCGCCGCACTGCTCGGCGCTTCACCAGGTGCATCGACTGCCGTTCACGTCATGCTTGATGTGATGGAACGCTGCTTCCCGGATGAGATGAAGGAGTGGGAGCCGAAAATCAGGGAAATGATCCCTTCCTACGGTGTAGCGCTGTCCGAAAGCCCGGAAATGTTCAAAGAGCTCCAAAAAGAAACCGCCCGGACGCTAGGACTGAGCAAGGAAGAAGAGCTTGTTATGAATTGATTCGTCGTTTGGAACCTTCAATCTGAAATTTAGATTGAAGGTTTTTTGTCTGCCAGATTGATGGTTGAGGCTAAGGGGGACTAAAGTTCCTATTTACCCCTCAACTCGAAAAAACCATGCAGTTAGGTCACAAAAAACAGGGATACGGGACTTAACTGGATGATCATGCGATAGTTAGGTCGTAAAAGACAGAGAAACATGACTTAACTAAATATTTTTTCGAAGTTAGGTCGTAAAAAATATAACTTAGAGCTAATTCTCCTTTTTTTCCTCATAATAAGCTGCCTTCGTTTCCCCTCGCATTACATAATGAGATTGTAATGTCTTTTGGATGACCTTTCTTGAGAATGCATTTCCGCACCATTCATAGATGATACGTACTGTAACCGGAAGACTTGGAAATAATAGCTGAAATTCATTCACTGACCGTAATACCGCTGCCGGATTACTCTCCCGTTTGCCACAGCCATGACAAATCAGAAACCTTCTGCTTTGCTCAAAAACGTAGAACCTCTCACAGGAGGGGCATAACACACCTTTTCTGAGAGTTTCATAATTGTATTCAGGAAGTCTTTTATAGGGGTTATCAGTAATGTGAAGAGTGTTAAGCTTCTCAGCGAGTGCAAGAGCGGCATTGCTGGCTGCATCTTGAGCGCCAGCTGCAGGCATTGCGCGGTTTTTTATACCTGCAAAAAAGCGGGGCAGCTGAGAGTGGAAAATCGCAGGCAAGGTGGAGGGAGCCTGATAAAGCTGAAATTCGGGGTTGATAAAAACGAGAAAGCTTTTAACAGGTCTTCTGCATCCATGTTCCTGAAGAAGCCTGCGGAAGGAGGATTCAGTCCGCTTTAGTTGAATGAGCGGATTATTAATCTCTTTTCCGGTCAGACATGACAGCCACCTCTCATCATCAATCAAAAAATCTCCTTCGCTGTTTTTCACTTCAAACAGATAAATATCGTTTCGCATCAGCATCAGCGAGTCTATCTGAAACGTCGTACTTCGGCAATCGAGCAGCAGATCCTGCAGGACGACTACATCCCCTGAAACTGCACCGGTCCATTCATCAAACGCGCACTCCCCCTCGTAGCCTTTTTCTGCGTTCGCAAGTCGGTTCAACCAGTCAGCATCGAGCTCAGTCCTGGCATTTAAGGAGCGCAGAATCAGCAGCTCGCACGACTCTACACGGGATTTTAAAATCACATTTACCCCCCTCTCTAAATACGAATATATCATTTTATAGAAACGATCCAAAAACTGGAATTTTTCTCCTTACTCCTGCACACCGTCATGTATCACCATATAAAACACGTTCTTTCACCCGGAACTCCTCACATACGCACAAAAAAGCCCAGGCATATATGCTAAGGCTCGCTAATCTACGTTGGTTCTTTCATAGGGCATACGGGCGTTAGAGCATTCGCAGGGGGAGAAGAAAGAGGTGGCACGGGATCCAGAACCATATAAGGGTAATACTGGAATATTGAAAACTGCACACTTTGCACCCTCCCGCTGGAACCGCAAACAATGAACGTGATAAAATACACCATATCAATCAATGAGGTGATTTAAATGTCAAAACCGGTCATTGTCTACTCCACGAAGAACTGTGTGGAGTGCGACCTTGTTAAAAAGATGCTTGATTCAAAAAACGTTGAATACGAAGTCCGTGATGTGATGACGAGCCGGGACTACCAGAAGGAAGTGGAGGCATTCGGATTTATGGGAGTTCCCGTCACTGTCGTGGACGGAGAAGCAGTGAAAGGTTTGAATCCGGACCTGGAAAAATTAATCGAAAAAGCTCGATAAATAAAGAGAAGCCGCCCTGCAAGGGGGCTTCTCCTTTGTAAATGCAGGACCAGAAACACATGATTGTTCCACGTGAAACACCATGTAAACATGGGCTGTGCAGTTCGAGGGATCACTTTCCATGCACAGCACTCCTCTTATACGGCACAATGTACAAACCGTCTCCTTCTATATAATCTGCGTAAAGAACTTCCTGAATACTGTCAATCTGGTGAACAGCCAGTTTTTCATGGAGCCACTGCCGGTCGCGCCCCGACTCCACCAGGTTATCTTCCAGCACCTCGCCGTCCAGAATGAAACTGACGGGAAGGTGAACGTGCCTATCCGACATCGACATGTCCCCGCGGGTAACTTCTTTATAGGAAGCTTTTTTGAGAATACTGATCCCTCCGTTCGACTCAAGGATGGCATAGGCCACTTCCCTCACGGAAAATGTCTCACTCTGACGAAGCAGGGCCATGAGCTGGTTTAAATTCATCCGGTTCTTTTTCAACTCCCGCCGGTCAATCTGGCCGTCTCTGATTACAATAGAAGGTTTGCTTTCAAACAGGCTCCGAAGCCCCTTAAACCGGAGAAGAATCCGTTCCATTAAAACGAGAAGTATTCCCCATACGGCAATGGAGTAGGCAATAAAATAAATCGGCACATTCGCTTCGAATATGGCATTACCGAGAAGTTCGGATAACACGATGGCCGAAACAAAGTCGAAGGGAGTAAGCTGCTTGATTGTCGTTTTCCCGAGAAGACGGGTAATCAAAAAAAGCATAAAAAACCCCAGAATCAGCTTAAATGTCATATCCATAAACTGCGGTTCCACGGCATCGCCCCTCCCTCTCAAAGACTATCTTTCTACCATTGTGACCAGGAACATGATTTTTCATTCAGAAAGCAAAGGTTCAGCTGCCTGGGATGCTGTAATAACGAACAACAGATAACGAAAAAAAGAACAGAAAAAACAGTGATTTATGCATAAACTACAACAAAAATTTATGTCAGAAAATATCCCATTACCATTATTGGTTAAGCGCTTACAAAACCCTTTCCGTTGCCCTCACTGCTGTGTTCTCAGTTTTATCCCTGCCGAATTCTGTGATATACTAAGTCGAAATATTTAAATTTCTGAATTTTTATGAAAAATGCTGAAGGAGGGCGTTAACATGAGAAAGCACGGATTGCCAGTTAAACAGGGATTATATGATCCGGCAAATGAACATGAAGCATGTGGAATTGGAATGATTGCGAATATAGATGGAAGCAAGTCTCATGCTATCGTCCAGAATGCGATTAACATACTGAGTAACCTGGAACACCGGGGAGGTCAGTCCGCAGATGTAAGTACGGGCGATGGTGCAGGAATCCTGACTCAGATTCCTCACCGTTTTTTTGTGAAGCAGTGCGACAGGGAGGACATTGTTCTTCCTGAAGAAGGGGAGTACGGCATCGGCATGGTGTTTCTCCCCGAAGACCAGGAGACCAGGATCCGCTGTAAAAGGATCTTTGAGGAAATCATTAAAGAAGAAGGCCAGACGTTTCTCGGCTGGCGTACTGTACCGGTAAATGATTCGTTTGTCGGGAATGAGGCGAGAAAAACCAAGCCGGCCATCCGGCAGGTGTTTATCCGTAAATCCCAGACGATTGAGGATCAGGAGGCGTTTGAACGCCGCCTGTACATTATCCGCAAACGGACGGAGATTGCGATTTCAAAGGGACTGAAAGAACAGTCCGACTTTTATATCAGCAGTCTTTCCACGAGAACAATCGTGTACAAAGGGATGCTCGTACCGGAGCAGCTTGATTCGTTCTACATCGATCTGAATCATCCGGAATTTAAGTCTGCTGTTGCGCTGGTGCACTCCAGGTTCAGTACAAACACGTTCCCAAGCTGGAAACGGTCACACCCGAACAGATATACGATCCATAACGGTGAATTCAATACGCTCCGGGGAAATGTAAACTGGATGCGTGCCCGTCAGGCCTTGTGCACATCCGAGTACTTCAGTGAAGAAGATCTGCAGAAGGTACTGCCGGTCATCGACAAAAACGGAAGCGATTCGTCGATGTTTGATAACTGTTTCGAATTTCTTCACTTGTCAGGCCGATCCCTGGCTCATACTGCAATGATGATGATTCCGGAACCGTGGGCAAATGACGACACCATTAATGAAACAAAACGTGATTTCTATGACTACCACAGCACGCTTATGGAGCCGTGGGACGGACCGGCTGCCATCGTCTACACTGACGGTAAGCAGATCGGTGCCTGTCTGGACCGGAACGGTCTTCGTCCGGCCCGCTATTACGTTACGAAAGACGGCATGATTGTTCTTGGCTCAGAAGTAGGAGCCCTTGACGTTTTTGCCGATGACATTGAAGTGAAGGACCGTCTGCATCCAGGTAAAATGCTTCTCGTCGACCTTGAGAAAGGGCGCATTATCCCGGATGAGGAAATTAAAATGGACATCGCCGGTGAACAGCCTTACCGGGAGTGGCTTGATGAAAACCTCCGGGAACTGGACGAACTGCCGGAAGCGGCACAAACGGAGCCGCCTGTTGAGAACCTTGTTGAACAGCAGCTCGCATTCGGCTATACAAATGAGGAGCTCAATAAAATTTTGAAACCGCTCGTCTCCGATGGTAAAGATCCGGTAGGCTCAATGGGATATGATTCGCCGCTTGCGGTCCTCTCAAAAAAGCCGCAGCTGCTCTACAGCTATTTCAAGCAGCTGTTTGCACAGGTCACGAACCCGCCGATCGATGCGATCAGGGAAGAACTGATTACGATGGTGCAAACGACGATCGGGCCTGAAGGAAACCTGGTGGATCCGCGCCCTGAAAGCTGCAGCCACGTCCGACTGAAAACGCCGGTCGTGTCAAACAGACAGCTGGAAACACTGCGTACTTACAGTGAAAACGGCTTCCGTTCACGGACGCTGTCCATTCTGTTTGACGCGTCGAAAGAGTCGAATATGGAAAAAGCGCTCGAGGAGCTTTTTGAAGAAGCGGATCAAGCTTACGAAGAAGGCGTTAACCTGATCGTGCTTTCCGACCGGGGGATCGACCGGAAGCATGCAGCGATTCCGGCTCTTCTGGCAGTATCCGGTCTGCATCATCACCTGATCCGTCAGGGTACAAGAACGAGAGTGAGCATCCTGCTGGAGTCTGGCGAGCCGCGTGAAGTGCACCACTTTGCCACACTGCTCGGGTACGGTGCCGAAGCAATCAACCCGTACCTTGCGTTTGATTCCCTGGAAGATCTGCGTGAACGAGGGCAGATCGAGGCCCGCTCCTTTGATGAAGCGGTGGAGAAATATATCGGCTCTGTAACTGACGGCGTCATTAAAGTGCTCTCTAAAATGGGGATTTCCACGATCCAGAGTTACCGTGGCGCCCAGATCTTTGAAGCGGTTGGAATTCACCCGGATGTGATTGAGAAGTACTTTACCCGTACAGCTTCCCGTCTCGGCGGAATCGGGACAGACATGATGGCTAAAGAGGTGCTCATGCGCCACAGCCGTGCCTTCGAGGAAGGTCGCGGGACAGACAGAAGTCTCGATGCAGGAGATGACTACCAGTACCGTGAAAACGGCGAGGATCACACGTATAATCCGCAGACGATTCACACGCTTCAGCATGCGTGCCGATCCAATGATTACGGGATGTTTAAAAAATATTCAAAGCTTTTGACTGATGAGAAAAATAATTTACAGTCCCTCAGAGGACTGCTGTCCTTTAAAAAGCGCAAGCCGGTTCCGATCGAAGAGGTTGAATCGGTGGAAGCGATCTGTAAACGATTCAAAACCGGGGCGATGAGCTTCGGGGCGATCAGTAAGGAAGCGCATGAAGCCCTGGCTATCGCTATGAACCGGATTGGCGGGGCGAGCAACTCTGGTGAAGGCGGGGAGGACCCTGATCGTTTCACACCTGACGCAAACGGCGATCTGCGCCGAAGCTCCATTAAACAGGTGGCATCAGGCCGTTTTGGTGTAACGAGCCATTACCTCGTTAACGCTGATGAAATTCAAATCAAGATTGCGCAGGGTGCCAAGCCGGGTGAAGGTGGTCACCTTCCGGGCAAGAAGGTGTATCCGTGGATCGCAGAAGTCCGAGGCTCCACCACCGGTGTGGAACTTATTTCACCGCCGCCGCACCATGATATTTACTCAATTGAAGACCTGGCTGAGCTGATTCATAACCTGAAAAATGCCAATCCAAAAGCCCGGATCAGCGTAAAGCTTGTATCTGCAGTGGGTGTTGGTACGATTGCCGCAGGTGTTGCAAAAGGGCGTGCCGATCTGGTTCTCATTTCAGGTTACGACGGCGGAACAGGAGCAGCGCCGAGATCCAGTATCAAGCATACGGGTCTGCCGTGGGAAATCGGACTGGCCGAAACCCATCAGACACTGTTGCTGAACCACCTCCGCGACCGGATTGTTGTGGAGACCGACGGAAAAATGATGACCGGACGGGACATTGTCGTCGCCACTCTTCTCGGAGCAGAGGAATACGGCTTTTCAACAGCGCCTCTCGTTGTCCTCGGATGTGTCATGATGCGTGTGTGTCATCTGGACACCTGTCCTGTCGGCGTCGCGACCCAGAATCCTGAACTCCGTAAAAAATTCACCGGGGAAGCGGAGCACGTGGCTAACTTCATGCGCTTTGTCGCACAGGAAGCACGTGAACTCATGGCGGAACTCGGGTTCCGTACAATCGATGAAATGGTCGGCCGTACGGATATCCTTGAAGCCAACCGTGCCGTTGATCACTGGAAGGCAAAGGACGTGGATGTGTCCGCGCTTCTTTACCAGCCGGATGTGCCAAAGTCAGTGACGCGCTACCGGACCGTCTTTCAGAACCACGGGCTTGATAAGGCCCTCGATACCCAGGAACTCGTGCCGCTCTGTAAAGAAGCGATCGAGAAAGGGGAGCCTTTTGAAGCGACACTGGCGATCCGGAACATCAACCGTGTAACCGGTACAATTCTCGGAAGTGAAATTACACGCCGCTACGGTCTTGCCGGTCTCGGTGAAGATACGATCCGTCTGACGTTTAAAGGATCTGCCGGACAGAGCTTCGGTGCCTTTATACCGAGAGGGATGACGCTTCGTCTTGTGGGAGATGCAAACGACTACGTTGGAAAAGGGCTTTCCGGCGGTAAGATTATTGCTCATCCGTCAAACCGCGCCACCTTCCGCGCCGAGGAAAATATGATTGTCGGTAACGTGGCCTTTTACGGAGCTTCAAGCGGAGAAGCGTACATTCACGGTATTGCCGGGGAACGTTTCTGCGTAAGAAATTCCGGTGCCAATGTTGTAGTTGAAGGCGTTGGCGACCATGGCTGTGAGTACATGACCGGAGGAAAAGTAGTTGTGCTTGGCGATACAGGCCGTAACTTTGCAGCCGGTATGTCCGGCGGCATCGCCTACGTGCTGGATGAAGACCAGGGATTCCCGGAAAAATGCAACAAGGCCAATGTAGATCTGGAGCCCGTCACTGATCCTGAAGAGCAGCAGACGCTGTACCGGATGATAGAAAAGCACCTTCACTACACAAACAGCTCCCACGCCCGCCGTGTTCTTCATCAGTGGGAAGAGAATCTGGCACGCTTCGTCCGCGTGATCCCGAGAGACTACCAGGCGATGCAGGAGCGGATTGTGTTTTATGAAAACAGCGGCTACAGCCGTGACGAAGCAGAGATGAAGGCGTTTGAAGAAAGTCAGAAGCCGAAAGTCGAAGCTCTTACCTGATAATGTAACGCTGGTTCGTATACAGATACCTGCTGGTCTTAATAGATGAAGTTATTGAGCGGAAGGCGCGACTCCTGCGGAAAGTGTCCGCCAGGAGCGTAATAAGAAAAGAGTGCAAAAACATGAATACAAATCCCGGTTCTGAACTGTCCATCCTTTCAGAGCCGGGTACCATTCGAAAAAAAACAGCTAACCAGACAAGGAGGGTGAATGATGGGAAAGCCAACAGGATTTTTGGAATATGACCGACAGTCCCAGCGGGAGAGAGACCCTTCGACCCGTACAAAAGACTGGGCGGATTATACACAGCCGATGTCTGAAAAGGAAATACAGGAGCAGGGTGCAAGGTGCATGGACTGCGGAGTGCCCACATGCCACAGCGGGATGGAAATTAACGGGGTGACCACCGGCTGTCCGGTATATCATCTGATTCCCGAATGGAATGACCTCGTTTACCAGGGGCAGTGGAAAGAAGCCCTTAAAAAAGAGCATGAAAAGAACAATTTCCCTGAATTTACGGGCATCGCATGTCCCGCCCCGTGCGAAGGCGCGTGTGTGCTTGGAATTAACGAACCGCCCGTCGCCATCCGGACTGTGGAGAGAGCGATTATTGAAAAGGGATTCGAGGAAGGCTGGGTCGTACCGGAGCCGCCTGAACAGCGTACCGGTAAACAAGTGGCTGTCGTAGGATCGGGTCCTGCCGGTCTTGCTGCTGCTGCGCAGCTGAACAAAGCCGGACACCTTGTGACCGTTTTTGAAAGAAGCGATCGCGTAGGCGGGCTTCTTACTTACGGTATACCGGAAATGAAACTTCCTTACGAAATCGTGGAACGTCGTGTACGAATACTTGAAGAAGAGGGTATTTCGTTTGTGACAAACACTGAAGTGGGTAAAGATGTGACGCCCGAGCAGCTTGAAGAAGATTTCGATGCCGTGATCCTGTGCGGCGGTGCCGCGAAGCACCGTGATATTCCTGCGGAGGGGCGGGAATTGAAGGGCATTCACTACGCCATGGACTTTCTTCATGCGAACACAAAGAGCCTTCTTGACTCCAATCTGGAAGACGGGAACTATATTTCCGCTGCTGATAAAGATGTCATCGTGATCGGCGGAGGAGATACAGGAACTGACTGTCTTGCAACGAGCGTGCGTCATAACTGCAAAAGCCTGACGCAGTTTGATATCTACGATAAAAAAATGGATAACCGCGACGAAGTGGGCAACCCATGGCCCCAGTATCCGATCGTTCACCGCGTGGAGTACGGCCAAAAGGAAGCGGCCTCCAAATTCGGGGATGACCCCCGTGCATTCGCAGTGATGACGAAAAAATTTGTCGGCGACGAAAACGGGCACGTAAAAGAAGTGCATACTGTAAACGTAAAGCTGGAATGGGATGAGGAAGGCAACCGTCACCGTATAGAAATTCCGGGAACGGAAAAAGTATGGCCGGCAGACCTTATCCTTCTCGCTATTGGTTTCAGTGGCCCGGAGCAGGAGCTGATCGAACAGATGGAAATTGAGACCGATAAGCGCTCCAACGTTAAAGCGGAATACGGAAAATACACAACAAACAAGACAGGTGTTTTCGCTGCCGGGGACATGCGCCGCGGCCAGAGTCTGATCGTCTGGGCAATCAACGAAGGAAGAGAAGCAGCCCGTGAGTGCGATCGGTACCTTATGGGAAGCACACAGCTGCCGTAATTAAATCTGTTTGAGGCTGAACCGGAAGGCGTAATCTTTCCGGCTCAGCCTTTTTTTCATGATAATGTTTTCGTATAGATTAAGTATAAAAATATTGGAGCGATAGGTCGCGACTCCAGCGAGGAGCGTTTGCTTCACGAATAAGCTGCGAGTTGCTTCGACGCAGATCGCTTCGAAGGGTATGCTGGCAGAGGAAGAAGCAGGAATTTTCCGAGGAGGCTGAAGCGATGCCCGCGGAAAGCGTCGACCTGTAGCGTTTTAAAACAATAATGTTTTTTCTTTTTACTACCGTTTTGTACTGTAATTGAAGGATAGGTCAATAGTTTGTCGAATATGTGAGAGAATGGGAATTGAATCTGGTGAAATGTGTAGAAATGACAGTCGAAAAAAATCTCGTTTCAGGGGTTGAAAGAATACCATTTATGACCGAAGTAAGAAGAGAGGTGGATAAATGTGAGTGACCAGACGCGGTATTCCCGCTTAGCCAATATAACAAAATTAATCAATACGAACCTGGAGCTTCGGGAAATGCTGACGCATGTGACCACAGCCATTTCAGATGAGATCGTCCAATGTGATTCAGTTGGCATTTACCTCCCTCAGGAAGACGGAAGTTTTCGGGGATTTGTCGGTAAGCCTGAAGTGATCAACGGGATGACGCTCGACAGACACACAATTGATATGGAACAGGATCTGCTCGCAAAAGAAGTGATGGAAACACGGAAGACAATTTACATACCAGATACCTCAAGAGATTCTCGACCCGATGCAAGGGCGGTGGAAGCTTTTCAGATTAAATCACTTCTTGTGCTGCCAATCTCCCATGAGGATGAGCTGTTCGGTCTTGTATTTCTGTTTGACTACGGCATTCCGATGGACCTGAGTGAATGTGAGATTCAAAGTGTAGAAGCCTACGTCAATATGGCTGCAGTGGCTATCAACAATGCCAAAATTCTCAGTCGGAAGGAAACACTGCTCAGTCAGAAGCAGATGCTTCTTGATGCATCGAGGGAACTTTCCATGAGTTCGACCCTGGAAGAAGCGCTGGATACTTGTTTTCACTATCTGGAAAAAGTGCTCGGAACGCCAAATGCCGCTTCACACCTGATCGATCCGGTAGCGGAGGAAGTGATGAACCCTGTACGTCTGAGCAGGCAGAGCACCTGGTCCGAGGAAGACTGGATCGGTACCCATAAAAAGGTCCACGCGGATCTTCGCGCTGATTCCGTCATGACCTTTGTTATCGATTCAAAAGAACCGCTCTACATTGAGGACGTCTGCAAGGATGACAGGGTGAACAGGGTGGCATGCAGCAGTTTTGGCATTGAATCCCTGTTCATCATGCCTTTAGTGGCGGCAGGCAAAGTGCTTGGCGTTGTTCCGGTAGTTGAACTGCGCGGTGAGAGGCGGGGATTTTCTTCTGCCCAGCGGCAGCTGGCTCAATCAGTGGTTGATACGACAGCCGGAACAGTTGCCAATCTTCTTTACACAGAAAAACAGGATCTGATTATCCGCGAGCGGACGGCTGAGATTCAGAAGAAAAACGATGAACTGAATCACGTCATTTCCGAACTGAAACGGCTGAGGGATGAAAAAGAACTGATACTGAATTCGGCAGGGGAAGGAATCTTCGGACTTGATCTGTCAGGTAGAATCACGTTCTGCAATCCGGCAAGCGCCAGAATGCTTGGATACGATTCAGTGGAAGAGCTGATCGGCAAGCCGTACTCGTACATATTCAAACGCAGAGGTGGGCACGATGACGCGCCTCTTTCCTCTGAGCGGAAGCAGTATGACACAGAGGAGAAGTTTTTCCGGAAAGACAATACCAGTTTCCCGGTTGAATATGTGATTTCCTCTATCGAAAAGGACGGTAAAGTCACCGGGGATGTGGTCACATTCAAGGACATTACGAGGCGTAAGCAGATGGAAGAACAGATTAAACACCAGGCGTACTATGACAGTCTGACCAATCTGCCCAACCGTGTCCTGTTAAATGACAGACTCACCCAGGGCATCAACTATTCCAGGCTTCACAATGAGAAACTGGCGGTCCTGTTTCTGGATCTGGACCGGTTCAAGTATGTTAATGATACTCACGGACATACCTTCGGGGATCTTCTTCTCAAGGAAGTCGGCGGCAGACTGGGAGAAGCGGTTCCGGCCGAAGCAACAGTCTCCCGTCAGGGCGGGGATGAGTTCACGATCTTTCTGCCGAACATCCAGGGAAAAGAAGATGTTGTGAAGGTGGTGGAAAGAATCAATCATCATTTTTCCGCCCCATTTGTGATCAACGGCCATGAAATATACGTCAAAAACAGTATCGGTATCAGCCTTTATCCTGAAGACGGGGAAACAACCGATGACCTCGTCAAAAATGCCGATACGGCGATGTACAAATCAAAGGAGTTCTCCGGCGACAATTTTCATTTTTACAAAGCTGATATGGATGACCGACTCTACCAGCGCATTCAATTGGAAACGGCCCTTTATAAAGCTCTTGACCAGAATGAACTCGAAATTTTTTATCAGCCGCAGATCGATTATAAGAAAGGGACCGTTACGGGCTTGGAGGCACTTCTCCGCTGGAATCATCCTCATGAAGGAATGATCCCGCCCTGTGACTTTCTTCCAATTGCTGAAGATACCGGACTGATAGTTCCGATTGGAGAATGGGTCATTAAAGAATCGTGCCGGCAGCTCAAAGAATGGCATGAGCAGGGTTACACAAATCTTGATGTGTCCGTCAACCTTACCGTCAGAGAGTTTGAACAGGCCGATCTTTTCACCAAAGTGAAAAACGTACTCAGTGAAACAGGGCTGGAAGCAAGGTTTCTGAAGCTGGAGATCACCGAAAATCAAATCTTAAAAGATACCGAAGGCACGCTCACTCGAATGAGAGAGTTCAAAGATTCCGGAGTGGATATATCCATCGATGATTTCGGCACAGGCTATTCGTCTCTCGCATATTTAAAGCAGTTTCCAATCCATACTTTGAAAATTGATAAATCCTTCGTTCAGGATATTAGTCCGAACGGAGAGAATGCATCCATTACCAATACAATCATTGATCTGGCGAAGAACATGGAATTGGACGTGATTGCAGAAGGGGTCGAAACGCTGGAACAGGCGGAATTTCTTGTTTCCAAGGGATGCTGTCAGATGCAGGGATTTTATTTCAGCAAGCCGCTCAGCGCTTCCGTGGTTGAAAAGCGGTTTCTACGGGAGGATGGCCTCAAAGAACTCCTCGAGCCAGCCCGGTGACAACGAAACGATGGCCTTTGAAAGAAAGACTGCATTAACGGTACACATATAAACATAACTCCTTAGTCAGGCAGAATGCCCGGACAGACACCATGGCGATTGAAAAAGATCAGTTGGTTACTTAACGTGCGCAGCTTCACGCCGGCAGTGAGACTCCTGCGGCAATAGAGGCCAGGAGAGACCCCGCAGGCGCAGCCGAGGAGGCTTGCCGGCATCGCCGCGGAAAGCGAACGGACGGCGTGAAGCGAAGCTTCTGGTCAAAGAAAGCCAATCCATTTGTTCCGAGGCCAAAAAAGCTAATTATCAGGGAGATGTTTCGTTATGAAAGCAGTCAGACCAGTACTTGATTATTTGAAATCCGGCGGAGTGGACCATATTTTCGGCATCCCTGCAGGATCGGTAAATGCTTTTTTTGATGAACTTTATGATATGCCTGAAATGAGACCGGTTGTCACCAAGCACGAAGGGGCAGCGGGGTATATGGCCTGCGCATATGCCAGATACGCCCGTGAAATAAGCGTCTGTATCAGCTGCAGCGGTCCTGGAGCAACGAATATGGTCACAGGGGCGGCAAACGCCATGCGTGAGCATCTGCCGGTTCTTTTTCTTACAGGGGCAGTACCAGTAAATACGGTCGGCCTCAATGCCTCACAGGAGCTTGATGCCCAGCCTGTATTTGACCCTGTCACGAAATACAGCGTAACAGTTACTGATGCAGCAGACCTCCTTAAGGAAGTAGCCAAGGCAACGGAGATTGCCCTCAGCGGCGTCCCGGGACCGGTTCACGTGGCGATGCCGATCGATGTGCAGCTCACCCAGGTTGAGCCCGGTCCGCTTCCTGCTTTTCCAAAAAAACGTTCACCAGTCGTTCCTGACGCGGATACGATTTCAGCCGTGGCAAAAGAACTGGCTTCACGGGAAAACGGGATTCTTTTTGCCGGCCAGGGGATCCGCAATGCTTCTGAGCAGGTAGTGGAACTTGCGGAACTTCTTGGCTGGCCAATCGTAACAACCCCGCAGGCGAGAGGGTGCATTAGCAGTGATCATCCCCAGCTGAAGGGGGTATTCGGGTTCGCGGGACACGAGGCTGCTTCGGAAGTGATCAATCACAATAAGCCGAACGAAGCGATTGTGGTGCTCGGATCGAGCCTTGGGGAAACAGCGACGAACAACTGGAATGAGAACCTTGCAAAAGACCGGTTTGTGGTACAGATGGACTTTGATGAGTACGTATTCAACCGTAAATACCCGGTTGATATCCCCGTACTCGGAGATCTCGAACTGAGTCTGCTGTTCTTAAATGAGGAACTGCAAACATTAGGTCTTAAGAGAAATAAAGGTGAAGCAGCAACTCCCCGTAGAGAAGCCGATGAAGCATACAATACGAAAAATGTATTTCTGAAGCTTCAGGAATCCCTGCCGCCTCTGACCCGGTACACGATCGATATCGGTGAGTTTATGTCCTATGTGATTCACTACATGGAAGTAAAGGAAGAAGGCTCGTTCGATATCAATGTCCACTTCGGTGCGATGGGGAGCGGGATCGGTTCAGCCATCGGCAGTGCCTTTGCAGAACCGGACCGGCCGGTTGCTGCCATAACCGGGGATGGGTGCTTCTTTATGCATGGAATGGAAATGCTTACGGCAAAAGAGTACAACCTGCCGGTTCTGTTTATCGTCATGAATAACGCCAGGCTGGGTATGGTTTATCACGGTCATACGCTGCAGTATAAGCGTTCCCATGCCTCTTTTGAGCAGGAAGGCGTCAATATTGCTGCTATGGCCGCAGCCCTCGGCGTGCCGAGCGCCCGTGTAGAGAAGATGGATGATTTAACAGAAGACACAATAAACGGGTTAAGAGAAGGAGGAGGCCCGGCTGTTCTCGAGATAGATCTTGTTGATAACAGTGTTCCTCCCATGGGAGACCGGGTTAAATTCCTCTCTTCCTTCGGTAAATAACAGACTGGACTTCATCCCCGCCTGATTCATGCGGGGATTCTTTTTTTGCTGAAGAGGGAAAGATGTCCTTAAAGGAGGGGGAGCAGGTGAAGGAAAAAAAGAGAATTATCCTGATGGCGGGGGGCCTTGTGATCCTCATGGCCCTTTTATATATAGAAACGCTGCGTACTCAGGCTGGGAAAGTAATGAGCAGTACAGACCTGTTTATTATGAATACCGTACAGCGGGCAGAAACCGACAGTCTGACACAAGCAGTACTGGCTGTGACCAGCGCAGGATCCGTCTATGCACTGGGGCTTACGGCTGTGCTCGGAGCGCTGTTTCTCGGCTGGCGCAAAAGGTGGCGGATGGCCCTGTTCTATCCTGCAGCAGTCGGAGCCGGTGGGCTGATCAACTGGCTTCTTAAAGGAATCTTTCAGCGGGAACGGCCGGATTTGAATCCGCTTCTGGAAGAGCCCGGTTTCAGTTTTCCGAGCGGCCACTCGATGGGCTCAATGATGACATTCGGACTGCTTGCTTATTTTATTATACGGCTGTCAGACCGGTCACCGGTCAGGATCGCGACAGCTTCAGCAGCAGCCGTGATCATTTTTTCCATCGGACTGTCCCGGATTTATCTGGGGGTCCATTACCCTACAGACGTTGTAGCAGGGTTTCTTGCAGGGGGGATCTGGATCTTCATTTCGGTGCTTGTCTGGAAACGATGGTTTGAAACAAAGCCCGGTAACAGAAAAAGCTGAGTTCCCGTCCGCACGGGTAACTCAGCTTTTTAAGCGTTTTTTCCAGTGAATGTAATGTCGATACAGACAACTTCCGATCGGCTTCCAATCCGAAGGGGAGGTCCCCAGAAGCCGAATCCCGATGAAACAATGGAATGAAGGGTGCCTTTTTTAAGATAACCCCAGTCGTTTTCATACATCTTTTGGGTAATCCAGTTATTCGGCCACATCTGGCCCCGGTGCGTATGTCCTGAAATCATAAGGTCAGCTCCGGCCTCGCGGGCTTTATCCAGTTCATAGGGCTGGTGATCAAGGAGGATGACCGGTTTGTCCAAGTGTAAACCGCTGGTCATTTCCGAGGCGGAGAGTCTGTCTTTTTCCGTCCGGTCACGTCTTCCTGCCAGGTAGATACTGTTTCCTGCAAGCACGTGTTCATCGAGCAGCATAGTGACACCGCTCGTTTGCATTTCTTCAATGATTTCTTCCTTTTTCCGTCCGTAGTATTCGTGGTTCCCAAGAATGCCGTACACGCCAAGCGGCGCCGTGATCTCCTTCATCACAGCCCCCATGTTTCTTTTCTGAAACACATCCGGACTGTCATCAATAATGTCACCAGGAAACACGATCAGATCCGGTTTCAGTTTATTAAGTTCTGTGCGAAGTCTTTTCAAATGCCCAATGCCCGACAGGGTACCAAAGTGCATATCAGAAGCAGCGCCAATGCGGATGCGGTCAAACGTGCCTCCGTCTTTTGGAATGGAAATGGTATAGTGCCGGGTCACAGGGATGTATGCCTGATACGTTCCGACAGTGAAGATTACTGCCAAAGTAAAGGCTGCTGCAGCGCCTGTCCAGAAAACTGTATGTTCCGGACTGAACCCAAACAGTCCGAGAATCAGAACAATGAGACCGGCTGCAGGGAAAAGCAGCAGACCGTACTGAAACAGAATCATCCAGTAGACCCCGATGATCTTCAAAAACGCAAGAACACGGTGCATACGGCCGAGCATGTAGCCGAAAGCAGAGAGGGTAACAGCGGCAGAAAACAATAAGGGGCTGTGAATATCGGTCCAAGACTGCAGCCAGACCCAAATGTTCCAGCCGAGGTAAAAAGTAAGTGCAGAGTATATGAGTAAAAAAGCAGTGAAAAACAGCCATGCTTTCATCAGTGTCACCCCAATGCGTCAGAATACAGCAGGTTCATCTTACCCCGCTCAGTGTGGAAAATCTATTTTTGTGCCTCTGTCCCGGACCAGTATCAGATGAATACGCTGAAATAGGAGAGGGGCTGAGGTGGTGGAGCAGGAGCTTTTAGTCGGGAGCTGGGTTGAAGCATTCGGGCAGATTACTGCTGCTCTGGCCTCGACAGCACAGATCAGGGAAGTAACGATTGTGAATCAGTCAATGGAAGTAGCAGGGGAAGGCCTTCAGTCGGTCGGAAATGCCCTGCTGGCAGCAGGGGTTTCCAATGAAACCGGAAGGCTTGGTGCCTTATTGGGAGCTGCTGGAGCTGGAACAAGCTCTTTTGGAGCGGCACTTCAGCTGTATGGTTACTCTACAGCAGGTCTGCGTCTTGTTGTGACTGGAGATTCCCTTCAAGCTGCCGGTGCCGCATATGAAAATCTGGAAGAAACAGAAGAGCTGCTTATTTTAACAAACAGTATTCAGGCATTCGGTGCTGCACTGGAAGCTCTCGGGGCCTCTCTGCAGCTTCGGGGAGCAGAAAAGCCGGGGGCTGCCGCATCTGCAGTGGGAAGCTGGTTCCAGGCTGGGGGAGGAACAATCCAGGCGTTGTATTACCAGACTCTTTATCAGAAAAAGAGGAACACTTTCATTCTCTGAAACAGTCAAAACAGGAAGTGTGAATCAGGTAAATAGTATATACTATAGAGAACATAATGAGCGGCAAAGAAGGCCGGTTTGTAGTTTTGGTCACGGACTGCTGAAATAAAATTCACCCCAATCCGGGAAAAATAAATTAGAGGAGCGATATTCATGAAAATTGAAATATGGTCGGACTTTGTCTGCCCGTTCTGCTATATCGGCAAGAGGCACCTTGAGAAGGCCCTGGAGCAGTTTGAAGGAAGGGGGGAGGTATCTACTGCCTTCCGCAGTTTTCAGCTTGATCCCGGGGCTTCTGCGGTGTCTGGAAAGACGATGTATGATATCCTTTCCCGAAAGTACGGCATGACCATTGAGCAGGCAAAACAAACAACAGCAAATGTGGCAGTTCAGGCTGAACAGGCCGGTCTTCGATATGATTTCGATGCCATGATTCCAGCGAATACTGAAGCGGCGCACCGGCTTAGTCATTACGCAGCAGAAAAGGGGAAAGGCGGCACGTTTACAGAAAGAACGATGCAGGCGTTCTTTACAGAAGGGCGGGATATCAACTGCTTTAAGACACTTGCAGATCTGGCTGAGGAAGCTGGCCTGGTCCGCTCAAAAGCTCTTCAGGTTCTTGAGTCCGGTCAGTACCGCGATTACGTGCTGAAAGATCAGGAAAAAGCTGCTGCAGCAGGTGTGAGCGGTGTGCCGTTTTTCGTCTTCAATGAAAAGTATGCCGTTTCAGGCGCACAGCCTCCACATAAACTGCTCGAAGTGCTTGAACAGGTAAGAACGGAATCATCTGCCGACAAACAGGGCAAAGAAGGAGGTCCGGACTGCAGTGGTGGCAGCTGCAGCATTTGATCCCCTTTGGATGGTGCAGAGGCGATTTAAAATGAAAGACCAGTACCGAAATGATCCGGCACTGGTCTTTTGCATTCAACTGTAAAGTTTGTTGTTTTATACCGCTGCAGGCGGACGCTTTCCGCGGGCATCGCTTCAGCCTCCTCGGGAAAATTCCTGCTTCTTCCTCTGCCAGCATACCCTCTTCGAAGCGGTCTGCGTCGAAGCAGCTTGCAGCTTATTCGTGAAGCAAACGCTCGTCGCTGGACTCGCCGCCTTTCGCTCAGACATTTATTTTTTCAATCGTGGCCAGTTCGCTTAAGAAGTAGTCTCTGTCTTCTGCTTTATCAATTTTAAGCGCGGCAGCCTCGGCTTTTTCCAAGTATCTTTTCATCTGCCGAGTATCCCCTGCCACCTGATAGGCTCTGGCAGCGGATTCGTATGCAAAAGCGAGGTCAAAGTCTGCAATCTCGTTATCCAGACAGATTTCAAGGGCATGATTGGCATGATAGAGTGCGCTCTCCGCCATTCCTGTAATGGCATATACTCTGGAGAGCTGCCATTCACCGCGGCTGAATTCCACAGGGGTTCCGATCTCACCCCAATGGAAACGGGACGCGTGGGCCGTATGAATCATCTGAAGATCATCGGCTGGCGTCCGATCCTCTTTCTCCATCAGGTCCCAAGTTGCGTTAAAATTATGGGCTGCCTGTTTGCGGTGCCATTCATTCATGCTCAGTCTCTGTTCGGTCATTTAGACGTACCTCCTGAAATGTGGTTACACTATAAGTTCCACACAGATATAAAATGTCCTCCACCCTGTCATAAAGGGATTCCTAATGATTGCAAAAGGGTCACAGTGAGGAATGTACATCTTCTTGTTTAAACGTGTTACTATAAGTAAATAGTAGAGGTATCTTAGACCAGATACACCAAAAAATGAAGTGATAGAGAGGTTGAAAAGCGATGGAGAATAAGGAGACTTCTTCAAATTTTATTAAAACCATCATGGAAGAGGATCTTCGTTCCGGTAAAAGGGATGCGATCGTCACGCGTTTCCCGCCAGAACCGAACGGATACTTACATATTGGCCACGCCAAATCAATTTTTATTAATTTTGAGCTTGCAGACCAGTTTAACGGCCGGACTAATCTGCGCTTTGACGATACCAACCCCCTGAAGGAAGACCAGGAGTTTGTTGATTCCATTAAGGAAGATGTAAAATGGCTCGGTTACGATTGGGAGGAACTGCATTATGCCTCCAATTATTTTGAGGAAATGTATCTTCGTGCTGTGCTTCTGATTAAAAAAGGGCTGGCATATGTGGAAGATCTTTCCATTGAAGAGATCCGCGAGTACCGGGGAACGTTAACTGAACCGGGAAAAGAAAGCCCGTCACGTTCAAGAAGTGTAGAGGAAAACCTGGATTTGTTTGAACGGATGAAGAACGGCGAATTCGGCAACGGGGAAAAAGTGCTCCGGGCCAAAATTGATATGACGTCCGGCAACATGAACATGCGTGATCCTGTTCTATATCGTATTTCCCACACCACTCATCACAATACCGGGGATACGTGGTGCATTTATCCGATGTATGCTTTTGCTCATCCGCTTGAGGATGCCATTGAAGGGGTGACGCATTCACTATGCACGACGGAATTTGAGGAACAGCGTCCGCTCTATAACTGGGTAGTGGAGAACGCGGAGATGGACACGCAGCCGCAGCAGATCGAATTTGGCCGCCTGAATCTGACCAACACCGTGATGAGCAAGCGGAAGCTCAAGCAGCTTGTAGAAGAAAACGTCATTGACGGCTGGGATGACCCTCGTCTGCCGACGATATCCGGACTTCGCCGCCGCGGCTTCACGCCTGAATCGATTCGGAACTTCATCCGGGAAACAGGTGTGTCAAAAGGTAATGGTGCCGTTGATAAGCAGATGCTTGATCACTTCATCAGGGAAGACCTGAAGCTTAAGGCACCAAGAACCATGAGTGTGATCCGTCCGCTTAAAGTCGTGATCACCAACTACCCTGAGGGTGAAAGTGAAATGCTTGGTGCAGAAGTAAACCCGGAAAATCCTGAAATGGGTACTCGACAGATTCCTTTTTCACGGGAGATTTACATTGAGCAGGAAGACTTCATGGAAGACCCGCCAAAGAAGTATCACCGCCTTTATCCCGGTAATGAAGTGCGGCTGAAGCATGCCTACTTTATTAAGTGCGAGGACTTTGTGAAAGACGAGAACGGAAACGTGGTTGAACTTCACTGCACATATGACCCTGAAACGAAAAGCGGGTCCGGTTTTACCGGCAGGAAAGTAAAGGGAACGATTCACTGGGTTGATGCGAACGATTCAAAACCTGCTCAGTTCCGTCTTTACGACTCGCTCATTCTTGATGCCGAGGACGAAGAGGACGTCGATGATGCTCAGGAGAAAACGTTTATGGACTATATAAACCCTAATTCCCTTGAAGTGCTGGACGGCTTCGTTGAATCCAATATGACCGGTCTGAAGCCGAATGATAAATTTCAGTTTTTCCGCCACGGCTACTTTAATGTGGACCCGAAATACACAAAAGGTGACGACCTGGTATTTAACCGGATCGTTTCCCTTAAAAGCTCATTTAAGCTTAATAAGTAACTGCGAGCGTGCTTTCTGTATAAGGAAGCACGCTTCCTTTATCAAGAGGCTGGGACAAAAGTAAAGTGTTAAGGTAAGAACCCGATCAAAGCAGCGTATCTTTCAGGAGCGGTGATTTTGCGCCGCATTCAGATTGTTTGGATTTTAATCAATCAAAACACTTCTGTCCCGGACACATTTTAGAAAGCAGGTGAGTCAGATGACGGTAAACAGGTCACACCGCCCCTACCCTGCGCCTGAAGGACCTTGGTTTATGGCGCAGACATGGAAGAACCTGCTGTTTGCTCATTGGCCCATAGATGCCTCGGTAATGCGTGCTCTCCTTCCTGAACAGCTTGAACCTGATATATGGAAAGGGACGGCGTGGGTGGGAATCGTCCCTTTTAGAATGAGCGGCACCCGGATTCGCTTCCTTCCTTCTTTGCCCTTCGCCAGCTCTTTTCTCGAGCTGAATTTACGAACTTACGTCACCTTTAAAGGCAGGCCTGGCGTTTATTTTTTCTGTTTGGACGCCAGCCACAGACCGGCTGTGGAGGTGGCGAGGAAAGTATTTCATCTGCCTTATTTTTATGCTGATATGCATGCTTCGCAATTAAAGGAGAAGACGATCTTCAAAAGCGTTCGTAAAGATCAAAGAGGACATGAAGCAAGGTTCGAGGCTGCTTACGGGCCTAAACCAGGCAGTAATGTATTTCATCCTGTTAAAAACACGTTTGAATACTGGCTCACGGAGCGCTACAGACTGTTTACAACGCATAAAGGGGGCATGCTTGCCGGGGAGATTGACCACGATCCCTGGGCGCTGAGAGAAGCCGAGGTGTCCATTTCCATCAATAATCTTGCGGACGTACACCAGCTTAAACTGCCGCCTGAAGAACCGATTGTCCACATTGCCGCTCCGCAGAATGTTAGATTCTGGTCTTTTAAAAGTGTTTACTAACATGTGGATAAAGGTTGTTAAGAACGATAGTGTGGATAAGTGGCAGAGGTTTCTGTCCGTTTTTAAAGCGTTGTGACTGTTATTTTGATTGTTTGATTCCTCACCTGGGGGGTTATGATACCTCTATATGTACCAGGAGAGGAGACAGAATCATGCCTGAAGGTCCAGAAATAAGAATTGCAGCCGACAGAGTGGAAAATGCGCTTACTTCCTCTCCCATTATGGATAGTTTCTTTGCATTTGATCAGTTAAAGGGGTATGAGGAAGTAATTAAAGGTGCTTCTGTAAACCGAGTGGATTCAAAGGGAAAAGCCATGCTGATTCGTTTTGATAACGGTTATACGATTTACTCCCACAATCAGCTTTATGGAAAATGGGTGATTAGAAATGTCTACAATTATCCCAAAACCAACAGGCAGTTGAGGCTTGCTCTTCATAATGAAAAGAAATCCGCCCTTCTTTACAGTGCTTCAGATATTGATGTTTTACGAGACGAAGAGGTTACTTCTCATCCTTATATCGCGAAAGTCGGCCCTGATATCCTGAGTGAAGAAGTTTTACCAGAAGCCCTTTATGATCGGTTTTTGTCCAAACTCTTTACCCGCAGGAAGTGGGCGGGCCTTCTGCTTGATCAATCCTTCATTGCAGGAATTGGCAATTATCTTCGAAGCGAAATCCTTTTTGTCGCAAAAATTCCTCCATCTTTTCGTCCTGTCGACTGCACAGACGTGCAGTTGCGCACTGCATCCCATGCGGCTGTTGATCTTGTCGTGCAGTCCTATAAAACAGGCGGGATTACGACAGCACCTGACATTGTCGAAACTTTAAAGAAAAAGGGATACACCAGAAAGAAGTATCGGCACTGGGTGTTCGGGAGAGCCGGTCTTCCATGCAGGGTATGCGGATCATCCATAATGAAAGAAACTTTGGCCGGAAGGCGTCTTTATTTCTGCCCGGTTTGTCAAAAAGAATAATGATTTTCATATAAGAGCGTCACTCCGGCGCTCTTTTTCTGCTTCATTCATATGGTTCTTTCCTACATAAATACTGGGTAATTCTGTATGTATACATTTATGTATACATGTAAACAAAAACGTATACATGAAGTAAACAAAAGTGTGTACAAGTGTACATACATGTATACATGTTGATGTGTGGCGATGTGTACGTAATTGTATACATGTAAACGAGTTTGTATACAAGTTTACAAAAATGAATACAACTAATGGATCATTGACCTTTTTGCCTGCCTCTACTAAGATTTAATAAATGGTACAAGTTACTATTTTTTCTCTATTACTCTATGAAAAGGAAGGATGACCAAACATGACTAAATCAAGAATTGCAGCTGTTGATGTGGGAAATGACTCACTGAAAGCACTATTCGGAAAAGCAGATGCAGAATACTACATACCAAACGTTATTGCACGTGACATCGAAGACCGGCCGGTAATCGGAATTGAGGAACTAAATGAAAAGGATCCGCTGGATGGGATTCATATTCGGGTCCACTCCCCTGCTCTTGCAGAAAACAACGTTATCTACCGGGTGGGCAATCTGGCAACCAAAGCAGACAATGCTACTGAACTCGATCCTGGAAGCAGTAAATCAGAAGAAGATCAGACGCTCGTAATGCTCTTTGCTGCTCTCGCGCTGGATGCTGTTAATGAAGAAAACGCAGGCCTGTTTAAAACAAACAACCAGGTCACTGAAGCAACATATACTCTGGGTACAGGACTTCCACTGCGGGAAGTAAAAGAAGGTAAGGATGTAGGTTACCGTTCCCAGCTCCTCTCTTCTGTTCACCAGGTTGAATTTCTTGTAACACCGAAGCACCAGGGGAAAAAAGTTAACATCAAGTTTGATGAAGTGAAAGTTTATCCTGAAGGATTTGCTGCTTACATCAACCTCGTGATGGACAAAGATCTTAATATTATTAACAGAGATCTGATTGATAAGCAGATCCTTATTCAGGATATCGGCGGACTTTCAACAGATATCGCGGTGATCCGAAACCGTAACGTAGATGATGATAAAGCCCAGGGATTTAACTTAGGTGTCTCCGAATCCCTTGAGCAGATCCGCGAAGAGATCCGCTCCAAGCATGGCGTTGAACTGGACAGCCGTCGTGACGTCGTTGATATTCTGACAAAGAAAAACGACAGAAACCACATCATGGTAAAAGGAAGCCGGACAAGCGTCCATGACATTACGGACCGTATTCTTCTCGAACTTGCCAAGAAGCAGTACCGCCACCTTCGTAATGTGTGGGCGAAAAACTCCCAGACTGAAATCTGCTATTTTGTCGGTGGAGGCGCAATGGTACTGAAAGATTACCTTAAGACGCTGAACAACAATCTGGACGGCTATAACATTGACTTCTTCGAAGATGAAAAAGAAAGCATCTGGATGATGGCGAATGCCTATTACAAGCTGGTTTCCGACAATGCCCGCAAACAGCAGGCGGCTGAGGACAGAAAAAAGAAAGAGTCAGAGAAAAAAGCTGTAAAAAACTAATTGGGTGATTCCATGATGAAAAAGGGGAACAATGGGATTCAGCGGGGGCAGGCAATCACCTTTCGTCTGCCTTCAGATACACCTGACCATCTCATTAGGGAGCTGCAGCAGTTAAAGGAACAGGAGAAACGGAACTTTTCAAGCCGGATTGCCCAGTATGCTCTCGAAGGCGTGAGTCAGTCGATTCAGAAGGAACGTGAGACGGTCACAATTCCACTTCCAAAGCAGCTCAGCAAAGAGCAGCGCAACTGGATCAGACATGCTCATTCTGAGGCACTGCTTGGTAATATCGTGTATCAGCTTCTAAATGATCCTGTAAGAGCCACTTCCGTTCTCGCATCTCTCAACAGTGGTTCAATCGATATTAATGAAGCACTGTATCTGCAGGAGGATGCCAAGGCTGAACAGGCCGCTTCCAGCGAAAGAATGCCGGAACCGGTACAGGAGGACAGGCTGGGGACTTCTGATTTTGATGATCAACTGGATAATTTTGACTGGAACGGTACGGCAAACAAAGAGGAAACAACCGAACCGGAAAAAGAAGAGAGTGCAGACGATCTGCTCGGAGGATTTTTAGATCGGATGAACCGCTAGAAAAGCTTCAGGGAATAGCTCCCTGAAGCTTTTTTATGGGCTGTTTACGCAGAAAAGTTGTTATTATCAGAGCGGAGAAGGGCGTAAATATCAGGAGCTATTTACTTGCCCAGATAGTGATTGGACGGGTTATCGTATATAAAAAAACTATTTTAGTGTAGATTGCTGCTACAACGACCGAAGACCCCGCAGAGTGGTGTTGCCCGCGGAAAGCGTCGGGCTGCAGCGTAGAAAAACAACAACCTTTCCGAAATCAGCCATTAAAAAACACGTCTGTTCCCATCAGCAATAGAGGTCATTATTTCCTGAGAAATATGTCATTCTCAAACGAAATTAAACGAAATCAAGAGATGATAAAAAGGAAAAAGGAGCAGGAGGGAGAGACCCTGCCTGCTCCTTTTGATCAGGAAGCAATAGATGAAACGGAATGTTCCTGCTTTTCCTTACGGTGAGCAAAAATCTGCTTTATATACCAGGCGAGTACAACACTCGTTAATGAAAGGCCGATTGCCAGAGACGGTTCATACGCCATCCCGAAGCCTTCAGGAGCATAAAAGATATACGTACTCACAACGGCTGTCATGAACAGTGCAGGAACCCCGCAGATCCAATGCACCTTTTGATGTTTCAGCAGGTACATGGCAGCTGTCCAGAGCATAACGGTAGCTACCAGCTGGTTAGTCCAGCCGACGTAGCGCCAGAGAAACGTATAATCAATCGTCGCAAGAAATATAGCCGGCACAGTGACCGGAATGGTTGCAAAAATAACAGCTTTTTTCCCTTTAATCTTGGAAAAACCTTTTCCGAGAAGCTCTGTGAGCATCATTCTTGAGGAACGAAGAGCTGTATCGCCTGTGGTAATCGGCAGGATGATCACACCGAGAATCGCAAGGATACCGCCGAGCGTCCCGAGCAGGGAAGTGGAGATTTCATTTACTACACCTGCTGGACCGGCTGCTGCGTGTGCTGCTGCAAGTCCGCCGGTACCGCCGAAGAAGGTCATAGCGGCGGCAGCCCAGATTAGAGCGATAATCCCTTCAGCTACCATAGCGCCGTAAAAGACCTTGCGCCCTTCTGATTCTTTCTTTATTGTCCGGGCAATAATAGGGCTTTGTGTCGCATGGAAGCCGGAAATTGCACCGCAGGAGATGGTTACCATCATCAGCGGCCACAGCGGCAGGTTATCAGGGTGCAGGTTGCTTGCCGTAACATTTGGAATCTGGTGGCCCGAAAAGAGAAGGGCACCACATACAGCTACAGCCATAAAGATAAGAATCGCACCAAAAACGGGATACACCTTACCGATAATTTTATTAACCGGCAGCACGGCTGCCATGAGGAAATACGTAAAAATAAGACCTAGTGCAAACATAAAGCTGATTGGTGTAATCTCGGCAATCAGCTGAGCCGGACCTGCTGTAAAGGCAGCCGCGACCAGAATCATAAGAAGAATAGAAACAATATGAATAAAGAAACGGACCGATTTTCCGAGGTAGCGGCCGACAATCGTCGGGTACTGTTCGCCGTTATGGCGCAGAGACAGCATACCTGAGAAGTAATCGTGAACGGCACCGGCAAAGAGTGTACCAATTACGATCCAGATAAACGCAACCGGTCCGTAAAAGGCACCTAGGATCGCTCCGAAGATGGGGCCAAGGCCGGCAATATTCAAGAGTTGAATCAGACTGCCTTTCCACCAGGGCATTGGCACGTAATCCATACCGTCACCCTTGGTGTATGCAGGGGTTGGTTTAGCATCGTTAATTCCGAAGATCCGTTCTACGACTTTTGAATAGACCATATAGCCAACAATCAGGAGTACGATTGAGAGTAGAAATGTTGCCATGATGACCCTCCACGGACAGCGTTACACGACGTTTACAGCTGCCTTGCTGGCTGTGACATCTGGATAACACTGAACTCCGTCAGTCGTTACTCTTTCTTTAAATAGTGTGCGGAGATGACGGGTAACCTCGCCGGGACGTCCGTCAGCAATCTTTCTTCCATCAACGTCCACAGCTGCGATAACTTCAACTGCCGTTCCTGTCAGGAACACCTCATCAGCTACGAAAACATCATGGCGGGTAAACGCCTGCTCTTTCATCTTATATCCTGCTTCTTCAGCGAGTTCAATGATGGTATTTCTGGTGATCCCTTCAAGCGCACCAAGATGAACGGGCGGTGTATAGATGGTACCGTTCTTCACGATGAAAATATTATCTGCCGAACCTTCCGTAACGTAGCCCTGGTCGTTGAGCATGAGGGCTTCGTCAACACCGGCCTGATTCGCTTCAATTTTCACAAGGATGTTGTTCAGATAGTTGAGTGATTTTACCTGCGGGCTGAGCACGTCCGGCCGGTTTCTTCTGCTTGCCACCGATCCCAGACGAAGTCCCTGATCATAAAGCTCTTCAGGAAACATGCTCAGTTTCTCAGCGATCACTACCACGCGCGGTTCTGCACATGCAGCAGGATCAAGACCCAGGTTGCCTGCACCTCTGGAAACAACGACGCGGATATAGGCACTTTCCAGCTGATTGCGCTGCACGGTGCCCGTAATAATGGAGGTCATTTCCTCCTTCGTATACGGAACTTCAAGCATTATTGATTTAGCTGAATCATAGAGGCGGTCAAGGTGTTCTTCGAGTTTAAAGACATTTCCGCTGTAAACTCTCAGTCCTTCAAACACCCCATCTCCGTATAAAAATCCATGGTCGTAAACGGAAATGACTGCGTCTTCCTTACGGACAAACTCTCCACTAAGAAAAATCCACTGACTGTTCATGCATAACCACTCCTTCCTTTAGTAGTGAGACGCTGTAATTGATTAAAACGCCGAGATGAAACAAAAGGGCACAGCAGTCTTCGTGAATTGAAGGCCGATCCCTTGTCTCCCAACGGTTTGCGTCTGTTTTTTAAAAAAGTTATGAGGCTTATATTACAGCCCTTGGGGAAGAGAGTCAACACCAGAAATACAATTATTCTGAACATTTGTAATTGCCAGAAGTATGCGGTAGCGCTTACATGACTGGCGCTGTTGAGGTGTGCTGGTTTATGTGAGAATGTAAAAAATATAGAATCAGTGAAACAGTCCGGGATCTTTAATGGAAACCTCTGTATTACGGGACACATGAAGCTCTCCTTTTTCGTTAACGGAGGCAAAAAATACCTCCTCGGTGGAGTGGATGTTCAGTACAGTCAGCTGGTCATCGAGCCACTGCTCTGATAACCCGGTGTGATCCAGAACAGATGGATAGACGGTTCCCTCTACAATGAGCGGAAAGGAAAGGCTCGGCGATGCTTTTCGAAGCTCGAGATCCTCAAATGCCGGCGTAAGCTTCTGCTCCTTTTTCAAAACGCTGAGCGAGCCGCTGGCTTCAACCACCGCCATATCCACTTCACCCGGGTCAAACACATCTTTCTCTCTGAGCATTTGAAGAACGTTGTCAATTGTAAAACGAATCGACTTGAGATTTTTCTGCAGAAACTTTCCGTCCTTAATCACGATTACCGGTTCAAAAGTGATAAGCCGTCCGAATGACCGATTTTTGATTTTCCATGAAGCTGTAATGCGCTGCAGAACCCCGATTCCTGCAATCGCGACAGCAGTCGGAAGGTGGTCAATATCCGGGTCAGCGATGTCTGCGCCGGTAACAGAGCCCAGTGTGATAATAATGAGAAAGTCAAAAACAGGGAGCTCCCCAATTGCTCTTCTCCCCATAAATAGGGCAATAACTAAAAGAAGAGGTAAGATCGTTACAATTCTTCCTAATACCGTACCAATATCCTGAAGTGTCTCCACGTTTAATTCCTCCCTGAAGGAACGAGTCTGTTTTTACTGTTCCAATAACGGCTATGAAATATTGATTGTCTGAGGAGGAATTGCTGAAAAAGGACTTTGCAGGTAAAATCCAAGGAGATTAGAGAAGGGGGGAGGACGCTATGAAAGGCCATATGCTTCCGCGTGAATTTTACAGACAGCCGACGCTTGAACTCGCGCAGGCGCTCCTCGGTAAAACACTCGTCCATGAAACACCGTCAGGATCGACTGCAGGCATGATTGTGGAAACGGAGGCCTATATCGGCCCTGGGGACCGGGCTGCACACAGTTATCAGAACCGCAGAACGAAACGGACGGAGGTCATGTTTGACGTTCCGGGAAAAATTTATACCTATGTGATGCACACCCACTGCCTTCTGAATGTTGTCAGCGGGCAGGCTGAAGTTCCGGAGGCGGTTTTAATCCGTGCTGTTGAGCCTTTGGCTGGGGTGGAACTGATGGAAAAGCGGCGCGGTAAAGGAAGGCCGGTGCGTGAACTCACGAGCGGGCCGGGCAAGTTAACCAAGGCGATGGGCATCACAAGAGAGGTTTACGGCGGTGTTTTTTACGAACGACCACTTTATATATGTACAGGCAGGGAAATACCGACGTCCGAGGTGGCTGCGGGACCGCGGATCGGCATCCATAATACCGGGGAGGCAAGAGAGTATCCGTGGCGTTACTGGATCAGGGATAATACCTTTGTTTCCAGGCCCAGACATGAAAGCAAAAAGCCGGTGACGTAATCAGTAAAAGGAACGCAGAAGGCACAAAAAAACAGAAAAAACGGAAAGGGTTAAGCCTCTCCGTCTGTTTCATCTTCTATAATTTCTTTTACTCTTCCGACCTGGCCGTCCTGCAGACGGACTTTTATGCCGTGAGGATGAGTGGCTGATTTTGTGAGCAGATCCTTTACAACGCCATCTGTAAGCGTTCCGGTGCGTTGATCTTTTTTCAGGACAATCCTGACTTTCTGGCCGGGTCTGATCCGGCTGCGGTTTTGACCGTTCATATCTTATCTCCTTTAGTCGGGCATCATACGGCTCCAGAAAGAACCGTTTACTTGAGGATCAAGGGTTAGACCCTTCTCTACGTTCGTATTTTATCATGAAACCGGGTGTTCTGCTAAGAAGGCTGGTATACTGAGAAGAGAAGTTGTGTGAGGAGGAACACAATCTCGAATCTCCAGAAGGGGATTTGAGCATATACTCTTCAGTCACTCCGGCAAAGCCCCAAATGACCTTGCCGGAATATATGATGTTATGGATGAACGGAACCGGGAAAACAGGAAATAGACGAGTAAAAGGCTGAAAGCGCCAGGCGTTTTCGGATCGTTTAAGAGTGAATAGATGTGCAGAATGGCACAATGGAGGATGAAACAGTGAATGGATTTACGCAGCTTGGCATAGACGGACAACTCGTGTCAAAACTTGAAAAAGCAGGGATTACAGAACCGACCCCGGTGCAGGAGCAGGTTATTCCCGTTTTAAACCGGGGAGAAAACGCAGTCGTCCAGTCCCAGACCGGTACAGGCAAGACGCTTGCGTTTGTGCTGCCGATGCTTGAGCGGATCGATACCTCTTCAGATGAAGTGCAGGGACTGATCCTGGCGCCGACACGGGAATTGGCTGTTCAGATAACAAACGACATTTCGTCCGTTCAGGGCAGCGAGATTAAAACACTCGCGGTTTATGGCGGACAGGACATTGAAAAACAGCTTCACCGCCTCGGCCGTGGTGCTCATCTGGTAGTGGCCACTCCGGGGAGGCTTCTTGATCACCTCAGAAGGGGCACTATTGATCTGGACCGTGTCCGTATGCTCGTTCTCGACGAAGCTGATCAGATGCTTCATATGGGCTTTTTAAACGAAGTGGAGGACGTGATTACCCAGACGCCGGCAGACAGGCAGATGATGCTGTTTTCCGCTACGATGCCACAGGAAATCCGCACTCTTTCAAAGCAGTATATGAAAAAGGCAGCCCACATAAAAGTGGACGCACGCCGGATAACAGTGGAAGAAATAGAACAGGTGGTCGTGGAAACGACGGACCGGCGCAAACAGGCATCGCTCAGAAAGATGCTCGATCAGCACCAGCCGTTTCTGGCGATTATCTTTTGCCGTACAAAAAGGCGCACAGCAAAACTGAGTGATGAGCTCAAAGCATTCGGGTACAATGCGGACGAACTTCACGGAGATCTGAGCCAGGCGAAGCGGGAAAAAGTAATGAAAAGATTCCGGGAAATGAAAGTTCAGTTCTTAGTGGCTACCGATGTGGCTGCGCGTGGGCTTGATGTGGAAGGGGTCACCCACGTCTACAATTACGATATTCCACACGACACAGAAAGCTATGTACACCGGATCGGCCGGACCGGCAGAGCGGGCAAGGACGGTCTTGCCATCACCTTTGCCGCACCGAAGGACCGCATGCATCTGGAACAAATTGAACGGGGAATCGGCTTTCCGTTAAAAAGAATATCGTGCGAAGTAAATGCAGACGAACCGCTACAGGCAGACCAGAAAAATTCCGACCGTAAAAGGGAACCGGGGAGGCCATCGTCCCGTAATCAGAGCAGAGGGAACAGAAATCAGAAACCATCGAACCGCAGGAATAAAGAACATTCCCCACGGAAAAAAAGGCACTGAAATAAATCAAATTCTGTCGACAGACTGACACCGTCTGGCAAAACCTGCTTTTGACTTTACCTGGTATTTAACCGATGATGGAATCAGAACAAGGACGAGCATATAAAGGAGGTGAACACAGATGTTTTTTGAACATTATCACGAACTGGTGCCGATTCTCTTATCACTGAGTATTTACGTTGCCGTCGCAGGTGCCCACCTGATCAGTGTCACGGCGCAGGAACTTGTGATCAGAAGCCGTTATACAGCCGGCAGACGGCTGGCAGACGGTACGGCCGGGCGAGAGCTTCCCGAAGGTCCGTCCGCTTTTAAAGAAGAACGGCAGAGCTGGCTCACGCGGATGATGAAAAGAAAAGACGCACCGGAAGATGATACGGATTATTTTTCCTTCTCGTTGGAAAAGATGAATGAAAGCGAGGAGGATATCTATGGAAAAAACATCTGTGTTTACCTATCGTCCGTATCTGCTCTTACCGGCTCTGCTGCTACTGGTGTTTCTTGGAGGCTGCGGAGTATCCACTGAACCTATCGACGCGAGTACGACCGGCGTATTTAACCATTACGTGGTGTGGCCGTTCTCGTTTCTGATTAAATTTTTTGCCGGCATGTTCGCCGGAAATTACGGTCTCTCCCTGGTATTTATGACGTTTCTCATTCGCCTGGCGCTTATGCCGCTGATGATGAAACAGTATAAATCCCAGCAGACGGCCAGGGAAAAAATGACCCATATCCAGCCGGCTATGGACGCCATTAAGGAAAAGTATAAAGGGAAAAAAGACCCGGAAACCCAGAAAAAAATGCAGACCGAGATGATCGCCCTGTACAAGGCGCATAATTTCAATCCGATCGCATCCATGGGCTGTCTGCCGATGCTCATCCAGTTTCCGATCATGATCGGCTTTTACTACGCGATCATGCGGACGCCGGAAATTGCCCAGCACAGCTTCCTCTGGTTTAATCTCGGCCAGACGGATATGATTCTGCCATTTGTGGCCGGCGCTGTATACCTGATTCAGTTTAAGGTATCCCTTTCCGGCATGCCGGATCAGCAACAGAAACAGATGGCGGTGCTCGGCTACTTCACTCCGGTGATTATGGCAGTGTTTTCGTTCAATGTTGCTGCTGCCCTGCCGCTGTACTGGTCGGTAAGCGGGATGCTCTTGATTTGTCAGACACTGTTCTTTAAATACCGCTACAGAGAGGCAGGCAGTCTTAAAACGGCATCAGAGCCTCGTACAACGGTTTAAAAATAAAGATAGAAGACGGGGAGGGGCCGGCAGGCTTCTCCCTTTTCAGGTTTTTACGGGGAGGCTGAAGCGATTTGCGCAGAAAACGCCCACTTGCATCAAAAATGACTGTTGTCAGCAGCGAAATTTGCGAAAAGCGCGATTTGTTTTTACGAGCTTTTCGTGAAAAAATGGAGAGAGCTGAAAGAGAAACGAGGATGAGAACATGAATGAAACACACGTAACGATCAGGCAGAAGTTTGCCGGGAAGTATAAAGGCGGCTATCCGCTTATTTTCAAAGAAGCGCTTGCGAGTACGAATAAACTGAATGAAGAAGGCACGATTCTATATCTGAAAGACGAAAAAGGAAGCTTTGCCGGCAGAGGCTATTACGGTCGGCAGAATAAAGGCTACGGCTGGGTTCTTACACAAAATAAGGATGAGAGGATTGATCAGGCTTTTTTTGAGAACCGGTTTGACCTTGCCTTCCAGAAACGTGCGGGGCTCTTTCAGGACCCTGATACAACGGCGTTCAGGATGTTCAACGGTGAAGGCGACGGGATCGGCGGTCTGACGATCGACAACTATGACGGATACCTTCTCCTTCAGTGGTACAGTGAAGGGATGTATACGTTTAAAGAGACAGTCATAGCGGCACTGGAAAGCGTCACGTCATTTAAAGGTATATACGAGAAGAAGCGGTTTAGATCAGGCGGCAAGTATATTGATGATGACGATTTCGTTACAGGAGAACGGGGCAGCTTTCCGATTCTTGTGAAAGAAAACGGTCTGACTTTTGCGGTTTACCTGAACGAAGGTGCCATGACTGGCGTCTTTCTTGACCAGCGGCATGTCCGCCGGTCGATCAGAGACCATTATTCTGAGGGGCGCACGGTGCTTAATACGTTTTCATATACAGGCGCTTTTTCTGTGTTTGCAGCAGCCGGCGGTGCAGCCCATACGACAAGTGTGGATCTGGCCAATCGGAGTTACGAAAAGACGATCGAGCAGTTCAGCGTAAACGGTCTTGATTACGAGGCACATAATATTGTCGTCCAGGACGTGTTTGACTACTTTAACTACGCAGTAAAGAAGGGACTCGCCTTTGATACTGTTGTACTTGACCCGCCGAGTTTTGCCCGTTCAAAAAAGAAGACATTCAGTGCGGAAAAGGACTACACGGCTCTGCTGAAGCAGGCGATCACAGTAACAGAAGACGATGGTGTCATTGTGGCTTCGACGAACGCGGCAAAAGTGCCAATGAAAAAGTTTAAAGGTTTTATTGAACAGGCTTTCAGTGAGACTGGCGGGAAATACAAACTGATTGAAGAACATTCCCTTCCCGAGGATTTTACCGTTCACCCTGCTTTTCCGGAAGGTGACTACCTGAAAGTGCTATTTATTCGAAAGAAATAAGCGGAAGCTGCTCTTGAAATGTGCAGTGCATAAGCTTCGCTGCACGCCCGCCGTTCGCTTTCCATGGCGATGCCTGCAAGTGTCATTGCGCAATATATATAAAAAAAACCGGCTAGCCGCTGGAAACGGCTGCCGGTCTTTTTTCTATCATTTGTATTATACGCGTGGTCCGCCAGGAGGGTTATTTGTCGGGCCGGAAGGACCACCTAGTCCATTGCCAGGTCCGTTTCCGGGACCGCCAGGACCATTACCCGGGCCTCCAGTGTCGCGCTGGATTTTACGCTCAAATTTCTCAAGGTTGCGCTTGGCGAATTCGCGGCCGCCAATCCCGAAGGAAATGGCAAAGGCTACGCTGAGACCGCCAAGGATGAGAAGGAAGCCGATGTTTACAATCGTCGTAGCAAAACCAAGCTGGTCAAGCGCCATGAAGACTGCAAATGTAATGATGATATATTTTACGATCGCCCCTGAAAACGAGCTCTTCGTATATTTACGAATGACACCCTGCAGCAGTGTACCTCCAAGGTAGGCAAGGCCGAGGATGAGAAGTGCGCTGATCAGAAGCGGCAGATAAACGATAATGGCATTACCGATCTGATTGAGCACATTAAGCTGGAGCACATTCAGTGCTTCAACAGTGAAGAACAGTACGATTAAAACTTTTACCACCTGGCCGATAATCGCTGCCAGATCAAACCGGCTGTTTTCCGGCTGGTCAATTCCGACAAAATCATACACAGAATTGATTCCGGTACGGTGAAGCAGCCCGGTAAGAAGCTGAGAAATAAACGTAGCCAGATAATACCCGACCAGTACCAGAATAATTGCTACAAATACGTTCGGGATCATGAGAAGAACCGTATTAAGTACGTTGGTCACTGGTTCTGATACTGTCTCGATATTAAGGGCCTCAAGGGCAACGGTAATGATCGGAATCAGGATCACAACGAAAGCAACATTGGCAAGCACGCTCGCAAGAGTATGCTTATTTACCGCAGGCTCGGATCTTTGTCCAGGCTCTGTGGCTGTTTCCGTTTTTCTTCTATGACCGAGGCGGTCGAACCAGTGATCGATCTTCAGGCTCGTAAGAAGATTCTGGATAAGATTGCGCACGAGGCGAGCAATGAAGAAACCAATAACAAGAATAAGAGCGGCAGCAAATACATTAGGAAGAAATGCCAGAAACTGCTCGACCATGTTTGTGATTGGCTGTGCAACAGATTGCATATTCAGTGCGTCGAGGATGCTTGGAAGGAAAAGGATAAAAATCAGGAAATAAACGACGCTTCCGATCGATTTCAGGATTTCCTTCCCCTGTGCTTCATTTGAAGCCACGCGGGCTTTTACGAGACCGCGGTCGGCACCGAGTTTGGTAAAGCCTTTTACAATAATACCTCTTATCACAGTTGCGATAATAAAAGCGAGAAGCAGAAGCAGCAGGGCGACAATAACATTAGGGATGGCCTCAATCAGCGAGTTTAGAGCTGATCGGAGGCTGTTCGTTGCATCGTTCAAATGGAATCACTCCTTGTATCAGAATACCATTCCATTTCCTGAATTCTGTCCTTGTAAACAATTTGCGGCAAATTACCATATTACATATAGATGACAGAACGGGGATTAAAAATTAGTCCGGGATCCTATGCAGGACTAAAGCACCGCAAAGGAAATTGGAGATGCAGTCTGCGGGCCATATATGGAAAATGTTACCTTGACGTAAGCGCTTTTATGTTTTAAGGTTTAACATATCAAATGTGAACATTTTGTTACAAATTATGCCACAGTGACTACCGTTTCTGGTGTCGGAGCAGCGTTCCTGCCTACCGGTCAGATCGGCGTTCATTACCACGCAGACGTATGTGGTCAGCGGTTCAATAGCGATCCTGTTGAAACAGCCACCGTCTCGTTCAAGGGGGATTTATGCCCTCGGAACGGGGCGGTGGTTTTATGTTTCTGCGGTACCCGGGGAAAGAATTTTTTCTCCTCCCAGAGATTTTCCCCGGTGCCGCCTTACATTCATTTTTTCGTGCAGTATCAAATGCAGTACCCTCACCATAGACATCGCCTCCGGCCCGGCCAGCCGGCGTGCGTTCACCAGGATAATGGACTGCATGTTTTATCACATAAAACATTATCTGTATTTTAAGAGGAGGGTTTTCAACTTGGGGAAAGAGCAGAAGAAATTGAAAAACCGCTGGCTTATTGCACTTTCGGCAGTCGGGATTCACATTTCAATCGGAGCCGTGTACGCCTGGAGTGTTTTCACGAATCCATTGATGGAACAGTTCGGCTGGTCATCCAGTCAGGTTCAAATGACGTTCAGTATTGCCATTTTGTTTCTCGGTCTCTCAGCAGCGTTTCTAGGTCACTTTGTTGAAAAATACGGACCTAAAAAAGCCGGTCTGCTTGCCGCATTTTGTTTTGGGATTGGGGTATTCGTCTCAGGGATTGCCGTTAATACCGGTTCACTCATCCTGCTTTACCTGTCCTTTGGGGTTCTTGGCGGGATCGGACTCGGGGTCGGTTACATCGCCCCTGTTTCCACGCTCGTAAAGTGGTTTCCGGACCGCCGTGGTCTAGCTACAGGACTGGCGATTATGGGCTTCGGTTTTGCCGCGGCCATCAGCAGTCCGGTGATGGACGCGCTCATTAACAGTGTCGGTATAGCCAATACCTTTTTTATTCTTGGTTCCGTCTATTTTGTGGTGATGTTTCTCTCGTCGCTTTACCTCGAACGTCCCCCGGAGGGATGGATGCCGGAAGGATTTAAGGAGAAAGTCGACAGTGGAAAAGTCAAAATCAAGAAAGACCTTGCCCAGCTTCGGGCAAATGAGGCAATCAAAACACCACGATTCTACTATCTGTGGCTCATGCTTTTTATTAATGTGACCTGCGGAATTGCTATTCTTTCAGCTACAAGTCCGCTGGCGCAGGAAAGTGTCGGCATGTCGGCAACCCAGGCGGCGGCACTCGTCGGGATCCTTGGTGTGTTTAACGGTATCGGGCGGCTCGGCTGGGCTTCAATTTCCGATTATATCGGCCGGCCGAATACGTACACGGCATTCTTCGTCATTCAGGCTGTCCTTTTCGCCCTTCTGCCGTTCACCACTGCAGCTGTACCGTTTCAGATCATGCTGATGATTATTTATACATGCTACGGAGGAGGATTTGCTTCCATTCCGGCATATATCGGGGATATGTTCGGGACGAAGCAGCTTGGAGCCATCCACGGTTATATTCTGACTGCATGGGCCGCTGCAGGGCTTGCAGGCCCGCTCTTTGCAGCGTGGATGTATGACACGACAGGAAGCTACTCAAACAGTCTGATTTATTTTTCAGGTATGTTTGTAATCGCGTTTATCATTTCCCTTGTGATCCGGGTCGATATTCGCAAGCTGGAAAAGAAAAACGCGGAAGAGGAGAAGGCGGAGGACAGGGTAAAAGCGGAAAAAGCCAAAGGCGTCCATGCCGGGTAGTCCGTCCCGCCGCTTAGAAGGTGTTATAATAAAAGCAGAAAATAAAAGATAGTTAGAAGGATGCGGACATGAACAAACACGAAGCAGAGTTTAGTAATCTTGTAAGGGCTTTCCGGAAGCGCCATATGGGAAAAGGTCCTAGGGAAATCCGGACAACGTTCTGCCGGAACTGGGCTATTTCGGAAATGGAGGGAAACCTGTCTCCCGTTGAGAAATTCATTGCCAACGCCTCGGAAGGTAAACAGATGGTCCGTGCCGCAAGAACGGAGATGGTAAAGGATATGTACCGGAACAACCGTCCTGTGGAGATGGAAGAATATCTTGGTGCCGTGTTTCTTGATTTGTATGTGGACATTGATATTGAGAAGGACTTCGGGATGAGTATTTTTATTTTTGATGAAGATCTGGAAAAGAAATTCGGATCCGGCAGATAAAGCCGGTAAACCCGGGGATCCGGCCCTGAAATTTATGAATGCGTTTACAATTATAATGACGGCTGGCGGAAACTTCCGCATCTTGGCGCACAAACGGAAACAGCGTCCCTCAGCCGGAAAAGAAAGGTGATGCCACATGGGGAAAACAAAACATCAGGGACCGATGAAGCTGCCTAAAAAACCCGATCCTAAACATTGGGTGAGCATGGTCCCGTTCGGACTGGGAAAAGTGAAACCGAAGCATATTCGTGATACAGCGAAAGTCGTCTGGGAGAACAAAGACAACCTGCCGTACGCCACCCGCATTCTGACACAGGGTGTCTGTGACGGATGCGCTCTCGGGGTTTCCGGTCTTTACGACCAGACATTGAGCGGTCCGCACATCTGTACGACCCGTCTCAATGTACTGCGCTTAAATACGATGCCGGCCATTAAAGACGATGTTCTGTTTCAGGACGTGGATGAGCTGAAAAAAATGAACAGCTCGGAGCTCCGTGAACTGGGCCGCATTCCTTATCCCCTGTCCCGTAAGCCCGGGGAAAAGAAGTTTACGAGAATTACATGGGACGACGCCATGGGCCGGATTGCCGGTAAAATTAAAACAATTGACCCGAAACAGCTGAGCTTTTTCCTGACTGCACGGGGGATTACAAATGAATCCTATTATGCAGCGGCAAAAGCAGCCCGGTTTATCGGAACTAATAATATCGACAATGCCTCGCGGATCTGTCACTCCCCGAGTAAAACGGCGCTCAAGCGTTCTCTCGGGATCGGCGCATCGAGCTGCAACTATCAGGACTGGATCGGATCCGACGTCCTTATTTTCTGGGGCTCGGTCGCATCGAACAACCAGCCGGTTTCGACCAAATATATGTATGCAGCAAAGCGGAAGGGCACAAAAATCATTATGATCAACCCTTACCGGGAGCCGTCTATGGATCACTACTGGATTCCATCGGTCCCTGACAGCGCCCTGTTCGGGACGAAGCTGGCAGATGACGTGTACCAGGTAAACATCGGCGGCGATATCGCCTTTATGAACGGTGTCATGAAGCACTGGTTTGACATGGAGAGGCAGGCGCCCGGATCTGCCATCGACCGCAGCTTCGTCGATGAGCACACAAACGGATTCAAACAGCTGAAAGCCCATGTAGAGGCCCAGGAATGGGATCCGATCGTGAAATCATCAGGACTGTCGAAGGAGCGGATGCTCGAATTTGCCCAGCTGCTCGCCAAGTCGAAAAGCGGCGTGTTCGTCTGGTCCATGGGACTGACCCAGCACCGGTTTGGGACTGATAACATTTCCCAGGTAGCCAACCTTGCCATGCTCAGGGGATTTATCGGACGGGAGCACTGCGGGGTCATGCCGATCCGCGGCCACTCCGGCGTACAGGGATCAGGAGAAATGGGGGCTGATCCGTTTGTTCTTCCAGGCGGCGACTTTGATGAACCGAACCGGAAGCGGATTCAGAAGCTCTGGAAGTTTGATATACCGAAATGGCAGGGGGATATCGTCGGTGTTTCCCTTGAAAACGCCATGCTTCCTGAAGATCATGAGCGGAAACTCAAAGTCTTCTATACGTCCGGCGGAAACTTCCTTGAAACGATGCCGGATCCGGATTTTGTCCGTCAGTGCCTGGAGAATGTCGACATCCGTGTGCACCAGGATATTATCCTGAACACATCAACCCTTGTAGATGCCAGGGAGGAAGTCATTGTCCTGCCGGCAGCCACCCGGTATGAACAAAAAGGCGGCGGGACCTCCACTTCCACGGAGCGGATGGTCTACTTTTCTCCTGAAATAAAAGGCCCCCGGATTGAAGAAGCCCGGGCCGAGTGGGAGATCTACGTGGACCTGGCTAAACGAATCAAGCCGTATAAGAGTGAACTGATCGATTTTCAGACGGCTGATCAAATCCGTGAGGAAATTGCGAAAGCCCATCCGATGTACGACGGCATCCAGCACCTTAAGGAAAAAGGGGATGTATTTCAGTGGGGCGGTGCCTGGCTGCTTGAAGATGGCATCTGTCCGACCGAAGACGGCCGGGGAAATCTGCTGCCGATTGAACTGCCGGAGCTGAGAAAACCGGAGGGTCATTTCTATGTGACGACCCGCCGAGGAAAACAGTTCAATTCCATGATTTATAAAGATACGGACCCGAACAATGAAGCGGACCGTTTTGATATTCTTCTCAACGAGGAAGACTGCCGTGAGCTGAACATCAAAGAAGGAGAAGCCATCGTAGCGTATAATAAGTTCGGCGTTTATCACGGCCGGGCGAAAATCGACGCTACGAAGAAAGGCAATATCCAGGTATACTGGCCGGAAGGAAACGTTCTTATTCCGAAAGGCGTTTACGAGCAGTACGCCGGAATTCCGGAATACAACACTGCCGTGGTCGTGGAAAAGGCTGAAACCTTCCACGCGAAAAAAGATACAAAGTACGTAGAGCGGCGCATCGATGAACTGGAAACAGAGATCAGTTAGAGTATACCTTTCATCAGTAAAAATGATTACTTCAGGCAAGTTATCTGTTTTTATGCACAGCTGACAACAGGAGCGAGACTCCTGCGGCAGTGGGGTCCAGGCGAGACCCCGAAAGGCAGCGGCCGCGGAGGCTCGCCGGCACCGCAGCGGAAAGCGAGCGGATGTCGTTCGGCGAAGCATTGCAGAAGCATAGTAAAGGAAATGTATATATTCGATTTAATAAACCAACACGCAAAGGAGTCAGCCAATGGACCAGGTGATGAAAAAACAGCCGATTCTCACTTTCGAAAATGACGGATTCAGAGAAACAGAGGATCTGGTGGCAACCGAAGCAGCCCTCACGGTCCACGTAAACGGTGAGGAATTTGCCACCATGGTCTGCACGCCGGCACACTTGGAAGATATGGTGATCGGTTTTCTCGCTTCAGAGGGGCTGATTCGTCTCCCGGCAGATATCGACTCCCTATCGGTGGACAAGAGCAAAGGCTTTGCTTATGTAACGCTTAAGAATAAAAAAATCTCATCTGCCGACTTTGGAACAAAACGGGTAATCGGCTCGTGCTGCGGCAAAAGCCGTCAGTTCTATTTTCACAATGACATGAAAACAGCCAAGACAATTACCACCTCCCTCACCGTGACACCTGAGCAGTGCATCGGCCTGATGAAAAAAATGCAGGAGGGCTCGTCCGACTTTCAGAAAACCGGCGGCCTTCACAACACGGCCCTCTGCTCAGCCGATGAGGTGCTTGTGTCCAGGTCGGATATCGGCCGTCACAACGCTCTTGATAAAATTTACGGACACGGTCTTGTAAACCGGATCGGTATGAAAGACAAAATTATTGCTTTCAGCGGCAGAATATCGTCGGAAGTGCTTCTGAAAGTGTCCAAGATCGGCTGCGGAATTCTGCTTTCGAAGTCCGCGCCTACGTCCCTCGCCATAGAGCTTGCGGAGGATCTCGGCATTACGGCCATCGGCTTTGTCAGGGGCAGCCGGTTTAACGTTTATGCCCACCATGAGCGTGTGAAACAGGATTGAAACCCGCATGGAAGAGGGAAAAGAAAAGAAAGGAGTGATCGTGTGAAAAAGCAGGAACAGCAGGCGTACGACGCATTGTTTCGTCCATTAAAGGATCTGCGGATTTCAGTGACAGACCAGTGTAATTTCAGGTGTTCCTACTGTATGCCGGCAGAAATTTTCGGTCCTGACTATCCGTTTATGAAAGAGGACGAACTCCTTTCTTTTGATGAAATTGTCCGTCTGGCACGTCAGTTTGCCGGACTCGGTGTTGAAAAGATCCGGATTACAGGAGGAGAGCCTCTTCTGCGGAACAATCTTCCGGAACTGGTCAAAAGACTCAAGGAGATTGCAGGAATTAAGGATGTGGCACTCACAACCAACGGCGTTTTTCTGGTCAAGCATGCCGAGGCTCTGAAAAAAGCCGGCCTTGATAGGGTAAATGTGAGCCTCGATGCGATCGAAGACCGGGTATTCCGGAAAATGAACGGCCGGAATGTCCCAGTTAAGCCGGTGCTCAAAGGCATCGCCCGGGCAGAAAAAGCCGGCCTCAGTGTGAAGGTGAATATGGTAGTGAAAAAAGACGCCAATGAGTCACAGATTGTACCGATGGCCCGTTACTTTAAAGGCTCAGGTGTCATTCTCAGATTTATTGAATTTATGGATGTTGGCAACACGAACGGCTGGAATTTTGACAGTGTGGTTCCCAAAAAAGAGATCGTCAGTGAAATCAGCGGCGAGTTTCCGGTTGAGCCGGTCCGTGCCAACTACTACGGCGAAGTGGCGGACCGCTACGCCTACACTGATGGAGAAGGAGAAATTGGTGTTATTTCCTCCGTTTCCGACTCATTCTGCTCCAGTTGCACAAGAGCAAGGCTGTCTGCCGACGGAAAGCTGTTTACGTGCCTGTTTGCCACGAAGGGCGAGGATATCCGAGGCCTGATCCGTGACGGCATCGGCGAGCGGGATTTATACGAGCATCTGTCCGGTATCTGGAAAAACCGCCACGACCGTTACTCCGACGAACGGACAGAGGAAACGGTCCGGGCAAAGAATAACGGCCCTAAAATTGAGATGTCCTATATCGGGGGATAATCATTTTGTGCCCGGAACCTCACAGGAGGGGCCGGGCACTATTTTTTTGCCGGGAAGGCCTTGTCAGAGGCTTCGTCAGCAAAACGGTGTGGCAACGCCGGGGTTAATCTAGTAAACTGGACAGGAGACAGATTGAATGCGCTTACATTTGACGAAGGGGTTGTTGAATCATGGCGAAGACAGATTACGAGAAATACATCAATACGGACGAACTGCTGGCACTGCAGGTGACAGAGGACGAGGCCAGCTGTGATGAGGAAATGACGTTTCAGGTGATACATCAGATTTCCGAGCTGCATTTTAAGCTGATTATCCAATACATTCATCAGGCGGATACGTACATGCGTGAAGGTGGAGTGGAACGGGCAGTGGAAAAACTGAACCGGGTTAACATGCACCTTGAGCATCTTCCGGCCGTTTTTGACATGGTAAAGGTCATCAGCCCGAGAGATTATCATACGATCCGCCTCGCTCTCGGACGGGGCAGCGGCCAGGACTCTCCTGGATTTAACGAAATCCTCCGTCTTGGTCCGACACTGTGGGAGCCGTTCGAAGCGCTGATCAAAAAGGAGAATCTCTCACTGCTGGAGCTGCATGAAAATAAAAGCAGTTACTTTGCTCTATTTCAGCTGATGCAGACGCTCACACGTTTTGATGAATGCTTCCAGTCGTTCCGGCACCAGCACATCCAGCTCGTACGCCGGATGATCGGTCTCAATACGAAAAGCCTCAAAGGGGTTCCTGCCCAGATGCTTGAACGTGGAGCCAAGTTTGAATTTTATCCTCATCTCTGGCAGGCGATCAGTGACCTGACCGATGCGACAGGAACAAGCTACGATCCCAAGCCGCTGGCGGATAAGAACAAATAGTTTTTTAAAGATTTCTGATGAATCGGCCGGCAAGGCGGGGAACGTACAGCAGAATTTCCAGAATAAAAATGGCAAGATCGGCCTTTGCGCCGTCTGCGGCTGCACGAGTTGGATCTTTTCGTTTCTTTTTCACTGCTGGAAGCCTCCTGTAAAAAGTGATCAGTTCTTTTACGGCCGGGAACGTGAGGATGTTTCACGTATTATGAGTTTCACACGAGGCTGGAGTGAGCAATTACGACCTAACGCAGAGTTTTGATGGAGTTAAGTCGCAAAAAAGGAGATTTCACGACCTAACGCAGTGTTATGAAAGAGTTAAGTCTTAAAAAAGCATGATTTACTACTTAACTCAGAGTTTTAATGGAGTTAAGTCGTGAAAAGACAAAATACACGACCTGATGCAGAATACAGCAAAAAACTAAAGGCCCTCAAATGAGAGGGCCTTTTTACTTATGCAGGACATTTAATCGGCCGGTTAAGGCTCAATCTTTGTCAGCGGCTCGCTTGCAGGCCCTTCCACGACAGTGCCGTCTACGTCAAATCGGGAGGCGTGGCACGGGCAGTCCCACGTCCGGTCCCCGTCGTTCCATTCCACCTCGCAGCCGAGGTGGGTGCACGTCGTATCCACGATGTGAAGGCAGCCCTCTGTATCACGGTAGGCACCTGCACGCTTGCCGTTTACCCGCACAACTGCGCCCTGGTCATTTTCCAGATCCTCAGGGTCCCTTCCTGTAAGCTCCACTTTTCCTTTAATCAGCTCTTTTGCCACATTCGCGTTTTCTTTCACGAACTCCTTAAAGGACGGATCGGCTTTCAGGCGGTGAGGAGTAAACAGTTCACGGTAGGGATGATCTTTCTCCTGAATCGCATCCCGAATCACGCGGGCTGCAATCGTCCCGTTGGTCATACCCCATTTATGAAAGCCGGTCGCTGCAAAGATGTTGCTTTTCTTCTCTGTTACCGGACCGATATAGGGCATGCGGTCAATCGTTATCCAGTCGTGGGAAGCCCAGCGGTACAGGATTTCACTGTCGGGAAACATTTCAAGGCTGTAAGCTGAAAGGGCTTCGTAGTGCCTGGATGTATCAATGCCCTGCCCGGTTTTATGTTTCTCCCCGCCAACGATCATGATGGTTTCATCCCCCATAGAGGCTGAACGGATCGTCCGTTTCGGATCATCGGCATTTATATACATACCTTCCGCGATCGTCTTTGACGTCCGAACCGCAAGGGAGTAAGACCGTTCTGCATGCATGCGGGCAAAATAAAGCCCGTTTCCGTCATAAAACGGAAAATGGGAAGCAGCAACCACATAACGGGATACAGACCCGTAGCCGCTTCGTGTGTTAACTTTCGGACGGTCACCAGTGTCAACGCCGTTTGCGGTGGTGTTTTCAAAAATCCGTCCGCCAAGCTCGGTAAATCGCTCTGACATAGCCTGAAGGTAGGGTACAGGATTAAACTGAGCCTGGTCCCGGATCACAATTGCACCAGCGCATGGGAACGGCATCCGCTTTTCATCAACCAGGCCTCCGTTAATACCGAGCTTTTTGTAAGCCTCGTTCTCTTTTCGCAGCGCCTTCAGTTTTTTCTCATTGTCCGTCCAGACCAAAGCATCCTGACGGCTGAATCCGCAGTCCACCCCAAGTTCATTTATAAATGACTCGATCATGCGAAGGCCTTCTTCATTGGCCTCATAATACTGACGGGCTTTTTCCTCTCCGAAGTGCTGAATGTATTCGTCATAGATCAGGCCGTGCTGAGAGGTGATTTTGGCAGTCGTATGGCCGGTCGTGCCGTTGAGAAGCCGGCCGGCTTCAAGCAGCACAACGTCAAAGCCTTCCTTCTGAAGCACGTAAGCAGTCGTAATACCGGCAATACCGCCGCCCACAACAGTGACATCACAGGTAATGTCTTCAGATAATGGAGGGAATTGCACTCCCTCCTTTACTCCAATGCGCCATAATGGTTCGGGGAACCGGGGCAGTCGTTCATCCATGTTATTTCCTCCTTTTTACATTCCACTTCTATAACCATTAACGTATCCTGTTCGGTTTGAAACATGTATTTTTCAGGAAGTTAAATGGATAGGTGTGGAAATTAGCGAAAGAAGGTGCGGAGAATGGAGTGGAAAGAACTCAGAAGGCTCAGAAAGATAGAATTTATCGTGCTGAATATCTTTACGGCCGTAACAGGGGGAGCGCTGATGACCGTCATTTTCTTCGTACCTGTTCAGATGAGCATTGTTTTTATGATCGCTGCACTGGGGTTTATGATTCATGGAGCGCTTCGATTCAGAGGCAAGATCACTTTTCTGGAAAAGCGGATTCCCTACAAGCGGAAACTAATCCGCCACGAGCAGAAGAAACTGGGAGCAAGGTGGGAACGGATGCGGAAGGGGGAAGCGAAGGGAAATCTGATCGGCGGATCGTTATTTGCCTTATACGCTCTCATTACTGGAACTACTCTCACCTTTGGAAACCAGGATCTGCTTTTTCTGCCGATCCTGAGCATCTTTCTTCTTGCGGCCGTTCTTGCAGCCAATGCTTTTCGTTTTCGGCATGCAGAAGAAGTTGACCGGGTGATGTATCTGGGAGAATTCCGAAGTTACGGAGGAGAGACAGCGGCTCCGGGGCTGATCACCGGTCTTCTCATCACCGGATTTGTAATCAGAACCTCCTTTTATCTCATTTTCAGCTGATGTGTAAATATATGGGTAGAGGAAAAAGCGGGGGGCAGGGCGAATAAGTAGGAATAAGCCTGTTTTATGCAGAATGCAGACGGAAGCTGTCGTTCAATTTCTTTCATTAAATGGCGAATACTGGTGTAAAACTCTTTTGAAGAGGGAAAAAGGAAGTGAAACAGCCGGTTACCGGTTGTTTACATATTGCCGGAGACAGGTCTTTTCCGGCATGGATTACCAATACGTTTACCGGGAGGAGATGGACGGGGTGCTAAAGCAATACGATGCTAAAGCGTTTTACGATGAGATGATGAAGGAAAATGGTCACCCGAAGTCACATTACCAGCAGTTTCATTCGATTCTGAATCAATTTTCAGTCGAGGATCTGCACGAAAAAAATGAAACCGCACAGCTCAGTTTTTTAAGACAGGGCATTACTTTCACGGTTTACAGCGATAAGACCGGCACGGAGCGGACGATGCCGTTTGATTTTATCCCTGTCATTATTCCGCCCAAACAGTGGGAAAAGATTGAAAAGGGGATGAAGCAGCGTGTAAAAGCCCTCAACCTTTTCCTGGAGGATATTTACGACGGCCAGCAGATCGTCAAGGATGGGATTATTCCTTCCGATTTGATCGAGGAGAACCCGTATTACTACAGGGAGCAGGCGTCAGGCCTTGAGATCCCGCACAAGAATCACATTTTCCTGGCCGGGATTGATCTGATCCGTGATGAAAACGGGGAATACCGCGTTCTTGAAGATAATCTGCGCAATCCGTCCGGCATGTCCTACGTTTTCCAGAACCGGTTTGTCATGCGCCGTGTATTTCCTGAATTTTTCAACAGTCATGAAATCTGTACGCTCGAACACCAGCTTTCCCATCTCCATGAGGCATTAAAAAGCCACGTACCCGTCAACAGTAAAGCGAAGGAAAACCCGACTGCGATCCTTCTGACACCTGGTATATACAACTCTGCCTATTACGATCACGTTTTTCTTGCACAGCAAATGGGCATCGAACTCGTTGAGGGACGTGATCTGATTGTAAAAGACGATGTGGTATATATGAAGACGATCCGAGGCCTTCAACGGGTGGATATTATTTACCGCAGAATTGATGATGAATTTCTTGATCCTGAAGCCTTTAATCCCGAGTCCCTTCTCGGTGTGCCCGGTCTTCTGAGAGCCTACCGGAAAGGCAATGTCGCCGTTCTGAACGGCATCGGCAACGGTGTGGCTGATGATAAGGCGATGTATGCCTATGTCCCTGACATGATCAGGTATTATCTGAAGGAAGAGCCGCTCATTAAAAACGTGGAAACGTACTTCCTCCGTGATAAGGAAGCAAGGGAATACGTACTTGAAAACCTTGAAAAGCTTGTTGTGAAAAACGTTGGTTCATCAGGCGGCTATGATATGCTGATTGGTCCCCACGCCACGCAGGCGGAGATCGAATTGTTCCGGGAAAAAATTATCCAGGAACCGCATCAGTACATTGCCCAGCCGACCATCAGACTCTCACGAGCACCGGCATTTCAGAAAAACCGTTTCTATCCGTGCCACGTGGATCTCCGGGTGTACGTGATGGGTGGAAAAGAACACAGAGTACTTCCCGGAGGCCTTTCCCGTGTCGCGCTGAAGGAAGGATCCCTTGTGGTCAACTCTTCACAGGGCGGCGGCGGAAAAGACACATGGGTACTGAGAAAAAGAGGTGAGGAACCATGTTAAGCCGTGTAGCTGATTCTCTTTACTGGATGGCGAGAAATATCGAGCGGGCCGAGAACAATTCCCGCGTACTCAGCGCCAGACTGATTAATATGCTCGAAGCATCCGATTCGGATGCGATAGCGGAACGGGACTGGGAAGAAGTTATTGAAATCTGTTCTTCCTTTGCAGATTATGAGAAGGAATATTCCACTTTTCATCCCGATACGATTGTGCAGTACCTTGCGTTTCAGGAAAACAACCTGAATTCCCTGTCCAACTGCATCAGCAACGCCCGCTATAATGCCAAGTCCACTCGTGAAATTATTCCCCATGAGCTGTGGGAGTGCTTAAATGAATGCTACTGGAATAGTATCGATGTAGACCGGCAATATTGGAATCTGAAAGAGGTGGACCAACTCCTCAGACAAATTAAACTCGCGTCCTTTACATCCCAGGGTGTAATTGAATCCTCTATGATGAGAGACGAGACGTATGCCTTTATTCAGATCGGCAAATGGCTTGAGCGTGCGGAGAAAACAGCCCGCATTTTAAACGTTATGTGTGAAAAATCCATGCGTGAAGCAGAGAATGATAACGCGGACCATCATTACTATTACTGGCTGGCGGCCCTTCAGTTCGTGAACGGGCACGATGCCTACCTGAAAAAGAATCCGCCTGCGATTACCGCAAGATCCGTTCTGCAGTTCCTGATTTCCGACCCGACGTTCCCGCGCTCAATCAGTTACTGCGTGAATCACGTATGGGATACGGTAAAGGAAATTGAAGGCGGAAAGGTCTCCCATTATTCCGAAGAGCTGTTTGATGCTCTCGAGCGGGTGAAAATTGAATTTGACGACGTCATAATCAACGATCTTAAAATGGAAGAACTTGGCGAATTCCTCGACCAGTTCCAGAACTACTGCAACGAAATTGGGGCAATTTTCTCCAAAACCTACTATCTCGTGGAGCCGGAGCCGGCTGCCACTATGAGCCAGCATCAGACTTGAGAGGGGAAGACGGGTATGAAATACCGCATTGAGCATATTAACGAATTCCATTACGAGACGCCTGTGGATCAGAGTATGAACCACATACGCCTGAAGCCGAGAACTGATGAGTGCCAACGGCTTCTTTCCTATCGTTCCGAGATCAATCCGTCATCATTAACGAAAGAACACGGCGATCTTTGGGGAAACACGGTGGAAACCTTTTTTATACCCGAAGTCCATGAACATCTCGAGGTAAAAACCACCTCGGTCGTGAGTATTCAGCGAAGCCCGTTTATTCGGATGATGCAGTATTCGCCCGAGATGCGGAATATTTATCATTCCGATCTCTTTCGTAAACACTATCTTGCTTATTTAAACGACACCCCGTACACGTATATGTTCCGTGATCAGATTGATGAAGTGGTCAGGGAGATCGGGGATAACCTGAATCCGGTGCAGTTCTCCCTCGATGTGATGCGGTACATTCACGACCGTTTTACGTATCAGGGTAACGTGACGACTGTGAATACGAAGGCGCACGAAGCATTTCCGATGAAAACAGGCGTTTGTCAGGATTTCACACACATCATGCTCGGGATTCTGAGGGCTCACCTGATCCCGGCTCGTTATGTGAGCGGTTATCTCTACGTTGGGGAAGATTCTGCCCTGATCGGGGATTCGGCTACTCATGCCTGGGTCGAGGTGATGGTACCGGGGATCGGCTGGTGCGGTCTTGATCCGACCAATAACGTGGAAGCTTTGGAGAATCACATCCGTGTCGGAACAGGACGGGATTATTCGGATCTCAGCCCGCTCCAGGGTGTCTACCGGGGCGGCAAACATTCCCTGACTGTAAAAGTGAAATGCACCCTTCTTGATTCTTAAAATATTCATAATCACCGCTGGTGGACATACCTTTTAAACGTAAGGAGGTGCCCGCGGTGTTTTTAAAAGGTCTGAAGGAATTTGCTACACGTGGAACGATCGTTGATATGGGGATCGGTATCATTATCGGTGCTGCCTTCGGAAAAGTGGTCAGTTCGTTTGTTTCCGACATCATCATGCCTCCTGTAGGCCTTGTACTGGGCAGAGTTGATTTTTCGAACCTGTATGTGAACCTTTCCGGCGGTCAGTTCCGGTCGCTTGCAGAAGCCCAGGAAGCCGGGGCGGCAACGATTAACTATGGTGTGTTTATCGAGACGATTCTGCACTTTAGCATCATCGCAGGGGCAGCCTATTTTATTATTCTGCAGATGAACCGGCTTAAACGGCTTCCCAAAGAAGCTTCACAGCAGAAAACATGTCCATACTGTTTTTCGGACATTTCCCAGCGTGCCGTCCGATGCCCGAAATGTACCAGTGCGATTAAACAGAATGAGCATGAAGATGACATTCGCACCGACCGCAGCCTGCGTGTTACGATCAGGCAACATCAATAAGGAAGCATACAGCCGGATCCTGAGAGGGATTTCCGGTTTTTTGCGTTATTATGTTTTTCGGACGATTTGTTATAATAAAAAGCGGATATTAGAGGAGTATATGCCAATTGAAAAGCGAAGCAACTTCAAAAGGAGGAGGCTTACATGACGCAGATTCAATCTTTTAAGCCGGTGGGGGAGAAAGCAATCCGCATCGGATTCGATGAAAAAATATCAGAACAGACCAACCGCTACATCCGTGCACTCTGCAAGGTGATCGGCGACAACGTTCACCCTGCTGTAACAGAGTGGGTGCCGGCGTATGCCTCGCTGACTGTATATTACAAGCCGGAAACAGCCGGCTACGATGAAATGACGGCATTCTTAAAGGAGTGCGAAAAGCAGGTGCAAAACGAAGAAACGGGTGAAGGCCGGATTATTCACATACCCGTGTTTTATGGCAGCGAAGGTGGACCGGACCTTGAGGATTTAGCCTCCCATAACGAAATGGACAAGGAAGAGGTGATCCGTCTTCACAGCGAGCCGGATTATCTCGTCTACATGCTCGGATTTAACCCGGGCTTTCCTTATCTGGGCGGTCTTTCGGAAAAACTTCATACCCCAAGAAGAGACAATCCGCGCCAGAAGGTTCCTGCAGGCTCCGTTGGGATCGCGGGGGAGCAGACAGGCATTTACCCGCTCGATTCCCCTGGCGGCTGGCAGCTGGTCGGGCATACGCCGGTAAAGCTGTTTGACCAGGAGCAGGCGGATCCATTCCTTCTGCAGGCAGGGGACCGGATCCGTTTTAAACCGGTCGACGAAAAAGAGTACAAAGACCTCTGCCGCCGTGCGGAGGGAGGAGAACAGATCGTACACATTGAGGAGGGAGAACATGCGCATTGATTTGAACAGTGACCTAGGAGAAAGCTTCGGTAATTATACAATCGGGCAGGACCCGGAAGTACTCAAGCTTGTGAGCTCGGCCAATATTGCCTGTGGGTATCACGCAGGCGATCATAACGTGATGCGGGCTACGGTAAAACTTGCAGCGGCGTCCGGCACCGGGCTCGGTGCACATCCGGGACTGCCGGATCTCGGCGGCTTTGGCCGGAGGTATATTGAAGTGGAGCCCGAGGATGTCTATAACATGGTCGTGTATCAGATTGGGGCACTGAACGCCTTTGTTCAGCTTGAAGGAGAGCGCCTCCAGCACGTCAAGCCGCACGGCGCCCTGTTTAACATGGCAGCAAAAAACCGTGTCACAGCTGATGCAATTGCACGAGCTGTACGGGATGTAGACGACTCGCTCATCCTTTTCGGCCTGGCAGGAAGCGAACTGGTGAAAGCGGGCAAGGAACACGGGCTTAAAATGGCCCAGGAGGTGTTTGCCGACCGCTCCTACCAGCCTGATGGCACCCTGACTCCGCGGACAGAAGCCGGATCGGTAATAGAAGACGAGGCTGAAGTGACAGAACGGGTATTGAAAATGATTAAAAACGGGGTAGTCACAGCGGTTGATGGAACAGAAATTCCGATTGAACCGGATACAATCTGTGTACACGGTGACGGACCAAAAGCCCTTGCCTTTGTGCAGAATCTCCGTACAAGCCTCCAGGAAGCCGGTGTGGAAATCAGGAAGGTGGGAGACTGATGAGTTTTACAGTTGAGAAAGCGGGTCTTTTAACAACAGTGCAGGACCGCGGCCGCCTCGGCTATCAGCAGTTTGGACTCAGTCCTGCCGGAGCCATGGACGAGTATGCGATGCAGATGGCAAATGTACTGGTCGGGAATGCCAGAAACGAGGCTGTCATTGAGGTAACCATAATGGGTCCGGTACTGAAAGTGGAAAAAGATCTTGTACTTGCTTTTACAGGAGCGAATCTGCAGCCGGAAATTGACGGTGAAACGGTGCCAACGTGGAAAAGCTACCTTGTGAGAGAAGGAAGCAAGGTGAGCTTCGGCCGCCCGGTAAACGGCGCCCGCCTGTACATCAGCGTACGCGGCGGCATTGAAGTGCCCGAAGTGATGGGCAGCAAAAGCACATATCTGAAGGCCGGCATCGGCGGGTTTGAAGGCAGGGAACTGCGCAAAGGGGACACAGTCAAGGCTGGAGAAGAGGCGAATGACCTTGAGCTTCACTCCGGCCGCCGGGTTGCCGCCGAACACATTCCCCAGTACGACCGGGAAGTGGAAGTCCGGGCCATACCGGGTCCCCAGGATGACAGTTTTGATGACGAGTCACTGGACCGGTTCTTTTCTGAGTTCTACGAAGTGAGCCACCAGTCTGACAGAATGGGATACCGCCTTCAGGGGGAGACACCGCTGACACACAAAAATGGCGCCGACATTCTGAGCGACGCGATTGCCTTTGGTTCTGTGCAGGTACCGGGGGACGGACAGCCGATCATCCTCATGGCCGACCGCCAGACGACAGGCGGCTACACAAAAATTGCCACGGTAATCGGAGCCGACCTATGGAAGGTTGCCCAGCTGCCGCCCGGCGGAAAAATCCGGTTTATAAAATCGGATGTGCGGGAAGCCCAGCGCCTCTGGAAGGAGCAGGAGGACATTCTCGTGCAGGTCGCCTCTTACGGGAGGTAATGACAGCTATTTTGGCCCCGCCTTCCTTTGGGAGGCGGGGATTTTTCAGTGAAAAGGCTGAGAGGATTTCTTAACTCTTTGTCGAATTGAAGCAAGGCAGATTTTTATCCTTCCCCGAAAGGAGTTTCCTCTTGATCGTTAAACCACTTAAACGCCCCGTTATTATTGACCAGCTCGAAGCCCTTTCCCGCCGCCTTCCGCCCCGCCACCCACGTTACGGTAAAATTGTGAACGACCTGGGAGGTTACCGATCAGGTTATGCCGGTGAGAAGCACCTCCTGTACACGCTCCGTTCTTTTGCCGAACGGCCGGACCTCAACTTTCTCCACAATGTCAGACTCCTTCAGTACGGATACCACTTTGAAACAGACCTCATGATTCTCTCCAGGCATCAGCACATTTTTCTCGAATCAAAGAACTTTAAAGGACGGCTTGAGTTCGATGGGGAAACCGGTCAGTTCACACGGGTGGACGCTGATACCGGGGAACGCCAGGTGTTCAGGCAGCCACTTCTGCAGGTACAGAGTCACCGGGATGATTTTACGGGGTGGCTTGTAAAGCAGAAGTTATCTGCCGAAGTCCCGATTGAGGCGTATGCCGTGCTGACCCACTCCCAGGCTTTTCTTGATCCAGCCTCCATGGATAAATCGATGGCTGGCCGCTTATTCCGCTCGGAAGTCCTGCCTCAGCGCATTCAGAAGCTGCTCGGGCAAAAGACTGGTGTGTGCCTGACTGACGTGCAGCTCCAGGCCATCTGTGACCGCATTCTTCTGATGGATAGGCCTTTAAAAAGAAATGTTCTCAGCACATACGGCATTCCCCAGTCTGACCTCATAACCGGTGTCCGCTGCCCCGCATGTTCACAGATCCCTATGCTGAAAAGGAAAACAAAGTGGTGTTGCGGGAGATGCGGTTTTACAGGCAACTCTGAGACAGTGCTACCGCCAACCATGAGAGATTATGCGCTGATTGTATCGGAATATTTGACTAAGAAACAGTTTATGAACTTCTGTCATATGGAAAATGGGCCTCAGGCCAGCTATTATTTGAGGAAGCAGAGGCTTCAGATGAAAGGTGGCACGAAAGGGGCGGTATATTGCCTCAGTGATTTGCTCAAGTAAAAGTAAGATTACGCAAATAATTACAGGATTATTTAATTAACGTCAGGATTATTTAATTATCGTGAGAATTATGTAATCCCTCATCATATTTATGGAATCCGCCCATTTATATGGAAATCGTTTGCTGCTTCATTAACCCGTGATAAAATAAACCCATCACAATCCCGAATTCCAAGAGGAGGATACCACTATGACCAGAAAAACCGAGCCGGTAGCAACCGCGAACGCACCGGGTGCGATCGGCCCTTATTCCCAGGGCATTACAATTAACGGACTTGTTTACACGTCCGGCCAGATCGGCCTCGACCCGGAAACAGGGGAGATGGCTGATGGAGTGGAAGCGCAGACGCACCAGGTAATGAAAAATGTTGAAGCCGTTCTTCAGGCAGGCGGCAGCAGCCTGAAACACGCCGTCAAACTGACCATCTTTCTTCAGAACATGGATGACTTTGCGAAAGTAAACGAGATTTATGCGTCTTACCTGGAAGAGCCGTATCCGTCCAGAAGTGCGGTTGAGGTCGCTAAGCTGCCTAAAGGAGCGCTTATTGAGATTGAAGCTATAGGAGTGCAGGAATAGTCCGCCCCCCCCCCCCATACGCGGCCTCGGCATGAACAACCTGCGATAAGCCAGCCATCCCCTTAGTCACACAGACGACCGGGAGGAAGTCATAAAGAGAGCACTCACAAATCCTTCCTGACGAATGGGCACAAAGTGGCAATACGCACTTTTACCCTTGTGTAATTTGCTTTTCCCGTACCTGCATGATATAGTAAAGAGGATTGAAAATCTTGAACATCGAAAAACATTTTTTCCGGCCTCTTAAGGATTTTGGAAATATGGTTTTACGGTATTCAGTTTTCACGAATTTTCTTTTCTCTAAAGGAGGCCGTCATTATGACAGGTAAAGTAAAATGGTTTAACTCAGAAAAAGGTTTCGGTTTCATCGAGCGTGAAGACGGAGACGACGTTTTCGTACACTTCTCTGCGATCAATGCTGAAGGTTTCAAAACTCTTGAAGAAGGTCAAGAAGTTGAATTTGAAATCGTTGAAGGCGACCGCGGTCCACAAGCAGCAAACGTTGTACGTCTGTAATCCAACTCGATTCCTATAGGAATGAACGGGCATATTCCAACGTATCAGGGATATGCCCTTTTTAATGCCATTTTCTTATCCGCGTATTTATCGGCTCTTAACGAATAAAATCCCGGTATGAACCGGGTTTTCTTTATGCCTCTGAAATGTTAATAAAAAACAGATTAGATCTCGCTCAATTGAGCATAACTGATGATATAGCTTCTTCAAATGAGAAGAGTATGATATACATTCGGCGAAAGTGCGCTGTGATGTGCCAAACCATCAGGGTGACCGGAGATTTAATCGTGCCCGTATTGAAGGCAAATCATGCAGCTGAGAGCCACCAAAATTGAAACAAAAAAGGAGTTCGGTTTTTTTGACAGTATTTGCAGATTTAGATATTCATCCACTATTACTCAAATCACTAGACCAGATGGGGTTTGAGGAGCCTACCCCGATCCAGAAGGATGTTCTTCCGATTGCCAAGACAGGCAAGGACGTGATCGGCCAGGCCCAGACAGGAACAGGGAAAACAGCCGCTTTTGGTATTCCCCTTATTGAAAAAATGGAGCAGGAGACGCGTCTTCCACAGGGGATCGTCCTTGCACCGACACGTGAGCTTGCCATTCAGGTTGCAGAAGAGCTTAACAAAATCGGACGCTACAGCAGTGTCCGCGCTCTTCCAATCTACGGCGGCCAGGAAATTGGACGTCAGATCCGTGCGCTGAAGAACCGCCCGCAGATTATCGTGGCTACACCAGGACGTCTTCAGGACCACATGCGCCGCGGCACGATCAAACTCTCTGACATCAACACAGTTGTGCTTGATGAAGCAGACGAAATGCTCAGCATGGGCTTTGTGGAAGAGATCGAGGAGATTCTTGAGTCGGTTCCTGACAACCGCCAGACGCTTCTGTTCTCTGCAACAATGCCTCCGCGCCTGCAATCCATCCTGAACAAATATATGAACGATCCGGCACAAGTGAAAGTAAAAGCAAAGGAAATGACTGTAGCGAACATCGACCAGCGTTATGTGGAAGTTCATGAGCGCCAGAAGTTCGATACGCTCTGCCGTCTCATTGACATTCACTCTCCTGAGCTGGCGATCGTGTTCGGCCGTACGAAGCGCCGTGTTGATGAGCTTGCCGACGCTCTTTTCCAGCGTGGTTACGAAGTGGAAGGGATTCATGGTGACCTTCCGCAGAACAAGCGTGATAAAGTCATCCAGAAATTTAAGTCAAAGCGCATTGAAATTCTTGTTGCGACAGACGTGGCTGCCCGCGGTCTTGACGTAAGCGGCGTTTCCCACGTGTTTAACTTCGACCTTCCGCAGGATCCGGAGAGCTACGTGCACCGTATCGGCCGTACCGGACGTGCAGGGAAGCACGGTGTGGCGTTCTCATTCGTAACACCGCGTGAGAAGGAACACATCAACGTCATCGAAAAGACAACGAAAAAGAAAATGACGTTCGAAAAAGCACCAACCTTGAAAGATGCCAGCGAAGGACGTCAGCAGCAGGCTGCAGAGCAGCTTACGGAAGTCATTGAGAATGAGGAATTCGCCTCTCTTACTGAGAAAGCGGAAGAGCTTCTCGGTTCCTACGATGCCGTAACACTTGTCTCGGCGGCACTGAAACTGGCGAGCAAGGAGCCTGGAAAAGAAGTATCGATCAACCTTACGAGCGAGCCGCCGGTCCGGATTAAGCACGGCAAAGGACCAAAAGGCGGAGGCGGATATAAAGGCAAAGGCGGATACCGCGGAGGCGGAAAGCCACGCAGTAACGACCGCAGAGGCCGTCCGGGCAGCAGCGATAACCGCCGCAGCCGTCCTGAAGGAAAGAAAAAAGATTTCGCTTTTGCAGCAAAACGCCGTAAAGGCTAAAAGGCTAAAAAATGAGAAGTCCGTGTCCATTAGGGGCACCGGGCTTCTCTTTATGTCCGCCTTAGACCAGAGGTGATTTTTTTCATCGTAAAAAGGGTATAAGAAGAAAAGCATTCAAAAAAGAGAGAGGGATTACCTTTGACCGAACAGATTCTTTCTGATATTGTCGTCGTCATCGTTGTACTGGGAGTTCTGTCGCTTGGCGTGCTGTTAATCAGCAACTGGGTGTTTCTGAACCGCTTCAGAGAAGACGTTCTGTATATGAAAATGGAAGACAACGAAGAGGTGTACAAGGGAGAAGGAGAAGTCCCGCCTCTGATTGATACCTACCTGAGAAAGATTAAGGCGGCAGAGGAAGCCGATCTTACTGAAGCCTTTGTCACCTATGAGGGCTTCCGGCGGATGAAGCCGGAAGAAAAGTGGTCCCTGATTAAGGGAGAGCAGTTTTTCCGGACAGATAAGCCCGGTTTTGTCTGGATGGGATTTTCAAGAATAAATGCGGTGGTTCGTATGAATACGATTGAAAAACTGACAGATCAGACCGGTACACACATTACCAGACTTTGGTCTGTATTTCCGGTTAACCGGACAGGAGGAGAAAGTGTCCGCCAAGGGCTTCTTGTACGCTATGCAGGGGAACTTGTTCTCTGTCCCCAGGCGTTTATTCACAATCCTTCTGTCACCCTTGAACAGACGGGCGAGAGGGAAGTGACGGCACTGGTGAAAAGCGGACAGGAGGAGGGAACCATTGTGTTCACCTTCAGCGAATCAGGTCTGCCTGAATCGGCTCATGCCGCCAACCGCCACCGGGGTGATGAGACAGAAGCGTGGCAAATCGCCTACTCTGACTACCGTGAGACGGCAAGCGGCGTTACCGTACCTCATCAGCTCGACAGCACGTGGAAACTCCAGAGCGGCGATTTTCACGATTCTTCGATTCGGATCAAGACCGTTCATTATGAGGAATCCAACTATAAAGAATAGACAAAAGCCCGTATTCTCAAATCAAGAGTACGGGCTTTTCTGTTCAGTTACGCTTTCGTAATCCGCCGTATTTCCTCAAGTACAGGCATGGCTTCCATCTCTTCGTCTGTCACACGGGTCCAGTCAATGCCTGATGGTTTATCATAGGGCGAGCGGGTCGCAAAGCATTCCTTTTCCGTCGCAATGTAATCTGCCGTCAGATCGTATTGGTCTCTTGGAATGTCGTCTTCCACGAGCTGGACACTGTTTACGGTTCCGACCACAGGAATTTCCGGATTGCCGAGCTCACGAAGGATGGCATACTCCCGGTCAGCAAAGCCTGCCCCTTTTCCAAGCCTGCGGCCGTCCCGGTGAAGGGCGACCGACCCCACGACCAGCAGATCGATCCGGGGAAGATCTTTAAGGGGCACAACTTGTCCATAGCTGTTCATATGCTTCAGACTGGCCGCTTTTTTTTCCTCTCCCGGCGGCACGGCAGCCGGATCAATCCGCACAAAGCCGTCCTTGAGCCGAGGCGTTGGTATGAGAAGCGTCTTCCCGTCTTTTAGCACCTGGGCGCGGATTGGCAGCTGCGGGGAATCAGGGTTTACCTTCACAACTTTTGCCTCTTTATAGACTTCCAGTTCAAACACGTGCCTGGCAGCCGCTTCGGCACCTTTAAAATTCGGGATCCGGCCTCTAAGGGGAAAAGGAAACCGGCCGACTTTTTCCTGTTCCATCGTATCCCAGACCCGCTCCCGGATCGTCTGTTTCGTCTCTGTCATAAAAAAGAACCAGCTCCTGTCCTCGTTCTGTCTCCTCCCAGTATAGCCGAGATGGCAGCAGTTTTAAAAAAGCACACACTCAGAGTGTCAAATGCGAGCTGTCCTGTATGTTACGGTAGAAATAAACATCTGAGTTTGGAGGCGGCGAGGTGTGAAAATCAAATACAGAACGAGGGGAGCGTGGATCCTGTCAGGTGTGATGATGGCAGCGGTATTAAACATGATCCAGTTCCCTTTATCCACTGATTTCCCTCTGTTTATCCGTTCATTGATTGGAATGAATGTCATTATAGGATCATTCCTGTCGGCCGCGTACTTATCCATCACAAAAATCGATTATATAAGAATGGAAGAGGGGGTTCTCTCTATTCATCGAGGTTTTCCCATGCAAAGAAAAAAGATTGGGAGTATCGACGTGAAAAAAGCCATCCTGGCAGAAGAGGCAATCATATTAATGTTAAGAGACGAGAGTAAGGTTGAACTCAAGTACAAATTTATTCATATGGATGATTTTGAAAAACTGAAAGAAGCAGTGAAACGGTTTACTGTAATCGAAGATCAGACGGATACTCAAGGCGGATCAGATTATTGAAGGGTGAGGCACGATTTTCTTCGTGCCTCAATCCCTTGTAATTAGTCAGCAGAACCCAACTGTTTCACGTGAAACGACAGAATCTCCGTCCCATACCTCAGAAGTTTTGTATCAGCTGCTCACACTTTCAGCCTGAAAAGCGGGAAGGGGGTCCGTAAAAGTGCTCCAGTCCTGTTTCATTTCTTTGTCAGTCAACAGACAACGATCGAGAGAATCGGTGACCTCGGCTTCATTCAAGTCAATTCCGATAAAAACAATCTCGTTGGCTCTGTCGCCAAACGGCTCTTCCCAACCTTCTTTAAGTTCAGGATCCTGGGTAAAAAGAGATTCCCGTTCTTCTTCAGTATACGAGGCCAGCCAGTCTCCCGCACCGGAAATTGTAATTGAGCCTCCTGCCTGGGAGAGAAGGCCGGCAAGATCGTTCCTTGTGGCTGCCCAGAAAAACCCTTTTGCGCGGATTACCTGTTCAGGCCAGTTTTCGAGCCATTCCATCAGCCGAGCCGGGTGGAAAGGGCGCCGTCTTCTGTATACGAAAGAAGAGATGCCGTATTCTTCTGTTTCCGGGACGTGCTCCTCGTTTAACTCTTTGATCCAGCCGGCACTGTGGCTTGCTTTCTCAAAATCGAATAGACCGGTATTGAGTACAAGTGACAAATCAACGGATCCAAACGCAGCGGAAACGATTCGTGCTCCGGGATTCAGCTTTGTCAAAACCGCCTGCAGGTGGGTCAGTTCCTCAGAAGGGACCTTATCCGCTTTGTTTACAACAATAACGTCAGCGAACTCGACCTGATCGGTCAAAAGATCCACCACATCACGATGGTCCGTTTCATCCACCCCTTCACCGCGGTCCACGAGGGTCTCCCCGCTGTTGTAATCGGTCCAGAACGAATAGGCATCAACAACAGTGACCATCGTATCGAGCCTTGTGATGGCAGTGAGATCAACACCCATTTCCTCATCCATGTACGTAAACGTCTGGGCGACTGGTACGGGCTCACTGATCCCGGTTGATTCAATCACAAGGTAATCGATATCGCCGGTTTCAATCAGCTTTTTAACTTCCAGGATCAGATCTTCGCGGAGGGTGCAGCAGATGCAGCCGTTTTGCATTTCCACAAGCTTTTCTTCCGTACGGGAAAAGCCGCCCTGGTCGATCAGATCACCATCAATATTGATTTCACTCATGTCATTGACAATGACAGCTACCTTCCGGTTCTCGCGGTTGTTGAGAATGTGATTTAAAAGTGTTGTTTTACCTGCGCCGAGAAAGCCGCTCAGCACAGTAACAGGAACTCGTTTTGTTGCCATGAAAAAAACTCCTTTATTTAGTCTGTTTTCATCGAAGCAGGAGAAGACCTGCCCCATCGATAAAATGTGCAGTTTGATCAGCAGTGCAGGTCGACAATCCGCTGTGCCCCACGCCTGGCACCTGAAATGTTTCTAGCTGCCGGTCCAAGAGCAAGTTCGGCTAATCCTCCGGTGACATACAGATGGTCGCACCATTCAAGGGAGTCAGGGACAGCGGGATAGCCGCAGCGGGCACATTGAAGGTTTTCGTCCTGAATAAGAGGAGCAAGCCAGTCCATTCCAGGGGGCTTCTGCTCAAAGCCGGTCGCAAGGATCACATTTTCTGTTTCATGATGGATGTTTTCGTCAGATAATACCAGTGAACCGCGGGAGTTTTCGGAAACAGTGGTTGTATTCATGGAGAGAAGTGTGACCTGCCTGTTTTTTTCAGCATGTTTCAGGGACCGGTAAAGATGTCGCGGGATCGACCCTTTATGCCGGGCAACCCGGATCATCCGGCGCCGCTTATCAAGATTTTTTACTTTTTGGAACGGGCCCATATGTTTCTGTCCCATCCAGCCGGGATCACTGTCAAATTCGTGAATACGAAAGGGGTGACGGTGAATCATGGTTACAGGGTTGGACTGGATTTTGCTCAGATGAAGACTCAAATGTGCCGCAGTGATGCCTCCCCCAATAACAGTAACAGGACCGCGAAGATTGGCAGGATTACAGCCGCTGTCAAACACATGAAAAATGCTTCTGGGACGGTGGTTCTTTATCTCACGGGCCCAGTCCGGCCAGAAAGGCTGCTCACCAAGACCGATCGCAATGACCGTATGCTGAGTTGTTACGATTTCTCCCGAATCCAGGGCCAGCTGCCATGCACCATTTTGCTTTTTCACGCCGGACACACGCCCCTGTTTCCAAGAAGCCTCAAGTCCAAGGCTGGTAAACTGGGCACTGGAATGATTATTAAATAAATCGAGCCGCGGCTTTTTCTGCCTGCCTGTAAACGGGCTGGCATACTTTTCGCTACTGGCGTAATGATCAAGTGAGAAGGGGGAGGGGGACAGGTGATGAACAAAGGGCGAACGGAGGTAAGTCATGCCGATTTTTCCCGTGCAGTGCTTCCAGTTCTCCATTGGTGATGGGTGGGGATCGATAATCAGGATATTCTCTGGAGAGACGTTGCCTTTTTCAACAAGATAGCACGCGAGTGTGCAGCCCTGAATGCCGCCCCCAATGATGGTCCATTCCATATTGACCGCCTCCTGTATAAATATTAAATCGTAATGACTTCGATCGTAATAGTTACGATTTATAGTGTAGACAATTTTTCTTGTGAAGGCAAGAGGTTTTTCCAACTTCCTGTGTGTACACGGAGGAAAAGGGGAAACAGGACAAGAAAGGAAGGATTATACACTTAACGGAGGAGGACGAGCAAATGAAGATGACCGATTTTGACAACTACGTGGAAAAAATCAAAACAGAGGAAGGGGTGCCGGGCGTCGCTGTGGGACTGAAAGAAGGGAAGGCACGGCTTTACGAGCGTGGCTACGGGTTCAGAAACCAGTCGGAAAACCTGCCTGTAACAATGGACACCGTCTTTGGCATTGCCTCGATTACGAAATCATTCACGTGCCTTGCAGTCATGCAGCTGAAAGACGAAGGCAAACTGGACATGCATGATCCGGTGATCCGCTACATACCTGATTTTGCTCGGGTGTGCTCCGGTTCCGAAGAGATTACCCTCCATCATCTGATGACCCATACCTCAGGACTTCCGCCTCTTCCAACCTTGGTCTATGCCAGCATCCGCTCATTTAAAAACGATCCTGACGCCAATGACTATCCGGGCATTGAGATTAAAGAAACCGACCGTGAGCCGGTGGATGACTACCGGCATCTGATCGATGCGATCACAGAAAAGGAAGTCACTCTTCTCGGTAAACCGGGAACAGCTTTCAGTTACTCCAATGACGGTTACGCCATTCTCGGGGCGGTCATTGAAAGTGTGTCCGGAAAACCGTATGAGCGGTATGTTAAAGAACACATTCTCGAACCTGCCGGCATGACAAGGACGTTTTTCACGGAAGAGGAAGTTCAGGGACTGGATAACGTGACGGAACTTTATGCAAAAAAAGAAGAGAGTGAATCCCGCGTCTATGCGTCACCGGTATGGTGGGATGCACCTGCGATGCGGGCGGCGGGCTACCTGAAATCAACAGTATCGGATCTGCTCATTTACTCCGGCATTTATCTGGAAAATGGAAAGGTTCAGGACAGGAAGATTGTATCTGAGGAAAGCTTAAATGAGATGATGACACCGTTTGTTGAAATTGAACCGGGACGGTTTTACGGCTACGGATTCTTTATTACGCCGGATTACTTTGGGCATAAACTGGTCGAGCACGGGGGAAGTCTGAAGGCCATCAGTTCCCAATTGTCCATGATTCCGGAGAAAAAACAGAGCGGGGTTGTCCTCTCAAATCTTGCCGGTGTGCCGGTGTCTGCCATCATGAATGCCGCTTTAAATCAAGCTGGCAGAAGAGACCTCAATGCACAGGTTCATCCCCTTGAAAGTGCCTGCACACTCACAGAAGAGGAACTGGCCGATTACACCGGCATCTACGAGTCTATGGAAGGCATGAGTCTGAAGGTATTTGCCGATGGAGAAGATTTGAGAGGAACTACGAACGGAAGAGAAGTAGATCTCCTCTGTGTGGAAAAAGATCTGTTTCTTGCAAAACGCGGTGAACAGACCGAATACGTCCGATTTATCAGGGACGCATCCGGCCAGGTGTCACAGGTGGCTTACCACTACCGCCAGTTTCCGAAAGTCATGACCGGAGCAGAAAAAAACGAACCTTCCGTTTACAGAGGGTGAATGGTGCAAAAGAAAGGAGAGCCCCTTGCTTGAGGGGGCTCTTTCTTGATGCAGTGGAGTAGGGGGGGGGATTGTATGTGAACCTGGTCGTGTCGAATGGTGTCGCTTCGTCGATATGTTGAGTTATAAGGTTGATATATCTGAAATAAGGTCGATAAGTTGCGTGCGAAGGTCGATATCTCCCGGCACGCACCGATTCAGAGTACAGAACAGAGCGAGTTTCAGAGTTCGGCAATCGATTTTAAGAGAAAGGAGGGTATTTAAGGATACCCCTCGTTAACGAACATCCAGATACATCACGTAACTGACGATTCCCTGCTCCCATCTGGCGCGGATTTCATAGATTTTTAACCCTTCCTGTCCGGCCAGCGACAGGTCATCGAACCTGTCAATCACGTTATCTTCTTCGTCCCATTCAAAGATCTGATAGGAAATAGGCGGTGCGGGGAATTCAACCGTCACCTCGGCATCGGAGGATACGTTTTGAGGGTATTTAAATTCCGGAACCGTGGATGGAGGAGCAGTGTCTGCTTCTGAATACGAAATCTCACCATTGTCATGCTCGACCTTCCACTTCTGAGAGCCCTTCAGCGTTTCGATTCTTTCCTCACCCGCCGTTACCTGGATGGGAGGAGGGTTGCACCATTGTATTTCCTCCTCGCCTGTTTCACCGGAATCCTGTGCAGCGCCCTCGGAGTGCTGGATATCTGCTGAGCATCCGGCTGCCGTGACAAGGATGATCAGGGTCAAAATTATTAACGTAAGCTTCATCAGGACACCACCTCTTTTTGATTAAGACGGCAAAAATGAGAAAAAGTTCCATCTAAAGGCACAAAAAAGGTGCTCCATAAAAAATCGGAACACCTGTTTATTTATCTTTCTTCGCTTAAAAACGACGCCTTCCAGCCTGAGGATAAGTTATTAAGCGGAAAGCTTCCGCCTGCAGCGAAATAAAAGAAAGCCTTTTTTATTTTTCCATCAACTGGATGGTTCTGATCAGCCGCACTGCGGCTTCGTATAAGAGTGCTTCAGCGTCTGCCATCGCTTCTTCAAGTGTGGCGGGGCCTTTAGTAATCGGATGAACGACTGTCACTCCGTGTTCAGCTAGTGCATCAGTGCCTTCTCCAATCGATCCGGCGAGAGCAGCGACGGGAATGCTGTGCTTCATGGCAAGCCGCCCGATGCCGGCAGGTACCTTTCCGAACAGAGACTGGCCGTCGACCCGTCCTTCACCGGTAATCACGAGGTCTGCTTCAGGCAGGGCGTTCGTAAATCCGGACGTTTCCATAACGAGATCTATTCCTGGACGAAAGACTACATCAAGCAGGGAATGAAGCAGAAATCCGATGCCCCCTGCAGCACCGCTCCCAGGTGTTGCCGTTTCATCTTTTCCGGTTTGTTCGGTAATGACAGAAGCAAAATGAGTCATTCCCTGTTCCATCGGTTCCAGAAGATCCGGGGTGACGCCTTTTTGCGGGCCGAACACATGAACCGCGCCGTTTTTACCTAAAAGAGGGTTAGTCACATCCGAAGCCACAACCACTTTCACGTCCCTGAGCCTCTGATCCATGCCGGAAGTATCAATACCCGCAATCTCAATCAGTCTGCCGCCGGGATGCCTGAGCGGCTTTTCGTTTCGGCCGGTAAACTGCACACCGAGTGCTTCAAAAAGCCCGGTTCCTGCATCTACGGTAGCGCTTCCGCCGAGACCAAGAATAATCGTTTCCGCGCCAAGATCAAGTGCTTCGCGGATCAATTCGCCTGTACCGTATGTAGAGCAGGCAAAGGGATCAAGTTCAAATGGCGTAAGAAGGGGCAGGCCTGATGCGGCAGCGGTTTCAATTACCGCCGTTTTCGCTTCCGGGATCCAGCCGAAAGCGGCTTTCATCAATCGGCCCAGGGGATCATGCACCTCACGTACGATTCGTTTTCCGCCTGTACTGAGCAGAATTGCATCAACTGTGCCTTCACCACCGTCCGCCATTGGAAACGTCCGTGCTGCGACATTTCTACCGGATGTTGTAACAGCGTTTTCAATAATACGTGCAGCATCTGTACTGGAGATCGAACCTTTAAAAGAGTCCGGAGCAATGAAAATGTTCATCGTATTCACGTCCGTTTCATTATTTGTTTAAACGTTAAAGCTTATTGATTACTAATCTTATACGTTGCCTCAAAACGCATACATTATTATAACAAATGCCGTCCATCGTATTTTCAATATTGAGCGCAGCAAGGGCATACAAAGTCCATCACCATTCCTGTGATGATGTGACCGTATGCATCCATCATATTGATGTTTTTCCCGATCACTGCTTCTGTTTCTTCGACATTCCGCTGTGCGGCTATGGGTGAGAGAACTGTTTTCATACTGCTTCACTCCTGTCGAGAGTAAACCAAACGCCTCAAAAGGAAATCCTTCTGAGGCATTAGATATCTTTTACTTTACTGCTTAGACCAATTCACTGCCGGCGTACGCTTTCCGAGGGCATCACTTCAACCTCGGGGAAAATCGCCTTTTCGGGGTCTTCAGTTGATGCATTTCCCACAGGAGTCGCCGCCTTTTCGCTCATTTAGAGAGAAAATGACAAGCGGTTATTTTTTCACCCAGGCGTAGCTGTAGGGAGCCAGGGTAATCTCGCGGTCTGTCTTTTCACCGGTAAACAGATTTGTGCCAGATGCAGGAAGTTCGACTGTGGCGGTTTCGTTGGTTACGTTGGCCACGGCGAAAACCGTGTCGCCCGTTTCACGGTTATGGCGTTCAAGGGCAAAAACGGCGGAACCGAGATCGAGGACCGTCTGCTCTGCATAGGGTGAGAAAGCGGGCTCTGCCTGGCGGGTGCTTACGAGTTCCTTCATGCCTGCAAAAATGGCACGGCGGTATTCGCTCGTCTCAAGCTCGTCTGCAATCCGGCTGTACTCGAGCTTCTGCCGGTTAATCCGGCGGTTGATCCCGGAGGATTCAAGACCTTCATAGTCATTCTTTGACCCGAGCAGGGAGTGGTAGTAAATGGCCGGTACGCCCATAAATGACGTGAGTACAGAGTGTGCCGTCAGCATTTTCCGGACTGCGTCCTCATCCGTTTCGTTTTCGCTCTTGTTCACGAGTGCTTCGGAATAGTTGATGTTCAGTTCATACACAGACTGTGTGCCGTCAGGATTGCTCTTATACGACACCCGGCCGCCGTTTTCCTCAACTTTATTTACGAGAAGCTGCTTTTCGTCCTCTGTCAGAATGCCTTCAGTCGGGCGCATGCCGATGCCGTCGTGACTGGCAAGAAAGTTGAAGTAGGTGGCTTCGTCACTGATTTTTTCAATCGTTTTCGCCCAGTCGGTCAGCTTTGTGCTGTCATGGGTAGTGAGCGTGTAAAGCACCAGCGGCGGCAGGGAAAACTGGTACACCTGATGGGCTTCGTTTTCACCGTCGCCGAAGTAGCTGATGTTTTCCTTATGAGGCACGTTTGTTTCGGTAATGATCTGGGTGCCTTCCTTGAAGTAGTCGAGAATCAGATGCCACAGCTCAATAATGGCGTGGGTTTCCGGAAGGTGAATGCTCGTCGTACCGGAGCGTTTCCAGAGAAACCCGATCGCATCGAGACGGATGCTGGTCCCGCCCTTATTAGCGTACTCCAGGAGAATGTCCGTCAGGTCGAGAAGGACCGGGAAGTGGCGCACGTTTACGTCCACCTGGTCTTCACTGAAAGTGGTCCAGGCTGTTTTCGCTCCGTTTTTCCCCGCGTATTCGTGATAAAGGGGTGAGGTGCGGGGGCGGACCACCTGGCTCGTATCAAAGCTGTCGTCCTTCGGGATGAAATAGTGACGGTACTTCGGGTGGTCATTCAGATAGCCCTGAAACCACTCGCTTGATTTGGAGATGTGGTTGGCCACAAAGTCGAACATGAGACGGTAGTCTTCTGAAAGGGATTCAATGTGCCCCCAGTTTCCGAGCTCCGGATTGATTTCACGGTAATCCGTTACAGAAAAGCCATCGTCGGACGTGTAGGGAAACATCGGAAGCAGGTGTACATCGGTTACCGTATCGCCGATTTTGTTTTTCAGGAATTTATGAAGGGTTTCAAGGGTTGGCTTTTCTTCTTCATAAATGCTGTCCCCGTAAGTAATCATGTACACATTACGCTCGGAAAGGGGGCGGGGCTGTTCCCACTGTTTTTTCTCCCAGGCTGCCACGAGGGCGGCGAGCTCATTGGCATACGAATCTTTATACTCATCCCCGTAGATGAACTCGAGTTTTTCCTGGGCTTTTTTAAGCAGCTGCTGTTTATTCACGGTGATCATCCTTTTCTGAGCACAAACGCTCTTGTTAATAAATGAGCAATCAATCAGATTCAAAGTGGCACGTTTTGAAAAAAGAGAGAAGGGGCTGGGGCAGAAGTGTATCTCATGATGAAAAACCGAACAAATTGCGTGCAGGGCAAATAACCGCTCCTGAAATATACGCTGCTTTCCGCGGGAAGCGGCTGAGCCTCCGCGGGCTTCGCCCTGCGGAATCTCACCTGCGCTTTTCTTCCCGCAGAGTCAGCGTATATTTCATCCGCTCTATAGCGTTTTGTTCCGGTTTTCACCTTAACACTGTTCTTCTGTCCCAGACTCGTTTCTCTGTGTTACTGTTGCAGTTTCAGCGTGACATATCCTCTTGCCGGTACCGGAATTTGTTCCGGGTCCGCAGGTTTCTCTTCTTTTTCGTTCAGGCTGCAGAAGGTGATCCGGCTGAACGTCCCTTCAAAGGTGGCTGTTTTTTCTGAACCGGAAGGGTTGAACAGGCGGATGACAGTACCGTCCTGGTCGTGGGATCGTTTGCACATACTCATCTGCACTCCATCGCCGTTAAGGGCAAAAAGAGAGTAGTCTGACGGCAGTGTCTGAACCGGATAAGGAATCTCAAAACGCTCCAGCCGCTCTTCAAAGGTATTGAGTGATTGCTTTTGGTAAGAATCGTACCGCTCCAGATATTGGTTCTTCAAGTCGAAAACTGATTCAGGGGAGCAGTCCGGCTTCTCAAGAACGATGGCATAGTCAAAAGTCATCGTCTTCTGCATCTGGGCATCCGGTGTACGGACAACCTTGTTGTTGATCCCTGATGCACGGCCCGGACGCCAGGTAAGATTGTCTTTTCCAAGAAGACCTACACTTCTGAAAAGCGTCAGGGCAATCGCCCCTGATTCAGGCAGAACCTGATATTCCTTCAAGCCCTTCGTTATGACGGCGGCGGTCCTGCCGGCATCTTTCACGCCTGCAGTGTTTTCCAGGGGATAGATTGGCACAGGAGCTTCGGCAAAGCCGTTTTCTTTCCAGCCGTCCAGATAAGGATTTTCGATCGGCCGTTCGATAAGGCTGAACGCATGATCAGCAAAACTATGGCTCACACCTTCTGCGTCAGTTGCGATGACGGCCCGTACCCGATGGTCACAGATCCGATTATCAATGGTGTGCGAAACCCTTACAAAGGATTCACCATGACGAAGCGTAAACATCGTATGAATCGACAGCAGGGCTGTTTCCATGCCATTTTTTCTTTCCTCAAGAGAGGCGGGCACGTACTGCTCGTGCTTGATGGTCATCGACTGTTCGAGATCGCCGCCGGAAGTCCCGATCAGCGATGCTCGCTCGATCATATAGGGACTGTCTCCTTCAAGAGGGGAGAAGTCATAGCTGTCTCCGTCATCGGCACAGTTTTCGAAACTGAGCAGGTTTTCAATCTCCGCTTTTGTATCTTTATGCAAGAGGGATATACTGCCGTTTTTAAACGAAAGCTGCAGTGTTCCGTTTTCTATCGTGCTGCCGTGGTGATTGTCATCAGATGAAGGAGCACTAAGAGACTCATTTACGATGACCGTTGTATAGCCCATTGCGGGCACATGAAGCCCCGATACGAGCACTTCACTCCGGTAATATCCCGGTTCTTCCACCTGTTTTTCTCCCTCTGCCGTGACCACAATCTTAGTTCCGCCGCTGATATACGTCTGTTTCGTGACTTCAGCTGTCAGGGCAGTCCCGTCCGCTGCAGAAAGGGAGAAAGTCTCTTCTTTTGTGAAAATCGCAAGGCGGACAGGTGATTCAGACGGCTTCGGCAGGAAGTTATAGACGGTCGCGATATTTTCTTTTCCAAGACCCCGGCTGACCGCTTCACTGATCTGCTTTTTCTTTAAGTTAATAAGCCCGTCGGCAATCCGGCCCGTCTTTTCCAGACGGTGAACGATATCGCTGTTCGTGTCGTCAGAGTTGCATCCCCCGATGGAGTCATGAGCATGGACATCAAAGAGTTCCTTCCACATCTCATCGAGCCATGCCTGAGGATAGCGGAGACCTAGAGACTCGCCGATCACGCAGAGAGGCTCCAGTACATTCAGAATTTTATTCTCAACAAGCGTATTAAGCTGTTTGATATCGTACCGCTGGGAGCGGATCGTATTGTGAATTCTTGATTTCTGGGAAGCGAGGAGCTCGCCTTTGATTTCATTATCGAATGTACCGTCTGCCCACGTCTTTTCCATAAACGTTTCATAGTCGCTGAGCACGTATCGGCGATCCGGATCTTTTTCGTTAAGCTTCCGTACAGTCTCGGGGAAGTGCTCCCGGACAAGCACCTGATCGCCTCCTGAAGGGAGGAGGATGTTGTCTGTACCGCCGTTCAGGTCGGCAAGCTTTTCAAGGATCGGCACGAGCCGGTCGTGGAAAAATGACGCATCGTCGGAAAGAAATTTGCCTGGTCCGTATCCGTAATACATGTTGTTGGTTTTGACGGACAGGCCGTCCGGTGAGGTCCAGTGAAAATTCATGCTTCCTTTCAGCTGATCGGTGTATACCCCGCGCTGAAGGATGCTGTAGTCAAGGCCGAAGCCCCGGAAAAATGACGGAAGGTAGGCGTTCTGTCCGAAAATGTCCGGCAGATAGCCGATGTTCATATTATGTCCGTAGCTCTCGGCAATCCGGCTTCCGTACAGTAGATTCCGGATGATAGACTCCTTGTGGACAAGAAGGGTATCGGCCTGAGTGTACCATGGGCCGATAAACAGACGCTTATCTTTTACGAGCCGGGCGACGCGCTCTTTTTCCTCCGGACGCTTGGCGATATATTCATCAATCACGGATGCCTGCCCATCAAACATGTAAGCATGATAGTCCGGATCTTCATCCAGAACATTGAGCAGGTGATCCATGTTTTCAATAAGAAGGACGTTCGAATCTTCTACAGTAAAGTACCATTCGCGGTCCCAGTGGGAATGAGGGACCACGAATACGGTTTGTTGTCTTGTCATAACCAAATGCCTCCTGAACGGTTTATTCTAAAGGTGTCTGTTAAAGTAATGATTTGCACTCATTTCTATCTAGGATGCTTTCGCTTTTTTCTCCTGTCTGATCATGAGGCCGTACCGGATGAAGATGTTGGCAAAGGCGATAAAGAGCGCCCCGACAGCCAGTCCGGTAAAGTAGGCCCAGAAGCTTTCCACGAGCGGCCAGCCCCATACGGCAGGGAGTGGATACCACTGGACGGCACCGAGAAACACAGCGGTACAAGCTCCCAGAATGGCACCGAGAACATTGATTGGAATCGTAATCAGCGGGTTTCTCAGCATAAATGGAATCGCACCTTCACTGATGGCGATAAAGCCGAGAAGCAGGGACGTATTTCCTGCCACATACAAGTTGGCGTCAAACACACGGCGGCCGACGATGTAGCGGTCAAGAAGTGTTGCAAGGCCGAGTCCGATCGGTGGAATGACAATCGCAAGTACCCGCGGTGTGAGCGGGAAAATCTGATCGGCAGCAAGGCCAATGGCAATGGCACCTGCCGCTTTGTTTACCGGTCCGCCAAGGTCAAAGGCAGTCGCTGCAGCGATGATACTGGAAAGCAGCAGCACCCCGGATCCCTGAGCAGCTTCAATAAGATCCGTAATAGCCTGGTTAAGAGCACCGAAGACAGGATCGACAAAGTAAAAGTTCAAAAGGAAAATAGACAGTACACTGATGGCAGGGATGATTAGCATGGGCTTCATCGCCTGCAGGTTTTTATGAAGCTTGATCTTTTCATTCAGAAACTTGGCAATGTAACCGGCGGCAAGACCAAGGAACAACGCCCCTAAAAAGCCTGATTCAACGGCTCCTTCAACGCCCCAGTACTGAAAGTGCATACCGGAGGCAAACGCACCACCGATAAAACCGGAAACAATACCGGGACGGTTGGCGATGGCAAATGCGAGAAACGCGGCAAATACAGGATACATGAACTGAAAGATCAGGAATCCGAACATATCAAGGTGATGAAGAAGAACAAATAACGGGTTCTCATGTGTTGCGAACTCTGGATCATTGATCTCATTTACGAGTCCGAAAGGCATGGCCCCGAGCTTGGCGATCCCGATCATCAGACCTGCAGAAACGATGACCGGAATCATGTAGGAAATCCCTGTAAGAACGCCCTGACCCATTTCCTTCAGAAGGGAGGTCTTCTCGCCGGAATCTCCTCCGGTGCTTTCCTCGCCTTCAGCAGACACAGTCCCGTCAGGGTTTTCGAGCGCCCGTGTGATCATCTCAGGTCCTTTCCTGAGTGGTTCGGCTACCCGGCTCTGTACGTAAGGAAGGCCGTTAAAGCGCTCTTTGCCTCTTGGTGAAATATCAGTGGCAAAAAGGACAGCATCGGCTTCTTCGATGTCTTTTTTCGTCAGGCCGTCTTCAATTCCGTTGGCGCCCTGTTTCTCCACTTTCACCTGTACACCCTGTTCTCGGCCGGCCTTTTCAAGAGCTTCAGCTGCCATGTACGTATGGGCAATTCCTGCAGCGCAGGCGGTAATGGCAACGACTTTTTTACCAGTCGGGACAGGTTCTGACCCTTCCTTTTCCTGCCCGCCGCTGTAGTCAAGCGCATGTAGAAACGCTTCGGAGCTGTCTGCCTGAAACAGTCTCTCGTAATAGGCTTCATCCATCAGGCGGGTGCTGAGTTCGGACAGTATTTTCAGGTGGGTGGAACCGCCTTCTGCTTCCGGGATCGCGAGTAGGAAGATCAATTCCGCTTTGTTATCCGGATCGATGCTTTCCCAGTCTTCAACCGGTTTTTTCAGGCGTGCTACGGCAAAAGCCGCTTCCTTTACGGCTGTGGATTTTCCGTGTGGAATCGCGAGTCCTTTTTCCATTCCTGTAGGGGAAACTTCTTCACGTTCAAAGACAGTTTTAAGAAACTCCTGTTTTGATGTGAGAATACCTTCCCGGTCAAGGGCATCCGCAAGACCTTCAATTACGGCCTCTTTCGTGGTCCAGTCTGCATCAAAAATAATAAGGTTCTTCGACGTCTGGCTGCGAAGTTCCATCGTGGTCACTCCTTCTGTCTATCTGAAATTTATATAAAATCGAATAGTGTAAAGCGCTTACACCTTATTTTTAACATGGAAATAGACAAAGTGAATGTACAAAGCATGTATTTATGTACAACCTGTAATTTGTGCCGGAATGTACTATAATAAACCGGAACGGTCTTTTACAACGTAAAAACACAAGGAGTAACCGCTGTATGGGAAAAGTAACCACACATTATGCAAACCGGATGCCGGAGCTCAGCTATGCAGAAAAACATGTGCTTTATTACATTGATGCCCATTTTCAGGATGCAAAGGGGATGGCCCTCACAACACTTGCAGAAGAAGTGAATGTGAGTACAACGACAGTGATCCGCATGTGCCAGAAACTCGGTTTTGACGGCTATAAGGAATTCAAATATGCACTGAAAGGCATTGCGGCAGAAGAGGAGGACGGGGCGAAAAGTCCAATCTCCCGCTTTCGTGAAGACGTTGAAAATACACTTGCAGGTATCGATCAGCACGATCTGAAGCGGATCTGCAGAAGAATGGATGAAGCGGACCGGATCGTCATTATCGGTGTGGGCCTGTCCAAAATGTTTGCGGAGTATTTCAGCAAGCTGCTCATGCAGGTGAGCAAGCCGAGTATGTATATCTATGAATCACATATGATTGATTTGTTTTCAAATAAGGTGGCAAAAGGGGATTATGTGATCTTCATTTCCTCAAGCGGGGAAACCCGGACGCTCGTGGAAACAGCGGAGAAAATGACCCATCATTTTATTCATACAGCCGCCATAACCAATCATATCGACTCATCTTTAACAGCATTGACGGATGATTCCATCAGCACGGAAGTCAAGCGTACATCCTACGGGGGATACGACCTTACTGCCCGGTCACCGCTTGTGATGCTCATTGATCTCCTGTTTGAGTCATATGTGAAGCTGTCGGTAAAATAAAGAGCTCCCGGATGCAGGGGGCTTTTTTTTGTCCAGTGGAGGAGGGAGGAGAGCGCAGTTGGAGAGGTGGAGGTGTGTCGAATCGTGTCGCTTCGTCGATATGTTGAAGTTGAAGGTCGATATATCTGAAATAAGGTCGATATCCTGCGCGAGAAGGTTGATATATCGCACGCGAAGGTCGATATCACAGAAATGGTCAGGTTCACAGCTGTTCTTTTTCGATTGGCTCTGTTAAAGTCTGATGTTGATTTCCGCTCACTGCGCTCCCTTTCCGCGGGCACCGCAGGAGTGTCACGCGTTCGCTTCAATCGACGATAGAAAAACCACTCCGCACAGACAATGCGACCGGCCGCAGCCGCCCCCGTAAAAATAAAAAACCTCCGCGGGCTCAGAGCCCGCGGAGGCAAGTGTTAAAACATAAAGATAATATGTGCAATCAGCGTGATGATCGGCAGCGTAATAATCGTACGCAGCAGGTAGATGATCAGCAGATCACGGAACTTAACCGGAATCTTGGAGCCGAGCAGCACACCACCGACCTCAGAGAGATAGATGAGCTGTGTAACACTCAGACACGCAATGATAAAACGGGTAAGTTCGCTTTCGATATCCGCTGCAAACAGGGCAGGGAGGAACATGTCGGCGAACCCGACAACGACTGCTTCCGAGGCGGCCGCCGCTTCAGGAATCTGAAGCACCTGGAGAATCGGCACAAACGGGGCGCCTAGCCAGGCGAATACCGGCGTAAATTCAGCAATCACAAGCGCGATTGTACCGAATGCCATAACGACGGGAATAACGCCGAGCCACATATCAAGCACGTTTTTTGTCCCGTCCTTGAAAAATTCACCGGCACCTTTTGCTTCACCGGCACGTTCTTTTGCCTTGGCAAAACCCCAGCTGAACGGTGTATGTCCCTCAGGAATCGACTCATCGAGCTGAGCTTCCTGCCCGTTGGCATACGTATCAGCTTTTTTGGAAAGGGGCGGAATACGCGGCATAATAAGTGCCGCCACAAAGCCGGCAAAAATCACCGTGGCGTAAAAAGGTACAAACATGTGGCCGAGGCCGACTTCCATGATGACCACGAGACTGAACGTAATCGAAACCACAGAGAATGTCGTACCGATCACAGCTGCTTCACGTTTGGAGTAGAAGCCTTCTTCATACTGCTTGCTCGTGAGTACGACCCCGATGGTCCCGTCACCGAGCCAGGAAGTAAGGGAGTCAATCGATGAACGTCCCGGCAGTTTGAAGAGGGGGCGCATGAGCTTGGTGAGCAGGGCGCCGAACAGCTCCAGCAGACCGAAGTTTAACAGCAGCGGCAGAAACAGTCCGGCAAACAGGAATACGGTAAATAAGAGAGGAAGAAGCCCGCCGTCCATAAGCAGGAGCCCGCCCGTATAGTCGTCGTAAACGGCTTCGGAACCAAGCTGGAAAAACGTCATCACAGCAAGGACGAAGGCCACACCGCGGACAGCAAGCCAGAACGGATTGACAATCAGCAGTTTTTCAAGGTAAGGACTGTGCTCAAACCGCTTGGGATTAGACTTATGAATAACGACGGCAATAACCGAGCCGAAAAAGCTGAGCCCGATAATAATCAGAAGTAGTGCCGGCAGAATGGAGCCAAGCAGCCCTTCAAGCGAATTTGCAAGAATCGCTACCGGAATCGTAACCCCTTCACCTTCCTGAGCAGGTACGGGGGTCATAAACAAGCCAACCCCGATCAGAGACGGGATCAGAAACTTCCAGAACGAGCCGTTAGTAGATGATGTATGGTTTTTCATTGTGTTCACACTCCTGGTTGAATGAATGAGTAGATCGATAGAATGATATTTATTCACTGAGGAAAATAATAATACAATGTGAGTAAAAATACAATAGTTTTATTAAATAACCATTTAATGATATTCCCTGCACAAAAAGGAAAGCGGTTACATTATAAACCGAAGAAAAGGCAGCGCTGAAACGAGACGCTGCCTTTCCGTGTTTTTCAAGTCGGTCAGCTTGCCTGTCTGGCTTTTCTCTTCTCTTCACGGGCGACTTTCAGGAAACGGTTGGTTTCCGCTACAACGACGCCGGAGAGACCGAGGAGGGCGATTAAGTTCGGAATCGCCATCAGGCCGTTAAACACATCGGCTACACCCCAGACGAGGTTCAGCTCCGCCATGGCACCGAAGAAAATTGCGAGTACGAACAGGTAACGATAGTATTTTACCAAACCCGGCTTTGCAAAGTATTCGAAACACTTCTCCCCATAGTAGGACCAGCCCAGAATAGTAGAGAAGGCGAAGAAAGCCACCCCGACTGCTACGATAATTCCGCCGGCACCTCCGAGGAAGAATTCAAAGGAAGCGGTTGTCAGGTCGGCTCCTGTGATCCCCGATCCGTACATATCTGCCATCACGATCGCCACACCGGTAATCGAACACACAACAATCGTATCAATAAATACCTGTGTCATCGAGACGAGTGCCTGACGGCCAGGGTAGTCGGTGCGCGCAGCAGCGGCTGCAATCGGCGCGGAACCGAGACCGGCTTCGTTGGAGAACACACCACGGGCAACCCCCCAGCGGATGACGGCACCGATCGCACCGCCGGCAGCAGCTTCACCGGTAAAGGCATCACTGAAAATAAACCCGACAGCAGAAGGAACAAGTTCAAAGTTCTGAATAATAATAACAAGTCCGGCAATCACATAAAAGAGGGCCATGAACGGGACGATATAAGCTGTTACACGGCCAATGGCTTTAATTCCCCCGAGGATAACAAGCCCGGCAAGAACAGTCAGTGTAATACCGGTAGCCCAAATTGGAATGCTGAACGTAGATTCCATCGCATCAGCTACGGTGTTTGACTGTACCATGTTTCCAATCCCAAATGCGGCACAGGCGCCGAACACGGCAAAAATAACCCCGAGCCATTTCAGGTTCAGTCCTTTTTCGAGGTAATACATCGGGCCGCCGGCCATTTTGCCGTCTTCTTTTTCAACCCGGTATTTTACTGCGAGAATCGCTTCGGCATACTTGGTTGCCATACCGAAAAGAGCGGTAATCCACATCCAGAAAACTGCACCAGGTCCCCCGAGCACAACAGCTGTTGCGACCCCGGCAATGTTACCAGTCCCGATTGTCGCTGCCAGGGCAGTGGTAAGTGCCTGAAAGTGGGAAATGTCCCCTTTGGACTTTTTGTCCTGTGCACGTGGACTGAATGACAGCTTCAGTGCATAAGGAAGTGTTCTGAACTGAAGGAACGCAAGCCTGATCGTCAAAAACACCCCGGTTCCGACCAGCAGAACAAGGAGTGGGACACCCCAGACAAAATCACTGACCTGTCCGACAAAATCGTTTAAAGCTTCCATTTTCTTTTCCCCCTCTTTTTCTATTTACCGGAAAAGATGAAGACCGTGAAGTATGTATTCAAACCGGTTGATGAAACTATTATAATTGAAGATTCAGAAAAATAAAGGAGGATTTTGGAGTAATTTTAGCTGCTTCCTCTCTGCGGTTTTGCCGATTTATGTTGAAAATCGGGAATTGTTGTCGTTAAGTGATAGCTTTTGTAATATAGCATGATTAAGATGGTAACTCGAAACAGTTTTCATTTATACTTGATAGACATGAATTTACAGAAACAGGAGCGCGGCCAGGCTGAACCTTATAATCGAAGATCCGCGTGAAAAGGAGCAGGTATGGAACAGAATACGGTAAAACAGACCGACCACTTTCTGGAAGTGGTATTTTCATATACCAGATGGTTTTTCCTGCTTGCTGCCTGTACGGTTTATTTTCTGAATGAATGGCAGGGACAGTTGGAGGGCCACCTGCCTTTTATCTATCTCGTTGGATTCGGACTCCTGTATATGGGCGTCACCCAATATTGTCTGCATAAATGCAACCGCGAATCCCGCTTTTACAAGTGGATGACCAAAGGCGGCGTCATCTTTGACCTCGTCGCTTATCCGTGGCTGATTGCCGTGACCGGCGGTTTTGAAAGTCCCTTTGTGCCGATTGGGTACCTGATCGTACTTCATGCAATCCTGTACTGGCGGTACATGGGCGGGGTTTTAGGTGCCGCAGCGGTGACAGCCGGGTTTACCGGAGTGCTGGCGGCCCAGGGATTTACTTTCAGCGGCACCGCAATGATGACGTTCATGATGAATACAGCCATCCTTTTTTTATTTGCCGTTCTCGGCGGTGTGATTATTTCGAGGGAACGGAAGCATTATGCTGAGAGGGTCGTGTACGAACAGATGGCAAAACGGGATTACCTGACCGGACTGTATAATCACCGGACGTTTCAGGAGCATCTGCTTTCGTTTACCTCCGGACATGAGCCGTTTTACCTTGTGATGGGGGATATCGATCACTTTAAAAGTATTAACGATACATACGGACACCTCACAGGGGACCGTGTTCTTAAAAAAATCGGAGAATCGCTGAAAGATACTAATTTTGACGGTCATGCATACAGGTATGGGGGAGAGGAGTTTGCCCTTATTGTGAGGACTTCTTCGGAAGAGGCGGTTCACAAACTGATCATGCAGATCAGCAGAGATGTAGAGCGGCGCAACCGGCCGTTTCTGCCAAACTTTAAGGTCACCCTCAGCTATGGATGTGCACCTGGACTCAACGTGGAACCGGAAGTTCTGATTAAACAGGCTGACGATAAACTCTACAAGGCCAAAGCGAGGGGAAAAAATCAAGTCGCAGGACTGGGGAAAGAACCTGCCGCTTATCAGCTGGTAAGAGGGAAGAAATAATTAAGAAGAGTAATCAAAAATAAGTACACCTCTCATTAAATGAACTTCTGAACAGACTTTCAGAATGGTATAGTCGTTAAGTTTAAAAATCTATCAAGAATATGTAAACAGAAGCTTCGCAAGTAACCAATTTTCCATATTCATAAGTCATGGTGGATTAAGCTCCCAGTTCCTTCAACGGGGATCGTCTGCAGCGTAATATAACAATATTCATACGAATAAAACCATAAAAAAAGCTGTCCCAAAACCGGAGGAGTCCGGTCGTCAGGGACAGCTTTTGGTATATAAGAAGGGAAAACGGATTATCCTCTGTTAGCGTAACGTTTAACCGGTCCGATGTAGTCGTTCAGTGCAAAAGAGCCTTCGATCGCCTTCGTTATGAATCCTTTGGCGTCACGGACAGCTGTTTTAACGTCTTTCCCGTGGGCAAGTCCGGCACAAATGGCAGCAGAGTAAGTGCAACCTGCCCCGTGAGTGTAGTCGGTATCTACCTGAGGCGACTCGAGCAGCTCATAATCCTGTCCGTCATAAAGCACATCGACCGCTGTGTCTCCAATATCGCTGCCACCTTTAATGAGGACGTAGTCAGCGCCAAGCTCTTTAATGCGGGCCGCTGCCTGCTTCATATCTTCAACCGATGCAATTGGGGAAACCCCACTGAGCTGGGATGCTTCAAACAGGTTCGGTGTGACAACTGTGGCAGCCGGAACAAGGTGTTCCCGATAGCTTACAGTATGCTCCGGATGAAGCGGCTCATCGGCCCCTTTACAGACCATTACCGGGTCGACCACGATGCTTTTCACGCCTTTTTCCTTTACAGTACGGGCGGCCATTTCAATCATCTCACTCGAGCCGAGCATGCCTGTTTTCATGGCATCAACGCCGACACCATCGAGTACAGTTTCGAGCTGGGTTTCCACTACGTTAAGCGGCTGCGGGAACACGTTGTGTGCCCAGCCGTTTTTAGGGTCCATCGTCACGATCGTAGTTAAAGCCGTCATACCATAGACGCCAAGTTCCTGAAAGGTAGTCAGATCGGCCTGGATGCCTGCGCCGCCGCTTGTATCGGATCCTGCAATTGTAAGTGCTTTTTTCATTGTCATGTGTAAGTACCTCCTTAAGGGTGCTCCGTCCATTATAGTACACTTTTACCCACAAAAAAAACGGAGAAACCGGAAGGACATGAGACCACCGGAGTTCTCCATTTTCAGACTGTAAAATTAATCTTTTGTTGCCCATTCACCGTTGCGGAATACGGGCTCGCGACTTCCGTCTTCCTTAATTCCGTCGATATCCATTTCACCTGAACCGATCATGAAATCAACGTGTGTAATGCTGCTGTTGATTCCGCGCTGTTCGAGTTCTTCCTTGGACATATCAGGTCCTCCTTCTACACAGAACGTGTACGCGCTGCCAAGTGCGATATGGTTTGAAGCATTCTCGTCATAAAGCGTGTTGTAGAAAAGGATCCCGGACTGTGAAATCGGTGAGCTGTGTGGAACGAGTGCCACTTCACCGAGGAAGCGGGCGCCTTCATCCGTATCAAGGAGGTGCTTGAGTGTTTCTTCGCCTTCCTCTGCTGTAAATCCAGTCACTTTTCCGCTTTCAAACGTAAGTGAAAAGCCGTCAATCACGTTTCCGCTGTAGTTAAGCGGCTTTGTGTTGCGAACGGTTCCGTTTACACCGTCTTTTTTCGGAACAGTAAACACCTCTTCAGTCGGCATGTTGGCAATAAAGTGTGTACCATCAACGTTGGCACCGCCGCCGCCTTTCCAGATGTGGTTTTCCGGCAGTTCGATCGTAAGGTCCGTACCTTCTGCAGTGTAATGCAGCGCTTTGTATTTCTGGCTGTTGAGAAACTCAGCCTTTGTCTGAAGCGTGGTATCATGCTGTTTCCAGGCATCAACAGGGTCGGCTGTATTGACGCGTACCGCTTCAAACATCGCTTCCCACAGCTTGTCGACAGCTTCTTCTTCTGAGCTGTCTGGGAAAACTTTCTTCGCCCAGCCGATGGAAGGAGCAGCGGAGACGCACCAGGCTACTTTGTCGGATTGAATATACTGGCGGAACGTGTTTGTTGCCTGTCCGGCTGTTTTGTTGTGGACAGCCACGCGCTCAGCAGGAACGCCTTTGAACAGATCCGGGTCGGTTGATTTGATTGTTAAAAAGGCAGCCCCCCGTTCGGCAAGTGTTTCAAGCCCTTTCGCTTTCCATTCAGGAAACTCCCTGAAAGATTCCATTGGAGCCAGATCGTAGCGGATTCGGGCAGATTCATCATCGTGCCACTCAATATGTACATTTTTCGCGCCTGCCTCATAGCATTCGCGGATCACTTTACGGGCAAAATCAGCAGAGGTGACCGGTGCGTTCACGACCACTTCCTGACCTTCCTGAACGTTGATACCCATACGTACAACGAGTTCAGCATATTTTGACAGTTTCTGTTCAAATTGACTCATAACATTACTTCCTCTCCGATAGACAGTTTTACATCCTACTTAATATCAGTTTAACAGGTTTGCTCTTCTTTTTGAAACTTTCGAAAAACAGAGGCGGGTGTGACTTAAGAGGAAGAAGGGTATGAATAAGTATATAAATGTTGAAAATCATGTAAAACAGGGAATATGATTTGTTGGTTATCTGGAAAATCGCATAAAATTAAAGTTACTAATGCTTGATTATAAGAGGTGCAATATATAATGAAAGAAGCCATCCGGAATCACCGCTTTCTTCTGGTCTGCCTTCTTGCGCTGTGGGTGAAGACCTTTATTGTCTCGGCTTTCATTTTTCAGGTTGCCACGGCGGATGCGCTGGAAACGATCGTTTTTATCCTTAATCCATTGTCCTTTATCCTGATCATTTTTGCTTTTGGACTGCTCATGAAACCAGCGTTTCAACGCTGGTATCTGTTAATCTGGACACTCGCCTTAAGTGTCATTCTGTACAGTAATGCCGTGTATTTCCGGGAATTCACCGACATCATTACTCTGCCGATGCTCGTTATGGGCGGAAATGCGGGAGACTTGAGCACCAGTGTGTTTGAATTAATTCACTGGTATGACGTGCTGTTTTTCGTGGACGTGGTCCTGTTTTTTGTCCTGCTGGTAAGAAAATCACCGTTTGTCAGAGTGACGCAGCTCCCTTTCAGGCGGCACCGGAAGGTATATGCAGGTTTGATTGGTACAGCTCTTGTCATTATCGGCCTTTCGCAGCTCGATCAGCCGGAGAATCGTGAAACGATGACCCACACCTTTGACCGCGAAGGTCTGATTCAGCGCTACGGCCTGTACAATTTTTATGTGTATGATGCTTTCCTGCATACCCGTACAGCTGCCCAGGCAATTTTTTCCGAAGAAGACGAATGGAACGATATTAACGAGCACCGTGCCGTGTACCGTGCTCTTCCAAATCCCGAACAGCACGGAATTGCACGGGACATGAATGTGGTGGTCATTTCTCTTGAATCGATTGAAAGTTTTGTAATTGGCGAAACCGTGGATGGGCAGGAGATTACTCCCTACCTGAATGAACTGATTGAAGAAAGCTATTATTTCCCGAATTTCTACGACCAGACCGGCCAGGGAAAAACATCAGATGCAGAATTTATGATTAACAACTCCCTGTATCCTGCCGGGCGTGGTGCGGTTTTTCATACGCACAGTGAAAATGAGTACCTCGCTTTACCCGGCTCACTCACTGCCGGCGGGTATGAGGCTGTTTCCTTTCATGCAAACGACCGCACCTTTTATAACCGCGATATGATGTATGAAAATCTCGGCTACGACTATTATTTCTCTGGAAGTTACTTCGACATATCAGACGAAAACAGTGTCGGCTGGGGGTTAAAGGATATTGATTTCTTTGATCAGTCGATGGAGTATGTGACCGAGCTGCAGGAACCGTTTTATGCTACATTCCTGACGCTTACAAATCACTTTCCGTATGAACTGGACGAGGAGGATCATTTTATCGAGCCCTACGAATCGGAAAGTGAGATTCTGAGCCGCTATATTCCGACGGTACGCTACACAGACGAGGCAATCAGGCTGTTTATGGAAGACATGAAAGACGCAGGCCTGTATGAGAACACCATGTTTGTGATGTATGGCGATCATTACGGCATTGCTGAAAGCCACAATGATGCGATGGGCGAATTTCTTGGTACGGAAATAGATGATTACGAAAATGTACAACTGGCACGGGTACCCCTGATTATTCACATTCCGGATCAGGAAGGGGAGGAAATGGAGACGGTATCCGGTAAAGTGGATGTGATGCCTACACTCCTTAATCTGCTAGGCATCCCGGAGCACCCCCACGTGATGTTCGGCAGCGATCTGTTTGCCAGAGAGCGTGAGGATTTTGCGGTATTGAGAAACGGGACAATTATTACCGATGAGTATATGTATACACGGGGAAAGTGCTTTGAGCGGGGAAGTAAAAGAGTTGTATCTGATGAGACGTGTGATCCTCTCCGTGACAGGGGAGAGTGGGAACTCTTTTACTCTGACTCCATCATTTTCGGCGACCTCATCCGCTTCAGGGATGTAGAGGATATGTAATATGATAGCTGTTTTTTGAAAAAATGCTGCTTCGTAAACCTAAACATGAAGAGAAGACTGCTCGGGTTCCGGGGTAGTCTTTTTTTCTTTTCCTTTGCGTAACAATAGTAAGTGGGAAAAGGTTTGAATTCACAGATTAAGGGAATGAGATGAGTTCACGTATTTTGCGGTTTCTGGTGAAAGAACATGAGTCCAAAGAACATTTGTCGAACAGTTCAGTAAACTTTGAATATTATGAGCTGTTCTGGTATAGTTTTAAACTAAACGCTCAATTGGAAAAGAGGTGTATATTATGAACGGTCCATTTACCGGTTTTTATGTTAGATATGTATTAAGCTGGCTCGTTTTCGGCCTGCTCGTTCCGGTAGTTGTCATTGAATATTCAGCTGCATACGCACTAGGAAGTGTGGCAGCAGCGCTGATCCTGACTTTCGGAATTGACATGGCAGCGAAGGAGATCGCAAGAAGGAAAGCACAGTCCATGGTAAATGAAGAAGTCACCTGTATTGTAAAGGGATACAGGCACGGGAACGGCCGGAGAGGCTACGTTGTGATGACCGATTCCTATTTTCTGTTTGTACCGGTGTTCAGAAAGATCCGGACGGTTCTGGAAACAGACCATATCGTCAGGAGGCAAGTGGACGGACTGACAGCAGAAGTGACCGCCCGCATGCGTCATCAGTACCGGACATTCACATTTTCCCTGCTGTCAAAACGGAAACTACTCGCAAATCTGGAGCAGGCTGTAAAGGAAACCCTGCCGCATAAACGTGCAGCAATAAAAAAAGAAGAAGCCTAGAGAACACGTCCCCTCACTTGCAGGTGCAGGAGGGCGTTTTTTTGTGTCCGCTCAGATGTAATGAGAGATGACGAGTGCTTGGCTCCTTCAATAAAAGAAAACATTCTCCAGGAATCCTCCGAAAAGCTGTATAATACCCAGTAAATATTTAATGGGCATAAAGTCTCGTTTTGGCGTAAAAAGGGGTCATTTATCCCGGTTTTGGGTATTGGAATTTTGTGTTAATCTGGTAAAGCAAATCAGACGGAGGGGACGAGACAGGATGAAAAAGAAAACAGGTTTAATAACTGCAGCAGGAACCGCACTCCTTGCAGCCTCGATTATGACAGGCTGCAGCGATAATGAAGAAGAAGCAGGAACAGAGGCAGAAGATACCACTCCGGAAGAGCAGGAAGAAGATTCTGAAGAAGAGGACGAGCCGGAAGAAGAGGAAGAAAATCCGGATGATGACAGCGAAGAAGACAACCCAGAAGAGGATGACTCAGAGCGGGAAGAGGTGTCTTTTGATACACCGGAGGCCCCAGGAGACGCACCTGACGATCAGGGTGAAATGGAGATCCGGATCGAAGCCGAAATTGAGGAAAAGGAAGATGAAATTGTCGTCAGAGCAGACACTAACCTTTTACCCGGCTCCCGGGTTAAAGCCCAGCTCTGGTCAGAGGACTATTCCATAGGGGGAGGCTACCAGTTTACAGAGGTGGAGCAGGATGGCACAGCCGAGTTCTCCCTCCGTAATCCCGAGCTGTACGACACGGTTCTGGAAGTGGAGGTGGAGTTCAATCCTTCGAACCAGCGGGAGGAGGATGTGATTGCCCATTACGGTGAATTTGGTGAAACACTGGAAGGGGTCTACATTTACCGGGATGATAACAGAGGTGCCGATGAGAACTATGTAGCGAGAGCCAGTGCATTCTTTGCCCCTGAGGAGGGAACATTTGCCACTGTGGAAACGGAAACGCCAGAGTGGAATTTCCCGGATGACCAAGGTGAGCTGAATGTGAGGATGGACGGCATTTCCATTGAGAAGGATGACCGCTATTTTTACATTACAGGTGAGACGAACCTTCTTGAAGGGGCCTCTCTCGAAGTAATGGTACACCTGCCAGACTATATCGCTGTAGGGTTTCAAAACACAGAAAGAGTGAATCCAGACGGTTCTTTTGAAGTCCGCGTGCATTATCCTGACGAAGTGGATGAGGATGCAGCGATGGAACTTAAGGTGAAATTTGCCCCTTATTACTCGTCACAGCGTGATTGGGTTACTGAACATTACGGTGAAGAAGGAGAAAACCTTGATGGAGACCTTGTGATTGAGGAAATCAGGGGCAATGCAGCAGAGCTGGTTCTGGAGCTTCAGTAAATCTGTCAGCCCGCATAAATATAAACGAATCGGCAGCGAAAAAAGCCCAGAGGTTCAGTTTCGCCGTCGATGAATAAAAAGAGAGGATGCCCGTGCAGGGTACCCTCTCATCGTTTTATTTAACTCTGGTCCACTGGAAACGTCCAGAAACGTTCTGTGTTCATCCGCTCCAGAACCGTTTCATCATGGTCGAGGAAGCGCTGTTTCATCGTCTGGAACACGCCGGCTGTCTGGGACTGGTGTGCTTCAATCACTTTCATTTTCTGCTGGGAGAAGCGGCTGACATCGTGAACGATGTCAGGCTCACCGAGGATATCCTCGCACCCTTCCGAGAAGGCGAGAGCGTGCACAGTCGGACGGTCCTCAGGCTTGATTTTTTTCACTGCCTGAATCACGGCAGCTGCAGTGGCATTATGGTCGGGATGCACAGCATAGCCCGGATAAAAGGTAATGATCAGCGACGGCTTCACATCATCAATCACATCAGACATCCGGTTAATTAGAAGCGCATCATCGGTAAACTCAATCGTTTTATCGCGCATGCCGAAACGGCGAAGGTCTTCAATGCCGAGAAGCCGGCAGGCCTCCTCCAGTTCTTTCAGACGAATGTCGGGAAGAGTTTCCCGATTGGCAATAAGCGGCCGTCCCATATTCCGTCCCATTTCACCGAGGGTGAGACAAACGTATGTGACCGGCGTTCCACTTTGTGTGTGTGACAGAATTGTTCCTGCAACCCCGAACGCTTCATCGTCCGGGTGAGGGAATATTACGAGTACATGGTCTTCCATCGTAGTCACATCCTTTGGCACTTTTACTTCATGATGCTGCAGGGCAGCATCCGTGCAGGTTTATTTACGGAAGGGCTTTTCGCTAAGCTGAAAGGCAATCGCGAGCTTTCCATCCGGGTCGTGTCCGGCAAAAAGGATCTGGTTCTGATCATCAATCTCCCAGTCGGTCAGGCCTTCAGCATAGGCCCAGCCTCCTTCAAGCTCAAGACCGAGACGGTATGGCCCATCGCCAGTAATTTTACCCTGCACATATTTGATCCGGGCATTTCTGAGAAACGTTCCGACAGAGAAAAATCCCTGATTTTTATGAGACGCATAAGCGCCGTTGGTGGTTTCAAGGTGTACGTAAAGTTCTTTGCCTGCGTTCTGGTTTATCGTTTCCTGTACCTTCCGGGGATCAATTGGTTTCATAAGGGCGTCCCTCCTAAAACAGTGCGGTGATTTCTTTTAAGTGTACTAAATCAGGCGTCCTTTGTCGTGCAGGGACGCTTCATACGGGATCAGGAATGGACGGTGCCGCCTTTAGTACTGGCCTCGAGTGTCTTTTTCAGATAAGCAGCCAATTCCTTCATACCGTAAACCCCTGCAGCAGCTTCTGCTTTAGGGTTATAGTTTGTATTTGTATTGACATCATACGTATAAACAGTGCCGTTGGCATCTTCAATAAACTCAATTCCCGCAAATGCAATGCCGTTTGCAGCAAGAAATGCTTCATATTTTTGAATCAGCTGGCTTGAAAATTCATCAATAATCTCGAATTTCGATCGCGGCTTCTCCGGCTCTTCGTCCCCTGACACGGGGCACGCCTCAACGGTTTCACCGATTTCACACGCCTCCGCCGGGCAGAGTTCAAACCCTTCAGAGGTGTCCACTCTGACTGCGTAAAGAAACCTGCCGCCGATAAATTCACAGCGGGTAATCGTGCGCGTCGGCGAATCCACAAACTGCTGGAGCAGAGTGATACCGTCAACGGAATCATCAAATACGCCACCGGATACATATTTTTCAAGGCTCTCTGCAGTATCAAACCGCATTACGCCGAGCCCTTTTCCGGCCCGGTTGTGTTTGGTAATAAACGGTGCAGGGAAGGACTGCGCGGCTTTGGCCAGCTGTGCAGTCCCGACTGCAGCAACTGTATCCGGTGTCCGGATGCCAAACTGCTTTAACTTCTCATACTGGAGAACCTTGCTGAGCTCAAGCTGGAGAGCACGGCTGTCGTTTAGTACAGTCCGGCCGTGACTCTCGAGCCAGGCAATAACAGCCTGGGCAAGCTCCGGCGCAAAGCGGTGGCCCCTCGTGTGGGAGGAGGCGCTCATCCGGTTATAAAAGATCCCTTCCGGAGGCTCTGCCTGAAGATCCACCGTTCCGTGGGCAAAATGCCAGTCTTCATGAGGCACACCGATCTCGGTCAAAGCCTCTTTCAAAGGCGCTGTCCACTCGTCGTTTTCGTGAATAATATAGACTTTTGTCATCAAATCGCCCTTTCTATTACTAATATAAGCTGAATTCCGATAAAAGTGATTGGTATTGTTTATTTTAACAATGTTGACGCTTTTTTTCCACGGAAGGGCCTGGTTTCACGGGGCAAAAAATACACAGGAGATAATACCGGCAGGACAGGAAAAGCTAAAAAATAGCGTAATGGTGTTTTGTTCATTGCAGGGTGCAGCGGGATGTGGCAACATAAACTTAGTTAAACTGCAGCAGATGAATGGAGGATGCAATATGAATAAAGGAATTGTAAGTCTTGGAGAGGCTCTGATCGACTTTATCCCTCTGGACAGCGAAAACACAGCGTTTCAGAAAAGCCCAGGCGGTGCACCGGCAAATGTGGCTGTAGGTGCGGCACAGCTCGGTGCGAAAACAGCGTTTCTTGGAAAAGTAGGTGAGGATGTGCTCGGTCATTTCCTGAAAGAGACCCTTGGTGGATATGGGGTCCATACAGACCGGATGTACTTTTCGGAGGAAGTGAGAACCGGTGTCGTTTTCGTAACGCTTGATGCAGGCGGAGAGCGCAGCTTTGATTTTTATATCGACCCGAGTGCAGATCGTTTCCTTGAAGAAGATGAAGTGGACGAGTCTCTGTTTGACGATCACAACCTGCTTCATTTCGGATCGATCAGCCTGATCAGCGAACCGGCGAGATCAGCAACGAAAAAAGCGGTCCGCCTGGCGCAGGAAAAAGGGGCGATTGTCTCCTACGATCCGAACCTGCGGATGATGCTCTGGGACAGCGAAGAGGCTGCCCGTGAAGCGATTATCTCCATGCTTGGTGAAGCAGACGTAGTGAAGATATCGGAAGAGGAACTCGCATTCATTACCGGTGAGAGAGAGATTGAAACCGGGGTTGACGCACTGGCTCAGTACAACATCCCGCTTTTGCTTGTCACAATGGGAGCAGAGGGAAGCCATGTGTTCATCAATGGTGACCACACGCACGTGCCTGCCATGAAGGTGGATGCCGTGGATACCACAGGCGCAGGGGATGCGTTTGTCTCCGGTATGCTTTATCAGCTTCACATGAGCGAAAAACCAATTGGAAGCCTGACGGCCAAAGAAGCTGGAAAAATGGCCCGGTTCGCCAGTGTCTCCGGTGCGCTTGCTGCCTCAACCAAGGGAGCAATGACAGCACTGCCTACGCTCGAGCAGGTAAACCGTATTTTAGATGAAAACGGTGAGGTGTAAGTGATGACGGAAAAAGAGAAGCAGTTACGCGATCAGGCCCTAAAAGAAGCAGAGGAGAGCAGGAGTCGTGTGGAAGCGGATCCGTACCGGCTGCGGTTTCACCTGATGTCTCCAAATGGTCTGATCAACGATCCGAACGGATGGATCCAGTGGAACGGCGCGTATCATATGTTTTATCAGTGGAATCCGTTCAAAACCGGCCATGGAGCGAAGTTCTGGGGGCATTATATCTCACTGGATCTCGTAAACTGGACGCATCAGCCGATAGCTCTTGCGCCGAGTGAATGGTACGAAAAAAACGGCTGCTACTCTGGCAGTGCCGTTGATCTGGACGGCCGTCTCACCCTTTACTACACCGGTAATGTCAAGGATGACGAAGGAAATCGCTCCTCCTATCAGTGCATCGCCCAGTCTGAAGACGGCATTCATTTTGAGAAGCAGGGGCCGGTTATCGACGAGCTCCCGGAAGGCTTTACAGCTCATTTCAGGGATCCGAAGGTGTGGAAGCAGAACGGACGCTGGTACCTTGTCATCGGCGCTCAGACAGAGGATATGAAGGGCCAGGCGCTCCTGTATCGTTCCGATGATGGACGAGAGTGGACGAACCTTGGGCCTGTGGCTGGTTCAGGACTGGCCCCGCTTCAGGATTTCGGCTATATGTGGGAATGCCCGGATCTGTTTCCCCTTGGTGACAAGGATGTGCTCGTTGTTTCTCCTCAAGGTCTTGAACCTGAAGGGATGCACTATCAGAATGTCTATCAGGCAGGGTATTTTGTCGGAGAATTGGACCTTGAGTCTCCTGCTTTTCACCATGGCGCTTTCGATGAACTGGACAGAGGATTCGAATTTTACGCACCGCAGACGACGGTGGACGAAAATGGCCGCCGGATTCTGGTCGGCTGGATGGGAGTTCCCGATCAGCAGGAGGACCAGCACCCGACAATCGAGAACGGATGGGTTCACTGTCTCACCATTCCCCGTGAGCTGCAGCTGCATGGGGACCGGATCATTCAAAAACCTGCTGAAGAGCTCCAGGCGCTCCGCGCAAATGAAGTGGTTCATGAAGGTGTGGCATTGAAGGGCAGAGACGTGACACTTGAAGGAGTATCAGGAGATGTCCTTGAGCTGGAAGTGGACCTGAACAGTACAGTACCGTTATTTGAAATCGATCTCCGCGGAGAGGCCCGCCTCATTTTCGATAGAGAAGCGGCTGTCCTTACACTGGAGCGGAAAAACTTCGCAGACCGTCTGACTGAAAAAAGGCAGTGTCATCTGGAGGAACTCCGGTCACTTCGCCTGTTTCTCGATACGTCTTCTCTTGAAGTCTTCGTAAACGGCGGGGAAGAAGTGTTTACGGCACGTTATTTTCCTTCGCTCGAAAACCACCGTATTTCCTTTGGAAGCAGCGGACCGGCAGAGATGACCGTCCGGAAATGGACGCTTGAATCACGCCCTTAAACCGCCTGAAATGCAGGAAAATTAGGGTCATTTAACGAATATATACAATTTAGTAAAAGGCTGTACGGGCAACTGAGCCGTACAGTCTTTTTTGCTAGGCTGAATATGGACGGAGAGCAGAAGCTCCGCTACAGGCTGCACCTTTAATTTCTCACACGTAACCAATTGCATGAAGCGTAAGGCGGTGACTCCTGCTGAAATAGCGTCGCCTGAAGACCCCGCAGGGTGGTTTTCCTGAGGAGGCTGAAGCGATGCCCGCGGAAAGCGCCTGCCTGCAGCGGAGTAAAACACATTTTTCCACAGCTTATTAAAAAACGTAAACAGCCATGCAGTCCAGCCGCACAAAGGAGACGATCCTATGTTAAAAGAAAAACTGGAAGCCATGTTCCGGGAGCACAAAAACGAAGCAAACAGGGAAGCAATGGAAAACTACATGAAAAACCACTTTCATTTTCTCGGAATAAAATCACCTGAGCGTAAAGTGCTCACAAGAGAGTTCCTCAATGAGACAGGCATACATAAAAGAAACGAGCTGCCGGTAGATGATCTCAAGCAGATCTGGAGTCTGCCTGAACGAGAATTTCATTACACAGTGATAGAAATAACAGCCCGGATGAAAAAAGTCTATGAGAAGCATCACCTCGCCTTTTTCAGGCATTTGACTGTCACGAATTCATGGTGGGATTCCGTCGACGGGATTGCGCCGAATGTGATCGGGGTATATTTTCAGAAGTACCCGGAACAACTCGGGTACGCAGACGACTGGGCCCAGGATGATAACAAATGGCTCAGACGCACCGCGATTCTCTATCAGTTAAAATACAAGAAGAAAACGGACGAAGAGCGTCTGTTTCGCTACTGCCGCCTGAACAGGGAACACCCTGACTTTTTTATCCGCAAGGGGATAGGCTGGGCGCTTCGGGAGTATTCGAAAACAAATCCTGGAGCAGTTGAAGCATTCATTGAAAAGACAGAGCTCTCAAATCTAAGTGAAAGAGAAGGATTAAAGCATATCCAGCGTCAAAAGCAGCAAAAAGGAGTTTGATTTAACATGGATACATTCGAAATGGAACGGATCACCAATGATCACCGTGACGAACTGAAGACATTCTTTACTGACCAGTGGGGGGACTGCCGGATGGTATACTCCCACGGTGAATATAACTGTAGCGAACTGGAAGGTTTCGTCGCTCTTGACGGAGACGATACGATTATCGGAGCCGTCACATTTTTCGACCACGGGCAGACAGGAATAAGGGAAATCATTTCTCTCGACAGTCTGATTGAGCGGCGCGGCATCGGGGGCGGCCTGATGGAGCTTGCGGAGAATGACGCCGTATCAAGCGGACTGAAAGAACTTTGTCTCGTCACGACAAACGATAACGTACACGCTCTTCATTTCTATCAGAAGCGGGGCTATCGGCTGACAGGAATCCGCCCCGATGCGGTCGTTTCCTGCCGGGAGAAAAAGCCTTCCATTCCTGAGAAAAGTACAGACGGGGTGGCCATTCGCGATGAATGGCAGATGAAAAAGCCTCTTCCTGCCAACGGAGAATAATACACAAAAACGGAGGAGGAACCGTAACAATGTGGAAAGAGCTGAACGATGAAACAGAAAAGCCATATTTCAGGGAACTGCGTGAATTCCTGAAAAAGGAATACCTGGAGCACACCGTTTTTCCGCCTAAAGAAGAAGTGATGAACGCCCTAGAGACGACGCCCTATGACAGCACGAAAGTCGTGATCCTGGGTCAGGATCCCTATCACGGTCCCGGCCAGGCTCACGGACTGAGTTTTTCTGTCCGTCCCGGTGTGCGTGTGCCGCCATCCCTTCGCAATATCTATCAGGAGCTTCAGGGGGATCTTGGCTGCCCTGTACCGGAGCATGGCTGTCTGCAGCCGTGGGCGGAAGAAGGCGTGCTGCTTCTGAATACTGTTCTTACCGTCCGCAAAGGGGACGCGAATTCCCATAAGGGAATCGGCTGGGAAACGTTCACGGATGCAGTAATCCGCTGCCTCAATGAACGGCAAACCCCGGTCGTTTTTATCCTCTGGGGCAAACACGCCCAGCGGAAAAAGGAGCTGCTGACCAACAGCCGCCACACTATCATTGAATCACCGCATCCGAGTCCCTTTTCGGCCCGCCGGGGATTTTTCGGCAGTGCTCCGTTTTCACGTGCAAACGAAGCACTCAAGGCAAACGGGATCTCACCGGTGAAATGGGAACTTCCTATAGAAACAGAGCAGATTAGCCAGGAGGGAAAGTAAATGAGCGCTGAAATCGAAAAAGTGACGTTAAATAACGGAGTACAGATGCCTCGTCTTGGCCTTGGTGTATATAAAGCTAGTGACGGAGAAGAAGTGGGCAGAGCGGTTCATGAAGCCCTTGCAGCGGGCTACCGCATGATCGACACTGCAGCCGTATACGAAAATGAAGAAGGGGTGGGCCGGGCAGTCAGACAAGCTGAGGTCCCGCGTGACGAGATATTTGTAACTACAAAGGTCTGGAACGACCGGCAGGGATACGATGAAACGCTGGGAGCATTTGAAGAGAGCCGGGAGAAACTGGGCCTTGATGTGATTGACCTTTATCTCGTCCACTGGCCGGTTACAGGGAAGTTCAAGGAAACATGGCGTGCCATGGAGAGGCTGTACCGGGAGGGGAAAGTCCGAGCCATCGGAGTGAGCAACTTTAACGTGCATCATCTGGAGACGCTTCTGGAAGATGCGGAAGTAACACCTGCAGTGAATCAGATGGAATTTCACCCGTTCCTCACACTGCCGGAACTGCACAGCTTCTGCAGGGAGAAGGGCATTCAGCTGGAAGCATGGAGTCCCTTAACCCGCGGCCGGATTTTTGAGGAACCGCTTATACAGGAACTTTCGGAGAAGTACGGGAAAAGTCCCGCCCAGCTTATTCTCCGGTGGGATCTGCAAAAGGACGTGGTTACAATCCCGAAGTCTGTTACCCCCGAACGGATAAGGGAAAATGCCCATATCTTTGATTTTGAAATCACGAAAGATGACATGAGGCGGATCGACAGCCTGAACCGGAATCACAGATTCAGCCAGGATCCGGACACTTTCGTCTGAGTATAGCCAAAAGGAGGAATCACCAGTGACACAGAACGTTGGATTTATCGGAGCAGGTGTAATGGGAAGAAGCATGTGCACGCACCTGATCGAAGCAGGCTATCACGTGCATCTTTATACCAGAACAAAAAGCAAGGCCGAGCCGCTCATAAAAAAAGGTGCAGCCTGGTGCAGCACGCCCGGTGAGGCGGCAGAAAAAAGCGATATTGTAATTACCATCGTAGGCTATCCCGAGGATGTGACAGAAGTATATCACGGCACAGAGGGGATTCTTGCCAATGCCAAGCCGGGCACCCGCTGCGTGGATATGACCACCTCAACACCGAAACTTGCACAGGCTCTTTGTGAAGAGGGGAAAAAGCGGGGCATCCCTGTTTTTGATGCCCCGGTCTCAGGCGGCGATATCGGAGCGAGGGAGAAGCGTCTCGCTATTATGGCTGGCGGCGACGAAGCCGAATTCGAAGCTGTACTGCCGGTCCTGTCGTGCCTTGGGACAAATATTGTCTATCAGGGCCCGGCCGGCAGCGGACAGCATACGAAAATGTGCAACCAGATTGCCATAGCCGGCACGATGACCGGCGCAGGTGAGGCACTTGCCTATGCTTATAAGGCCGGTCTCGATCCTGAGAAGGTGCTTCAGAGTATTGAAACGGGCGCGGCTGGAAGTTGGACGCTCAGTAACCTTGTTCCCCGGATGATTAAAGAGGATTTCAGTCCCGGCTTTTTTATCAAGCATTTTATAAAGGATATGGGAATCGCCATTGAAGCAGCGGAAGAAATGAATCTCGAGACCCCAGGTCTCCACTTGGCAAAGGAACTGTACACACAACTGGCTGAAGGTGGAGAGGAAAACGCGGGCACGCAGGCTATTATCAAATATTACATGGACCAGAGATAATAAAGAGAATGTAACCAGACTGTCATACCCGAAGCCGCCTGTTCATCCAGGCGGCTTTCTGCTGTGGGAAAGAGAATCAGCGGGAAAATTGTCGTTTTTCATATAATTCCCCCGTCTTATGTACTATAATGAGAGGAAATATGACAATCAGGGAGAAATTTTCATGTTTCAGACGCTAAAATCGAAACTGCTCATTTTCTTCCTGCTCGTAACGTTTATTCCTCTTCTTGTGATCGGCATTATGGGGTATCTCACACAGAAAAATGAACTGACCGCAAACCTTGAAGATTCCCTTTCGGCCCACACATCAGGTATGAGTGCAGAGATTGAAGGGTTTATTAGAGAGCGGCTGTATGATGTGGAGTACCTGGCACGAAACCCGGTCCTTATGGACAATGAAGCGAGCAGCCAGGAAATGAGACAGCAGTTCAATCAATTTGTAAATGTTCATGATCTTTACTTCGGTGTTGTCATGACCAATACGGACGGAATCGTCATTGCAGACACGAACGACGACACAGTCGGCGCCGATGTGACCAACAGAGACTGGTTTAACCGCTCAATGGAGGGAGAGGCCTATGTTTCAGAGATGTATTACTCTCCTGTCATTAATGAGTCCGTCATCGTGCTTTCAGCGCCGGTCTACAATTATCAAGGTGAAATGACCGGGATTATTACACCTCTATTTGACCTGGATGAACTCACAAGTACGATGCAGAATTTCAATCGGGAACAGCAGGCCGGCGATTCAGATACATATGCATTTCTCATTAACGGCAGCGGGGAAGTGATTTCCCATCCCGATCCTGATAAAAGTCTGTCTGTGAATTATTTTGAGCGTTTCGACACCTCCCGTGAAGAGCTCCAAACCGTCATCGACAGTGAGGGCCTCATTACATATGATTCGGAAGTGCATGCCTTAAGGAAAATTTCCACTATGCCCGGATTTCAGAATGACTGGTACGCAGGCGTAGCCGCAGAGAAAGATGATTTCTATGCTCCACTGAGCCGGCTCCTGAATCAGTATCTGATTGTATTCGGACTTGTGCTCCTCGTCGTCACGTTTGCGGTTTTCAGGCTCTCACGCTACATCGTAAGACCCGTTGAACATCTCGTGGATGTTACGGAAAACGTGGCGTTTGGCTCGAAGAAAACGCCTAAATACGTGCAGGCGTATGAAGAAGTAAACCGGCTTAATTATACGTTTGACAACATGACCAGAAAGCTTGAGGAACGGGAGCGGGGGCACCGGAAAAGCTCACTTGTTCTGGACACCACAGACAACGGTGTTTTTGCTATGAACCGTCTGAACGGGCAAGTCACGATGTTTAACAGGCAGAGCGAGAAAGTGTTCGGCATCAGCCGTAATCAGGTGATCGGCGCCAAAGGCTGCGCCGTTTCAAAGGAATCAGATGCTTTCAAAGCTTTTCTCGGAGCCGCAGATCTGGTCTCCCTTCTGGGAAAAGAGCAGATCCGCCGTAAAGATGAAATTGAATGTGACATACACGGAGATAAGCGTTACTTTTATGTGAGCGTTACCTCCCTGCCAACACTGACCGATCCATCCGATCATGAGGAGATGCTTGTGGTTTTTCACGACCTGACTGAAAAGAGGAAAATGGAAAATGAACTTGTACGGTCTGAAAAACTGAAAATTGTCGGTGAGATGGCAGCCGGTGTTGCCCATGAAATACGAAACCCGCTCGCCACCATTCGCGGTTTTATGCAGCTGTTTGACAGCAGCAGTGAAGCAGCAAAGGAAAATAGGAAATATTACAACCTGATTATTAAGGAAATTGATCGGGTGAATGACATCTGCAACGACCTGATGAACATTGCAAACCCGAATGGAACCAAAAAGGCACAGGATACGAACCTTGAGCTCGTTCTGGATGATATGCTGCTGCTTCACCAGTCCCAGTTCCGCCACAGGGATATCCGGGTAAACACCTACTTTCACGGCCGCCTTCCTTCGGTCCATCTGGACGTGAGCAGGATCCAGCAGGTCTTTTTAAACCTGATTCAGAACGCAGCTGAGGCAATGGATGGTGGAGGGGGAAGACTGACCATCAGTACAACCTTCCGCAAAAACGATCAGATAATCGTCATTACCTTTGCGGATACAGGTGAAGGAATGGATGAGGAGACCCTCAGCAGGCTCGGAACGCCGTTTTATACAACAAAAGAGACCGGCACCGGTCTCGGCCTTACGACCAGTTACCGCATTATTGAAGAGCTGGGCGGCCAGGTGCTCGTCACATCTGAGAGAGGGATCGGCACCACCTTTACTGTCCATATCCCCGCCGTGCCTGAGAACGGCATGGACAGCCAAGGCGAAAACACCCCCTGACTGTTCAATACATCAGGGGTTTGTTTTCAGGACCTGCACCGGCTGTGCTGCTGGTCATAACAGAGCCACGCGCTTTATTGTTTCAATATTCTTTTATTTTGATTTCGTCCCGTGATAAAGTAAAGCTACACAGTAAAGTGAGGTGCTGTCCGTGAAAACTGCATTGGTAGCCGGCGCCACTGGTCTTGTTGGTCAGGCGCTTGTCAGGGAACTGCTCAGCCGGAATACATACAGCAGGATCATCCTGCCGTCCAGACGTGAGACACCGTTTAGGAATGAACCGTCAGTCGAAGAAGTGATTTTGTCCTATGAGGATCTTGAAGAGGAGACCCTTTCCGCCGATGATATTTTCATCTGTCTCGGCACAACCATTAAGAAAGCAGGATCAAAACAAGCATTTGAAAAAGTCGATTATCATTTCCCACTTGCCATCGCAATGCAGGCACGCAGAAATGGGGCATCGCAGCTTGCTGTGATCTCAGCAATCGGTGCGGACAAGGATTCGGCCTTTTTTTACAGCCGGGTGAAAGGGAATCTCGAGGAAGCGCTCGTGATGATCGGCTATCCGTCTCTGCATATTCTCCGTCCGTCTCTTCTTACCGGCCCGCGCAGTGAATTCAGGTTCGGGGAAAAAGCGGCAGAATGGATCACCAGGCCGATGGGCTTTGCCATGATTGGTCCGCTTGAAAAGTACAGACCCGTCCACGCAGAGGATGTAGCCGCCGCCATGCACGCCGTTTGCCAGGAGGACTCAAGCGGTGTTCATATTTATCAGTCTGACCAGATTAATCACCTCGCCCAGGTCGTCAAAGAAAAAACAGCACTGCTCAACCAAAAACAGAAAGGGGAATAAACATGACACAATCATACCGTCAGGTTTGGGATCTTGAAGCGATCTTTCCAGGAGGAAGCGATTCAGAACGTTTTCAGGCATTTCTCTCCACATTGGAAGCCGATATTAACCAATTTCAAAAAGATCTGGATTCTAAATCAGTACCAGAAACAGAGGATGATCTCTTCGGCATCGTCCACGTACTCGTCCGAGCACAGGAAATCTCCAAACGGGTGAGAGAATCCGGCGCATTTGTCAGCTGCCTGACAGCCCAGAATACGAAAGATGAAGGAGCAAAACTGCTTACGGGCAGAGTAAAACAGCTTTCTTCATCCTACTCCTCTATCATGACTTCGATCGACGAGCTTCTCCTCGGAATTGAGGATGGGCTGTGGGATAAGCTTACAGCTCTCGAAGAAATTAAACCGCTTACATATAACCTGGAAGAACGACGCAGGGCTGCAAAAGATAAGCTTCCGGGAGACAAAGAAAAACTGATTCAAGGTTTGTCCGTTGACGGCTATCACGCCTGGGGTGACATGTACAACACCATTGTCGGCCGGATGAGCATTGAACTTGAAAAAGACGGGAAAACAAAGCCGTTTTCTGTTGGTCAGGCTGCAAATAAAATGACGAGCAAGGACCGGAGTACGCGCCAGTACGTTGCTCAGAAGTGGGAACAAGCGTGGGGAGATGAAGCGGAACTCTTTGCCAACACGCTCAATCATCTGGGCGGATTCCGCCTTCAGACATACAAAGAGCGGGGATGGGATGATTTCCTCAAAGAACCGCTCGATATTAACCGGATGCAGAAAAAGACACTGGACGTGATGTGGCAGACAATCGAAAAGAACAAACCGGTATTCACCAAATATCTGAAGCGCAAAGCCCGGGTTCTCGGCCTAGAGAAACTGGACTGGACCGATGTAGGTGCACCTGTGACGAGCGAATCCGAGGAGGTTCCCTATAATCAAGCCGCGGAAATGATTGTCGAGCAGTTCCGTTCATTCAGCCCGAAGATGGCCGATTTCTCACAAAAAGCATTCGACGAGCGGTGGATTGAAGCGGAAAGCCGCTCCGACAAACGCCCGGGTGGATTCTGTACGAGTTTTCCTGTAAAACAGCAGTCCCGCATTTTCATGACCTATGACGGTTCGGCATCCAATGTGGCCACCCTCGCCCATGAACTGGGCCACGCCTATCATCAGCACGTGATGAACGACCTTCCGCAGATGGCCCAGCGGTATGCCATGAACGTGGCTGAAACAGCGTCGACCTTTGCTGAAATGATCGTAGCAGATGCTACAGTAAAACAGGCATCCTCAGACGAAGCCAGACTGCAGCTTCTGGATGATAAGCTGAACCGCAGTATCGCGTTCTTCATGAACATTCATGCCAGGTTCCTGTTTGAAACACGCTTCTACGAGGAGAGAAAGAAGGGGCTTGTAAGCGTACACCGTCTGAACGAAATTATGCTTGAAGCGCAGAAGGAAGCGTACTGTGATGAACTGGGATCATACTCCCCGCACTTCTGGGCGTCCAAACTGCACTTCCATATAACCGGCGTTCCGTTCTATAACTTCCCGTACACGTTCGGCTATCTGTTCAGCATGGGCATCTACGCCCGCGCGGAAGAGGAGGGAGCGGATTTTGAGGCCCGCTATATCGACCTGCTTCGTGACACTGGCCGCATGCAGGTGGAAGACCTTGCACAGAAACATCTTGGCGAAGACCTCACAGAGCCCGAATTCTGGCAGAGAGCGATCGATCTCGTTGCAAGAGACGTGGAAACGTTTATTGAACTGACAGAATAAGCAGCTCTGATAAGGTGAATGAATCAGGTATCATAAGAGAAAATAACCAGATGGAAGAAAATAAAAAGCTGCTGATTATTGCTTTTAGAAGGATTTATCATGAAGCGAAAGGCGGGGACTCCTGCGGGAAGCGTCCGCCTGTAGCGTAATAAAACCACAATCTTTTCGATAAGAGTTTAATAAAGAGGCGTGTTGGAGGGACCAGTATGGAAACATTTGAAGAATTTATTCAGCAGATCGACCACCCGGATCACCGGGATCGTATGGAAGAAGTGCTGGGCTGGGTAAAAGAGAAGTATCCGCAATTAGAGGAGAAGATTGCGTGGAAGCAGCCGATGTTTACCGATCACGGCACGTTTATTCTGGGCTTCAGCGTCTCAAAAAAACATATAGCCGTGGCGCCTGAAAGAGTAGCGATCGATCACTTTTCCGATCAGATTAAGCAGGCCGGCTACGATCATACAAAGGAAATTATACGAATCAAATGGAACCAGCAGGTTGATTATGCATTACTCGGGAACATGATTGAATTCAACATTAAGGATAAGGCAGACTGCTCTACCTTCTGGCGGAAATAAAGAGGTGCATGGTAGGCTGCCTGTATTGAGACTACGTACTGGGCGGTCTCATTAAATCGCTCCGGCCATAAACGCCGCTTAGCAATCAGCAAAGAAGCTATTGTAAGTAAACATGCCACCTGAAAGGCCGGTTCTATATGAAATACATGTAATGAAGCGGAAGGCGGCGACTCCTGCGGGAAAAGCAATGACCGAAGACCCCGCAGGGCGCTTTTCCCGAGGAGGCTGAGGCATTGCCCGCGGAAAGCGTCCGCCTGCAGCGAAGTGGCTTTAAAAATTATAAATATTTAAGCACTTTCTTGTTTGAATAGGACCGAAGGTTAGTGTGTTTTAGATTTTATACTAGAGTGACAAAGAAGAATTTATCCACGTCCCTAATCGGATTTTCTGTAAAAAACCAGAGTGTGCTATACTTTCCCTATAATTTATGAACCCGCGGAAGAACAAAAAGTGAACCGTACGAGGAGGGAACTGTACAGCATGAATATATCTGCACGCACAGTCACAGCAAAAATGGATGACGAACTGAACCGTATAAAAGCGAAGGTGGCCGCTGGCGATGTATCAGACAACCGCTTTAAAGAGCATGTTACAGCCCTTCGCACATACTGCGATCTGCTGCTTGCATCGGAACCGGATGCTTCATCGCCCGCATCAGCTCCTACGTCATGGACGCCCCCGTCCAGTTCATCTGAACGAGAGCAATCTGCAATGGAGATCCTTGAGCGGCAGCGGATGATGGGTGACCTTGATGACCGCCCGGCCAAGCCTGCCCCGAAAAAAGCGAATAAAAACATTTACGACAGTGATGAACACGGCAGCAGCGACAACCTGCTCGATTTCTGATCTGATGACGAAGACCCCCGTATATGGAGATATACCGGGGTCTTTTCTATAATAATTTATCCAGAAGGTACTTAATCGGTTTCCCTTTGCCACTCTACCATTACCGCGCAGTTATGCGACTCTTCGTCGTCCAGGTAATCCCGGATTACCTGGAGGGGGGTCATGCCGTTTTTCATGGCAAAGCTGAGTACCAGATCTTTCAGACGCCCTGAAGCCACTTCTTCCATGTATTCTTCTGGAGTCATAAAACCGGCATGCTCATGGTACCCGGGGATTCTGCAGCCTGCCACAAACCGGGTGAGCCCAAGATCAGCAACCAGCTTTTTTCTCGCCTCGTAAAGAGCACCGGCCACACCTCTGCCGCGGAACCGGGGGCTGACGCACACGTCAATGCCGTATAGTGTATCCCCGTCAGGATCGTGTGCGGTGATATATCCGCCACCTGCCGCATCCTCCCACGTGTGAGGCCTGCCTGTCCACTTCACGATCAGCCCTGTAGCCGAGCCGGCTGGCTGACCATCCACTTCGGCAATGAGCGCTCCTTCGGGAAACGTATCCACATGAGCTTTAATTTGATCTTTGGACCACCACAGCTCCTCGGGAAAAGGAGGTGGGAACGCTTCTTTCTGAATTGCCAGCAGAGACTCGTAATCTTCGACTGTATACGGTCTGACGTGAATCATCTGAGTACTCACCCTTTCCTGCCTTTTTTCTGATTATAGTCAGGCAGAATCATCGGCTGCAACTTTCATGCATGGAATCACGAAAACTGCACAAGTTGTAATCAAACAGGTCGCCAAAAAAAACGCTTGGGTGAAGGGAGCAATTGTGATGATTAACAATACCGGTAATGTCGGATTTCCGCTTTATTTCCGTGTTTTTAACGGAGGAGAGGTGACAGATAAACTGACGGAGGACCGTTATGAGCTTTATGTGAACGAACATTATGTAGGAGACCACACGCTTTATGCTGAAAAAGAAGATGCGAAGGATGTAAAAGATTTTCTGCACCGGCAGGGGTTCCAACATGTGCAGCTGGAGGTAAACGGAGACCATATCGTCGTCATCAGTCCAACGCACGAGGAAGCAGAGCGGATGGAGAATGCTCTGAGAGTCTACGTGCAGAACAGGTAGGAGCAGTTGCGGATGCGAAAGTATCGGTAATATGTTTGTGAAGCAGGGAATGAAACGGAAGGCGGTGACTACAGCGACGAGCGTTTGCTTCACGAATAAGCTGCGAGTTGCTTCGACGCAGACCGCTTCGAAGGTATGCTGGGAGAGGAAGAAGCAGGAATCTTCCCTAGGAGGCTGAAGTGGTGCCCGCGGAAAGCGTCCGCCTGCAGTGAGATAAGCACGAACAAATGATGCTAAGAAGCCATTTCCTTTGGAAGAAGGTCTGTGCTATTCTTTTTAGAGGAAAACACAAACCTAAAGGAGTGGCTCGCTGTGAAGCTTTTTCTCATTCTCGGAAGTCTGAACGGATTTCTATTTGTCGCACTCGGTGCATTTGGAGCACACGCGCTCAAAGACCGTCTTGAGCAGACCGGGTACTTAAAGACGTTTGAAACGGCTGTTCAGTATCATATGATTCACGCACTGGCACTTATTGCAGTAGCGATCCTTACGAAACATCTTGCATCAACCGGACTTGTTCATGGGGCAGGCTGGGCTTTTCTGATCGGCATCATTCTTTTTTCCGGAAGCCTTTATGCCTTGAGCCTTACAGGTATCCGGGTTCTCGGTGCGATCACGCCTCTTGGCGGTGTTGCCTTCCTGACAGGCTGGGTGCTTCTCATGATCGCAGCATTTAACCAGTCTTAAATTTCGGAGAAAAAATGACAAACATAAGAAACCGGGCCCCTTCAAGAGGTCCGGTTTTTTGTTACCGTGGGCTGTACTGGGCGAGCTGCTGGGCACCGGGGCCGTCATCAAACGGATAATCATACTCAAGCGGCTCATCAAACGTGACGTAATCAAGGTTGACCATAAGGAGGAGGTACCGCTTGTCGGTCTGCGGATCACTGATGATGATATGATCCCGCCCGGCTGCTTCTACAACCCCTTTAAAAATCTTGGCATTCCACTTTTCGTTAAACTCATATGTCATGTAAAACGTGCCGACTTTTCCGCGGTTTAAGCGGAGGATGTTTTCAATATAAGACTGTTCGATCGGAAGCTGCCCCGGCATCTGTGCAGTCAAGCCGAACGGACCGGTCTGCTGGCCGGCCTGCTGCTGGGAGAACTGCGGCGGAGGCGGTTCAGGAGTTCCCGGAAGGAACTGCTGGCCGTTCTGGCCGAATCCCATGCCCTGGCCGTTCGTGCGATACCCACTCTGTCCAAACGATGGATACTGATGATACATCTAATCACATCCTTATATAATTTAAAAATCAGTACCTTTGAGATATGAATAATGGCTCCGTTCAGCGCCTGCGCTATTGTAATACTATGAACGGGAAGGAAAGGCTATGCAGAAAATTAAGAGCCGGCTCCGCAACAGCGAAACCGGCTCTTTCTGCTAAAACGTATTAAAGATCTCCTGACACTCTTCGTAAGTCGGCTGAAAAAAGCAGTGAAGCTTGTAACGGCCTGTATTCGGCTGACCGAACCATTCAGGCGGGCAGTCCCCGTCAGGGCGGTAAAACCAGAGGGCATGCTCGGCAATGCCGAACCGTTCTCCCTGAACGAGCCGTCTTGCCCGGCGTTTATCCCGCTCCCGTGCCCGCTGGTAGAAATAGCCTTTCTGCACCGCTTCAAAACCGCCCGGTGACTGATATACCATTCGCTCAACATCGTTGATATCCTCAAAATCAGAGCAGCGTACCCTGACACGGTTGACCATGACATTACCTGCTTTGAGCATGCCCAGTTCGCCTTCGCCTTCCGCTTCTGCCCTCATCAGTCTGGCAAGAAGATCAATGTCACTGGAATTCGTTTTGATTACGGCGATCAACGCCACCTCCCTGTTTTAGTAAAGGTTTTTCTTAGTCGGAATGGCAGAGAATAAACTGCTGCATCTGCGCTATTGTCATACTATGAAAGAGGCAGAGCGGCTATGTTGAAAAACATAAACCGGCCCCCGAATGAGCGGGAGCCGGCTGACTCTAAAACGTGTTATATATTTCCTCACATTCTCCGTAAGTTGGCTGGAAGAAACAGTGAAGTTTATAGCGGCCTGTATTCGGCTGGCCGAACCATTCCGGCGGGCAGTCCCCGTCAGGCCGGTAAAACCAGAGCGCATGCTCGGCAATGCCGAAACGCTCGCCGTTGACAAGTCTCCGTGCCCTGCGCTTATCCCGCTCCCGTGCCCGCTGATAAAAATAGCCTTTCTGCACAGCCTCAAAACCGCCGGGAGACTGATAGACCATTCGCTCCACGCTATTAATATCCTTGAAATCCGAACAGCGCACCCGCACCCGATTCACCATTACGTTGCCGGCTTTGAGCATGCCCAGTTCACCTTCCCCTTCGGCTTCCGCACGGATAAGCCGGGCGAGAAGGGCGATATCATTTGAGTTTGCTTTGATCACCGCCATTGGAACACCCTCCTGAAAATCGTTGTTGTGTATGATATGTCAAAACAGGGCGGAAAGTGTACAGAAAAGCCGGAAAGAGACGGTGCAGGTGCACAAAAACACCGGCTCTTAAAAAGAACCGGTGTCTCGTATAAAGCAGATTAAATGTAAAGGAAGTTTGGAAGGCTGTCTTCGTCCAGGTGGGTACCGACGTAAAATGAGCCGAATTCGCCGTAGCGGGCGCTCACTTCGTCAAAACGCATTTCATAGACGAGTTTTTTGAATTCAAGCACATCGTGGGCAAAGAGCGTCACGCCCCATTCCCAGTCATCGAAGCCGACAGAGCCGGAAATAATCTGGCGTACTTTTCCTGCATACTTGCGTCCAATCATGCCGTGGCTGCGCATCATGGACTTCCGCTCTTCCATAGGAAGCATGTACCAGTTGTCGTCACCGTCGCGGCGCTTGTCCATCGGATAGAAGCACGCATACTGCCAGCGAGGCAGAATCGGCTTTAAGCGGGCCTGGATTTCAGGGTCCGTTTCAGGATCCACATCTGGCGGAAGGTAGTTGCTCAGTTCCACAACCGACACATAAGAGTAAGTTGGAATTGTATATTCAGCCAGACGGGTTTTGTTAAACGCCGTCTCAAGCTCTCTCAGTTCGTCCATTGTCGGACGGAGAAGCATGATCATGAAGTCCGCTTTCTGCCCGACAATGCTGTACAGGGCGTGGCTTCCTTCAAATTTCTCCTGCGTCGTGCTCCATTTGTCGAGAAGATGACGGAACTCCGCAATGATTTTCTCACGCTCTTCAGATTCCAGGCGGCGCCAGGCGGCCCAGTTCATCGTACGGAAATCATGCAGACAGTACCAGCCATCAAGGGTTTTTGCTGCTTCGGCCATGGGTCAACACTCCAATCAGTAAAATGTTTAGATGTGAAAGCAGGGAATTTCCTGCTTCTATGTAAGCGTACATATAGTGAGTATTATACTATCAGACAAACGAAAAACCAAACGGCGTGCGTCTGGTTTTTCGTTCTGTTTATTTCTTCTGTTTTCTGCTGTTTAAAAACTGCATCAGGGCTTCGCGGTGTTCGGCTGATTTTCCGGCCTGCTGCTGGCCTTTCTTTTCTTCCTCGAGCACCTCATCAAGGCTGAGATGAAGACCGCACTTCATGTTGTTTTTCATATTTGCGTACGCGGTAGGAGGGACGCCCTTCAGTGTTTCGGTCAGGTCGTCAGGACTGCCGATCTTGTGGATCAGGCCGATGCGGAACGCCTCCTCCGCACTGATGGCCTCACCCAGTGAAAGTTCAAGTGCCTTGGAAAGCCCTACTAGACGAGGAAGAAAATAAGAAGCACCTGCGTCAGGGACAAGTCCGATTTTCATGAAACTGAGGGCCAGCTTTGCATCGTGTTCAGCAGCGCGGAAATCACAGGCAAGGGCAATGCTCAGCCCGGCTCCGGCAGCCGTGCCGTTCATGTAGGCAATCGTCGGCTTGTTAATGGCGTCAAGCAGTTTTACAAGAGGGTTGTACGTACGTTCAAGATATTCACCGTGATCAAAATACTCCAGCTTTTCAAGAGGGATGCTCTTCAGGTCAGCTCCCGAACTGAAGGCACCGTCGGTTCCGGTAATCACAATGGCCCGGACGCTTTCATCCGAGCGAGCCTGCTGAAGGGCCTCGTAGAGCTCCTCGTGCATCGCCTCGTTCAAGGCGTTTTTCACTTCCGGCCGGTTCAGTGTAATTGTTCCGGTGCCGTCTCCTACGTCGTACGAAATCGTTTTATACGTATTCAAAAACAGTCACTCCTTCATAATTGTTTTCTTCTATATCGCTCTTCCAGTTACGGTGCCGTCATAAATGGCCTTTTTTGCATCAAGACCGAGGGCATGCCGTGCGCCGCCGATCACATGAACCGGCTTGCCGGAGGCTTCAAGAGATTCGGCGAGACGGCTGTTTACGAGCTGTCCGCTTGCAAGAACAATCCGGTCGGCAGGCACGAGTGTCTCCTGGCCGTCCTGAATCACAATCACACCTTCAGGGGTTATTTCCCTGTACCCGTCAAGGCCGCCTTTCATTCGTATTCCTTTTTGTTTCAGCTCCATAATCGTCGTCCAGCGGGTCGTTTTCCCAATACCGCGGGCAAATGAGCGGCTGCGCTGCAGAAGGGTAATCTCTTCTGCCCCTTTTCCTTTCATGTAAAGGGCAAGGTCACATGCAATGCCGCCTCCGCCGATAATGACATTTTTTTCGCCGAAAGAAACGCTGCCGTCAAATATATCACGGTAGCTGGCGACGTTGTTCCCGTCCACTCCAGGTATCTCCGGTACACGGGGAACGATCCCGGTTGCAACGATAATGTCGTCTGCTTTTTCTACAAGAGGGTGATCGGCAGTCAGGGTGGTGCCCAGTTCCTTCGTGACACCGAGAAGATCAAGCTGCACATTGTAATAGCGGAGCGTTTCGTAAAACTCTTCTTTTCCAGGAATCCGCTTAGAATAATTGAGCTGCCCGCCGATTTCTGTTTTTTCATCTACAAGTGTCACAGTATGCCCGCGCTCTGCGGCTGTTCTGGCTGCTTCCAGTCCGGCCGGGCCGGCACCGACGACCAGCACATTCTTTTTGGTCACGGCAGGGGAGAGGGTGAGTTCGGTCTCCCGTCCGGCTTCAGGGTTTACAAGACAGGTGGCGTGCTTTCCTTCAAATACATGATCCAGACACGCCTGATTGCACGCAATACACGTGTTAATTTCATCAAAACGGCCTTCTTTCGCCTTTGTCAAAATGGCTGGATCGGCAAGAAAAGGGCGGGCCATGGAGATTAAGTCAGCGCTTTCATTTTCCAGAAGCCTTGCTCCATCCCGGGGGTCATTGATCCGGTTGCTTGCGATTACAGGAATGCTTACAGCGCTTTTAATGGCCTCGGCTATCGGAACGAAGTGCAGCCGCGGTACCTTCATGGAAATCGTCGGTACACGGGATTCATGCCAGCCGATGCCGATATTGAGTACATCCGCGCCTGCTGTTTCAAGGGCTTTTGCCCAAGCAAGTGTTTCTTCTTCTGTTGTGCTGTCGTCGACCAGGTCAAGCCCCGACATCCGGAAAAAGACAGGATAATTCTCTCCAACCTTTTCCCGGACCGCTTCTGTAATGCGGAGAGAAAACGCGATCCGCTTTTCAAACGTGCCACCCCAGCGGTCTGTCCGTTTATTTGTGGCAGGGGAGGTGAACTGGTTGATAAGGTAGCCTTCCGAACCCATTATTTCCACGGCATCAAACCCGGCTTCCTTCCCCCGGCGGGCCCCTTCGGCAAAATCCCTGATCGTACGCTCGATCTGTTCATCCGTCAGTGCCACCGGAGGATCCGGATTGATCGGTGCCTGCAGGGCAGAGGGGGCGACCGGATCCTGTCCGATCATCGCTTTATAAGCGTATCTGCCGGCATGAAACAGCTGAAGGGCGATCCGTCCGCCTTCCTCATGCACTCCGCGAGTGAGCGGCCGCCATCGGTCGATATCCTCGTCTGAATCGATCATCATAAAATCAAGGCCGCCGGCCCCTTCCGGATTTACAGCAGCACCGCCCGTGACGATCAGGCCGGCCTCATGACGGGCTCTAAGGCGGTAGAACGCCGTCAGTTTTTCAATTCCGTTTTCCAGTCCTTCCAGTCCAACATGCATCGAACCCATCATGACACGGTTGGGCAGAGTAAGTCCTCGGATCTTCAGCGGCTGAAACAATGCTTCACACGCCATACTATTCGCTCCTCCTCAGTGGATTTTTGTCTTTTTAGTCTGATAAGTCAGAAAATGAGTGATCATTCATTCATTATAACGGACTTAACTGCAGGGAACAACGGGGAACTTGAGGAAGGCAGTTGGGGGGAGACGGGGAAAACGGTTAGGGTATATAACGATTGAAAAGGCAAATATAAAGCACAAGTCAGACATTTGAACCGAAGATGAGGGAACTTAGGGTTTATAAATGAAGAAGCACTCCATTATAGATCCAAAGAGCAGTATGCGTTTTCCCCGGCAGTTTTTCCGTGTTAAAAACACGCCAAACGGGTAAACATTCTGCAGTCCGTGTCTGAAAATTAGAACTTTGTGAAATGTTGATCACATCAATTTATTTTTGCATCGGAGAAGAGTATCCTTAAGGATAAAGGTGAAAATAGGAAAGTACACAAGGAGGAATGACAGTGAGCGATTTATTTACAGGTATTGCGGAAAAGGTAAAAGCCCAGAACCCGGCGATTGTTTTTCCTGAAGGAACGGATGAGCGGATTATCGAAGCGGCCGTTCGTCTGAAAAGTGATGGTGTGCTCACACCGGTAATGGTCGGAAGCAGAGAGGCGATTGAAGCGAAAGCAGCTGAAATCGGTCAGGACGTGAGCGGTCTGGAGATTTTCGACCCGGAAACGTACGAGCAGTTTGAAGAGCTCGTGGATGCATTTGTGGAGCGCAGAAAAGGGAAAGCGACAGCAGAGGATGCCCGTCAGATTCTCAAACAGCCGAACTATTTTGGCACCATGCTTGTTCATCTCGGCAAAGCGCACGGACTTGTGAGCGGAGCGGCTCACTCAACAGGGGATACGGTCCGCCCGGCTCTTCAGATCATCAAGACGAAAGAAGGCGTGAAAAAAACGTCCGGCGTATTCGTTATGGTAAAAGGGGAGGAGCGCTACATCTTTGGTGACTGCGCCATTAATATCGCCCCTGACAGCAGCGATCTTGCAGAAACGGCGATCGAAGCAGCAAAAACCGCCCGTGTATTCGATATCAACCCGAAAGTCGCGATGCTGAGCTTTTCCACAAAAGGTTCGGCGAAAAGTGAGGAAACACAGCGTGTAAGTGACGCTGTCCAGATTGCAAAGGAACGTGAGCCTGAATTACTGCTTGACGGCGAGTTCCAGTTTGACGCCGCGTTTGTGCCGTCTGTTGCACAGAAAAAGGCACCGGACAGCCCGCTGAAAGGGGAAGCGAACGTATTTGTTTTCCCAAGTCTTGAAGCAGGAAACATCGGCTACAAAATTGCCCAGCGTCTCGGCAACTATGATGCAATCGGACCGATTCTTCAAGGTCTGAACAAGCCGGTGAACGACCTTTCCCGCGGCTGTAACGTGGAAGACGTATATAAACTGGCCCTCATCACAGCAATGCAGGGGCTCGACTGATCAGAGTACAGCCATAAGCAATCCCCGAGGTGACCGCATACACCTCGGGGATTTTTTTGCCTGTCAGCCGTGTGAAGTTTTGATTTTCCGGAATGGGGTGAAGATTTTCCAGAATTGCATCTTCATTTTCCGGAATCAATTCATAATCTGGAATTAGAAGGTCGTGCGGGACCTGGACGTTACGTGGATGCCCAACCAGACAGCATGACTGCCGCAGTTATCTGATCAGCTTTTCATTCCGCTTGACCATCCGTTCCAGGTTCTCCTCATAAACAGTCCAGTTGCTATCTGACAGCGTCATATTACCGATCCGGCCTGAAAAATCCTTCAGTGTAAGCAGCATCGTGTGATACAGCCCTTCAACTGTCAGCGGCTGTCCGGTTATTTCAGAAAGTGAGGCCATCTGCGCCGGATCAATCTGCGGATAGCTGTACTTCACTGGTGCGCCGTTTACCGCCTTTTCGTAAAAACGGCGGACGAGTGCTGCCCGTTCACTGCCGCTCCCGTTCACCGCCAGATAGATCTGTACGGCGACCCCGCCTCGCAGGCGGCGCTGGGAGATACCGGCAAACTTCCGGCCTGCCACACTCAGGTCGTAACGTCCCGGACAGTAGGAAGCGGCAATTTCCCTGTCCTCGATCTCCAGGTCAAATTCCTTCAGCCATGCCCGCACAAAACCGCACATGGCCTCGTAGCCGCTGTCGATGGAAAGGCGCTTCTCGTCCTTGAAAATAAGCGATACATTCAGCACACCAGGGTCCAGTACAACAGCGAGACCGCCGGAGTTCCGTACAATCGCATCGTACCCTTCCTGCTCAAGGAAGCGGATTCCGTCCGCGATAAAAGGGAGGCGGCTGTCCTGAATGCCGAGGACAATGGTCCTGTCGTGCACCCACGTCCGGCAGATGCCGCGGTCCGGGTCATCTGAAGCGATCCGGCAGAGCGTATCGTCCATGGCGAATGAGTGCATCGGGTTCATAGCAGTCCCCGAAGAAGATTCGTCAAACACATCCCATTTTTCTCTATGTAAAATCGATTCAAAGCCGTTCATCGTTTCGTTCTCCTTCATAAAAACATCCGTTATAAGACCTGTTGATTATATCACAAAATGGACAAGGTTACCGTTGCCCCGGGAGGGCGAAACATAGTAGAATACTCGTTAGTGAATCTTTAAAATACAGCCTTAAACAACACAGCAGATGCTGTTTTCCAGTAAAAATAAAAGAAGTGGTGATTTAGGTGGCAAATGAATTCCGCATTTGTGACGACTGTCAGGCCACAGATATAAAGACTCTGATGCCAAAGCTCAAAGCACTCGATCCTGATGCAGAAGTGAAGATCGGCTGCCAGGCCTACTGCGGCCCCGGCCGCAAAAAAGCCTTCACGTTCGTCAATGACCGTGCCGTTACAGGGTTCTGCGAGGATCAGCTAATCGATAAAGTACAGAAACGGTTAAAAAAACAACGCTGATATGTTGCCGCAGGCTGCTGCTGCAGCCAGGGAGGGTATGACATTACGGATGGTGATGTCAGGCCCTCTTTTATTCTCTTGAAGGAATGATGCAAATGATGCAATTGGACCAAAGAGCCCTGAACATCCCAAGTCACACCTTCATTCAAAACCTGTTCCCCGGCCCGCAAATAGAGGAAATTCTTCATGACCTGCTTTTTTTCGCGCCTTTTTTTAGTATACTAAAGGAAGAGACTGGAATGACCCAGCACACACCTTAGAATAGCAGTCCGGCTGCACAAAGCTGCAGGGAAGGAGCGACATATGACGGGCCAATTTAAGAAGCTCAGTGAAGAAAAAGTATTTAAAGACCCGGTTCACCGCTACATTCATGTGCGCGATGAATTAATCTGGAAACTGATCGGAACCAGGGAATTTCAGCGCCTCCGCAGGATCCGCCAGCTCGGCACCACGTACGTGACTTTTCACGGAGCCGAACATACGCGTTTTAATCACTCATTAGGGGTATATGAGATTATGAGGCGGATGGTCAAGAACATAGAGGAAAAGGAAGACTGGGACCCGGAAGAGCGTCTCGTCTGTTTAAGTGCGGCGCTTCTGCACGATGTGGGGCATGGACCATATTCCCATTCCTTTGAAAAGGTGTTTCACACCGATCATGAACACTGGACACGCGAAATCATTCTGGGGGATACCCAGATTAACAGTGTGCTCCGCGAAATCAGTGACGCCTTTCCGAAAAAAGTGGCGGATGTGATCGGCAAAACGTACGATAACAAGCTTGTCGTGAGCCTTATTTCCAGCCAGATTGATGCTGACCGGATGGATTACCTCCAGCGCGACGCGTTTTATACAGGTGTGAGCTACGGGCATTTCGATATGGAACGGATTCTCCGCGTCATGCGTCCGACAGAGGACCAGGCCGTGTTTAAGCAGAGCGGCATGCATGCGGTGGAAGACTATATTATGAGCCGCTACCAGATGTACTGGCAGGTGTATTTTCACCCGGTAACACGGAGTTCGGAAGTGATTCTGAGCAAGATTTTACATAGAGCCAAGCACCTTTACCAGGAAGGCTACAAGTTTAAGCTTGAGCCTCTCCACTTTAACTCGCTTTTTGAAGAAAGCATTACTCTAAAAGATTACCTGAAGCTTGATGAGTCCGTGATCATGTATTATTTCCAGATGTGGCAGGAAGAAGACGATCCGATCCTGAAAGATTTATGTGACCGGTTTATGGACCGCCGTCTGTTTAAATACGTGGAGTGTGACCCGAGCACCCAGATGAAAATCTGGCCGGAACTGCTTCAGCTCTTTAAAGAGGCGGAAATTGACCCGCGTTATTACCTTGTGATCGATTCATCCTCCGATCTGCCTTACGACTTTTACCGTGGCGGCGAAGAGGAGGAACGCCTTCCCATTCACCTGCTCATGCCGGCAGGAGACCTTCGCGAACTGTCGCGGGAATCGGACGTGGTGGAGGCGATCTCCGGGAAAAAGCGGACCGACCATAAGCTTTACTTTCCAAAGGATTTTCTTGAAGACCAGACCACTCATGCAGAGATAAAGAAAAAGATTTTACAGCTGTTAATGAATCAGGGGGGATAAACCCATGCTAAACGAGCATGCGAAGCTGCTGTCACTCATTCAGCAGGTAGGCGAAATCGTCGGGCGGAAAAAACTGCAGAAAATCGTATACATCGCCAAACAGCTCGACCTTCCTTTTTATGAAAAATACCAGTTCAGAATGTACGGACCTTACTCAGAAGAGCTTTCTGTCCGTATGGAGGAAATGCGCGATCTCGGATTTATATCCGAAATAAAAGAAAAGAAAAGCGGTTATCATCAGTTCCGCTATTCCCTTACAGAGCAGGGAGAGGAGTTCCTTACAATCGCAGAACACGATTTCCCACAGTCAAAAGATCTCTGGGACGACCTGAATGGTCAGAGCTCCCGTTTTCTTGAACTGGTCTCCACCATGCTTTATTTCGAGGATCTTTCCAAAGGTGAGGTAAAAGATAAAGTACACACGATAAAAGCAAAACAGAACTACTCGGATGAAGAAGTGCAGGAAGCGTTCGATTATATCGACCGGCTGCACGCATACGAAAGCCGTTAATACCAGCAGAAAACTGTAAAATTCAGGAGGTGGGTGCGATCTATATCGTTCATTCAGTCGTTACAATTCCGGAAGAAAAAGCAGATGAAGTCATCGGACTTTATCAGAACCGCTCAAAGCTCGTGGATGAAGCTGATGGATTCATCTCGTTTAAGCTGCTTCAGAACCGCCGTAAATCCGGTGAACTGACCGTTCAGATGGAATGGGAAACCGAACAGGACTATCTGAAATGGGTCACGAGCGATGATTTCAAACGGATCCACGACCTCGAGAAAAAATACCCTGATAAAGAACTGGCCAACACGAAAGCCATGGTTCATCAGTACAAGGTGGTGGCGTGGTGATTTCAAAGGAAACGGAAGAGCAGATTGCTGAAAAAATGACGGATCGGTTTTATGAGGAATACGGCGAAATGCTGAAGAAATTCGGTGATCGCGGCCGTCATCATACTAAGAACGATAATAAGCACCATTTGAAATACCTGAAAACATCAGCGAAACTGGACAACAAAGAAATGTTCGTTGATTATGCCACGTGGCTCAACACGGTTCTTGTGAGCAGGAACGTGCCGACGGAACTGCTGATCAAGAATTTCCAGTGGCTGGTCGAGGAGTTTGAGAACATGGACGAACCTCCGGTCCACTACATCGAAACCCTGCATCTCGCGTTGAAAGAGCTCAGGGAAAAGCAGGCGCACGGAGAGTAACAGAAAAACGCCCCGCAGGACAGGTTCCTGAGGGGCGTTCAGTGTTCCCTATGGGGTGATGTCGCTCTGGCGCTGACCGTTAACACCGTAGTTCCCGGCATTCATCTCTTCAATGAATACGGTCACTTTTTCACGGGGAGCACCAGTCGTTTCGGAAACAACGCTCGTCACCTGCTCGACAAGGTCCCGTTTCTGGTCATCCGTGCGGCCTTCGAGCATTTTCACAGTTACGTATGGCATAGCAATCAACCCTTTCGGTTTTTTATGAATGTTTCAGACAGACTGCTGCAGCGGCAGAGAATATCTGCATGCTGAATCTGTATATCTATAGACGTTTCCGGCTGAATGTAAACGCAGTCTTGTTTTTTGCCCGGTGGATTGAATATGATAAACTAAACGAAACGGCTGATTGGAGGAGTTCTAATGAAGAATCTGTTTGATGATAATAAAGGAAAAAAGCGCGGACAGGGCTTTAACATACTGAGTTCCGATTCTACGGACGGCCACGGTGGATACGGTGCCGGCGTGCTGAACCTTAATAATATGTCTCCGGTTTTCATAGATGTGGAAGAAGGAGAAGCATTTGTCGATATGGGGGCGCTTCATGCCCGCAGCTCGGTGGAGAAGGGAATTAAATTTCTCCACGAAAAAGAAAAAGTACCGAACGGGAAGCCGTACTGGCTTGTCTGGGTGACGGTGGACAATAAAGGTGAAGGCCCCCATTACGCCGGGGTAACAGCCTGCGAACTCACCGTGGACCGGGAAATCCGCCGGGGATACAAATCTCTGCCGGAGCACGTAAATAACATGGATAAGTCTCTTAAAGGCCGTCTCATCATCGACAAAATGGATGAAAAGTCCAAAGGTGTCCTGGCCAATTTTCTGAAAGAAACGAACAAAGATCTGTGGGAAGCGTCATCCGACGAGCTGAAAAAGGGACTTGAAGGCTGAATTTGCAGGTGAAAAATAGGGAAAAATTCACATGTCGAAAATGTGAACGTCTTGTGAACAACCTTGCTTAATCCAAATGTTCTTTGTAAACTTAACCTACGTGTCAAACACACACGTTATACTAAGACAAAAAGACAAGCGAGGGGTATGCCAGCCCTTCGCTTGTCTTTTTTTGTATTGAAATTCAGGGGCCAGAATTCTTGATGCGCGTAATTGGTAATTGAGTTATGTCCTTACTAATGCGAAGTCCGGACATAACGTCCTGCCAGAGAAGAGAAATGTCCCGACTTCCCCAAAGTTCGGACATAACGGCGTGCCTGAGACAAATTATGTCCTCACAGGTACACAAACCACCACGCTTTTAACAAAGTGGCCTCTTCACATCAGTCAAACCAGCGGAAAATCCGGTCCAGCAGGCGCCTTGGCTCATCGTGCAGCGGGTCGCCGGGAATAACAGGCTCCGGCTTTGGCACATGCTCCGTGCAGAAAGCGGTCGGTTCGGTGCCGGTGAGGAAATATGTCTCCCTTGTAACCGGGCAGTCATCGGTGGCGAGCATCCCGTTAAGCGGGTTAATTTCAACAGCAGAAACGTTCGGCGGCTTCGAAAATGGAAGGATCAGCTCTCCTTCATGGGCATGAGACATAAACTGGGCCCAAATCCGTTTTGAATGCATGCCCCAGGAGCCGGAATCAGGAATTGCAGCCTGGCTGCTCCCGCTCCGCGCATCTTTATCCACACCGACCCACACACCAGTCACAAGCTGAGGCGTAAAACCGATCATCCAGCTGTCCCGTGGTGTGGATCCGCTTTTTCCAGCGACAGGACGGTTGATCAGATGAATCAGGCTCTGGCCCGTCACTGCCGTCCGGGTACGGGGGTCGTTGAGCTCCATTTCAAACATCCCGTGCATCATATCAGTCATCAGAAACGCGAGTGCCGGATCAAGGACACGTTCGTGCACAGGCTCCGGATCAGCACTGTACAGCACTTCTCCGTTCCGGTCCACCACCTTCGTCACGAACGCAGGCTCCACCTCTCGTCCGCCATTGGCAAAAGGGCTGTAGGCATTTGTAAGTTCCGTAACGCCGACTTCCACTGAACCAAGGGCAAGAGAGGGTACCGGCCTGAGTGGACTTGTAATCCCGAATGTACGGGCGGTGTCCGCCAGCGTCTGGAACCCGAGCAGAAAGTGGGTTTTCATCGCATAAATATTGTCTGAGACAGCGAGTGCCTGCAGCATCGTCATCGGTTCGTCCGCGTAACGGTCGTTAAAGTTTTTCGGCTTGTACGTTTCCCGTCCGTCATCCCAGACAAAATCCGTTTCCTCACTGGTGAGGAGCGTGTTCGGCCGGAAACCTTCTTTGAGCGCTGCATAATACAGAAACGGCTTAAATGTGGAGCCGGCCTGACGGCGGGCCTGTGTCGCCCGGTTGAACGGGCTTTCACCGTAGTCACGCCCCCCGACCATTGCTTTGACGTGGCCGTTATTAGGGTCCATTGACACAAACCCTACCTGAAGGTCATAAGGGCTGTTCAGCTCTTCTTTAATCCAGTGCTCCGCGAGCCGCTGAAGATCCCGGTCGAGCGTAGTATGAATTTGCAGCCCGCCGGTGTGAACGACAGCCGGGCTGATGCCAAGTTCGTTTTCCAGCCACGTCTGGACAGCGTCCTGAAAATAAGGGGCCTGACGTCCGGTTTCCAAATCGTCAGCCTCGTAAAGAACGATCTTCTCTTTAACCGCAGCTTCATACTCTCTCATTGTCAGACTCCCGTTATCTCTCATCGCCCGGAGCACGAGCTGCTGGCGGGCTTCGGCCTGTTCAGGGTTTATCTTCGGAGAATAAAGACCGGGTCCTTTTGGAATACCGGCAAGCATGGCGGCTTCCGCCGTTGTCAGGTCACCGGCATCCTTGTTAAAATACATGGCTGAAGCTGCCTGAATGCCATACGTACTGTGACCGTAATAGATTGTGTTTAGGTAGCCTTCAAGGATCTCGTCCTTTGTATAATGCATCTCAAGGCGCATGGAATAGAGCGCTTCATTAAATTTACGCACCCATGTTTTTTCATGGGACAGATAAAGGTTCCGGGCATACTGCTGGGTGATCGTACTTGCCCCCTGAAGCTTGGAGCCGGCGAGCACATTCGTAGCTGCCGCACGGCCGATCCGGAGCACGTCAAATCCGTGGTGGGAATAAAACTTCCGGTCTTCAATTGCCAGGGTGGCGTCTATGACCGACTGGCCCATTTCCTCCAGTGAGATCCAATGGCGGTTCTGGCCCTGGTGCTGCTCAGCGAGAATCGAGCCGTCCGCCGAGTACATAACCGTCGTTTCAGGAACAGAAAGGGGCGGTGCCCCGAGCTGATATACGTACGCAAAAACAGCAAGCGTCAGCGCCATTTTGCTCACCACCGAGATAAGGCCGAGGCGGATGATCCTGCGCCAGTGATTTGTTTTCTTCTGTCTGGACGTTCTTGTGCCGATTTCCACCTGCTGTCACCTCCTCGATTTCTGAGCAGAAATACTGTCTGACCCGCATAGGAAAATCCGGGTCTTCTTTCCACAGTTTTCCTCAAACAGAAACCGGTTATACATAAGAAGGACAGGGAAACAGAAAAGAAAGGGAGAGGGAGGTGCCTGGCTGTCTGCAGGTGCACAGCCTGATCCTGACCCAGCAGGGCTATTCCCATTTAGGACGAGATGAATTATACTTCTAATGACTGCCTGAAATACGGAGATTAAAACTAACTGAGGTGATCGCTTTGTCGATTTGGTTTACAGAAAAACAGACGAAAAATTTCGGAATTACAGCGAAAATAAAACAGACTTATCATAGTGAGCAGACAGATTTTCAGAAGCTCGACATGGTTGAAACGGCCGAGTTTGGCAACATGCTTCTTCTTGACGGCATGGTCATGACTACGGAAAAAGACGAATTCGTCTATCACGAAATGGTGGCCCACGTGCCGCTTTTTACACATCCCGATCCGAAGAACGTGCTGGTTGTCGGCGGGGGGGACGGCGGTGTCATCCGTGAGATCCTTAAGCACCCCGGCGTTGAAAAGGCCACTCTGGTTGAAATTGACGGTAAAGTAATCGAGTACTCGAAGGAATACCTTCCGTCCATCGCAGGCAAGCTCGACGACCCGCGTGTAGACGTTCAGGTGGATGACGGCTTTATGCATATTGCAAAAAGCGAAGGTACCTACGATGTGATCATGGTAGACTCGACAGAACCGGTCGGACCTGCAGTAAACCTGTTTACGAAAGGGTTTTACGAAGGAATCTCAAAAGCGCTTAAGGAAGACGGTGTGTTCGTAGCACAGACCGACAACCCGTGGTTCCAGCAGGATCTGATCCGCACCGTGTTCCGCGATGTGCGTGAAACGTTCCCCATCACACGTCTTTACACGGCTAACATCCCAACGTATCCGAGCGGACTCTGGACGTTTACGATCGGCTCGAAAAAGCACGATCCGCTTGAGGTTCCGGACGAGCGCTTCCATGACATGGATACGAAATACTATACAAAAGCGATCCACAAGGCAGCGTTTGCCCTGCCGAAATTTGTGGAAGACCTGACACGCTAGGGAGGCGGAGCTGATGTATTTTGACAACGGCTACTCCGGACGCGTCTTTATTATGGGCGACCGATCGTACGAAGAAAGCAGCGTCGTCATCTTCGGCATGCCGATGGACTATACAGTGAGCTTCCGGCCCGGTTCCCGCTTCGGTCCTAACCGGATCCGGGAAGTATCCATCGGTCTTGAAGAATACAGCCCCTACATGGACCGGCACCTTGAGGAAGTGAACTACCATGATGCCGGCGACATGATGTTTCCGTTCGGAAACGCTGCGAAAAGCCTTGATATGATCGAACGCTACACGGAAAAACTGCTTGTGGATGGAAAATTTCCAATCGGACTCGGTGGGGAGCACCTCGTCAGCTGGCCGATTATTAGGGCGATGCACAAGGAGTATGATGATCTTGCTGTGATCCACATTGATGCCCATGCCGACCTCCGGGAAGAGTATGAGGGGGAAGTGCTTTCACACTCGACACCGATCCGCAAGGCGTGTGAGCTGATCGGACCGGAAAACGTCTATTCCTTTGGCATCCGTTCCGGCATGCGGGAGGAGTTTCAGTATGCCAAAGAAAGCGGCATGCATATGAGCCGGTTTGAAGTGGCAGAACCGCTAAAGGAAATCCTGCCGACACTTGCCGGCCGTCCGGTATACGTGACGATCGATATTGATGTGCTCGATCCGGCCTATGCCCCGGGCACAGGGACAGCAGAAGCAGGCGGCATTTCGTCGAAGGAACTTCTCGATGCGATTCAGGCGATTGCGGGTTCAGCCATCCGCGTTGTCGGATGCGACCTGGTTGAAGTATCCCCGGCTTACGACGCCGGTGATAAAACGGCCATTGCCGCAAGCAAATTTGTCCGTGAAATGCTTCTCGGCTGGACCGGGAAGAAATAATGCACGATCAGAGACCGCGCTGCCCGCTCAGGGCGGCGTGTTTTTCTGGGACAAAGCGGCAGGTTGGGGCTGAGGCGCGATCAGATTCTTCCCTGCACTTGAACCACCACCGCATGATCAGATATAATAGTTGAGTTATAAATGTGCACATCACGTTTAAGTGCGGCAGAATTTGAAAAAGATGATAAAACGAATCATGAAAGTTCGGTGAATACAAATGGAAGGACTACCCGTCCACATTCATATGAAAACGGAAGTCCGCGACCAGGGGCAGAAAGATACAAACGCCCTTCAGGCCAGCGGCCGCCTCATTTCAAAAGGCGATATCACGTATCTGAGATTCGAAGAGCCCCGGCAGGAAGGTATCGAAGAAGCGACAATGCAGACAGTCAAAATCCAGCAGGGGGAAATGATGGTCATCCGTAAAGGCGCCGTCAACATGAACCAGCGGTTTGTGACCGGTGTGGTAACAGAAGGCACATACCAGAGCCCATATGGCCCGATGCGCATGCTGACAGATACAAAGCACGTCCGCTTTCTATGGGACGAAACGGCAAACCAGGGCGAAATCCGCCTGACCTATACACTCACCCTGCAGGGACAGACTGCAGGCGAATACGATATGCGCGTCACAGTGAAGGAGGAACACGAGCAATGAGCCAGGTAGAACAAATGAAACAGCTCCTGAAAGACGAAATTATTCAGTCCGTTATTAAAGCAGGCTTAGCAGAAAAAGAGCAGATTCCCGATCCGGTCATCGAGCTTCCGAAAGACAAAGCTCACGGTGACTATGCAACCAACACAGCTATGCAGCTGGCCCGGATCGCTAAAAAAGCCCCAAGGATGATCGCAGAGGAAATGGCGGCCAACTTCGATAAGGAGCGTGCCCACGTAAAACAGATCGACATCGCCGGTCCCGGTTTTATGAACTTCTTTATGGACAACGCATACCTGACCGACGTGGTCCGCACGGTGATTGAGCAGAAAGAAGACTACGGCCGCACGGACTTCGGCGAAAACCGCAGTGTACAGGTGGAGTTTGTTTCCGCCAACCCAACAGGCACACTGCATCTCGGGCACGCCCGCGGCGCTGCAGTCGGCGACTCGCTCTGCAACATTCTCGACAAAGCCGGCTACGAAGTGGCGCGTGAATACTATATCAACGACGCCGGCAACCAGATCGAAAATCTTGCCTTAAGCCTTGAAGCACGCTATCTCCAGGCACTCGGAGAGGAAGCGGTAATGCCGGAAGACGGCTACCAGGGACAGGACATCATCGGTTTTGCAAAGGAAATTGCCGATACGTACGGCACCACGTTCAAGGAGAGTGAGCGGGAAGAGCGTCTTGCTTTTTTCCGCGAGTACGGCCTGAAGCGCGAACTCGACAAACTGAAACAAGATCTCGAAAGCTTCCGTGTCCGCTTTGACAACTGGTACTCGGAAACGAGCCTTTATACGACCGGAAAAGTGGAAGCCATCCTCGAAGAGCTGAAAAGCAAAGGCGAAACGTACGAAAAAGAAGGCGCGCTCTGGTTCGAATCGACCAAGTACGGCGACGACAAGGACCGCGTTCTCGTAAAAGGGGACGGCACCTACACGTACCTGACGCCCGATATTTCCTATCATAAAGATAAATTTGCCCGGGGCTTTGAAGAGCTGATCAACATTTGGGGCGCCGATCACCACGGCTATATCCCGCGGATGAAAGCAGCCGTGCAGGCGCTCGGCTACAACGAAGACCAGCTTAAAGTCCAGATCATCCAGATGGTGAACCTGTTCCAGAACGGCGAACGGGTGAAGATGAGCAAGCGTACCGGTAAAGCCGTTACGATGCGCGACCTGATGGAGGAAGTAGGCACCGACGCGACCCGCTACTTTTTCGCCATGCGCGCCGCCGACACCCATATGGACTTTGATATGGATCTGGCCGTTTCCCGGTCAAATGAAAACCCGGTTTACTACGTGCAGTATGCCCATGCACGCATCTGCAGTATGATCCGCCAGGCAGAAGAAGCGGGGTACACGGCCGACCCATCAGAAGACCTGACCCGCCTGTCGAGTGAAAAAGAGCTCGACCTGCTGAAAAAAATCGGCGAGTTCCCTGAAGCGGTAACCGATGCAGCAGCCAAGCGCGCGCCGCACCGGATCGCCAACTATGTTTTCGATCTCGCCCAGGCACTGCACAGCTTCTACAACGCCGAAAAAGTCATCAACGAAGACGATGCGAGCCTCACCAAAGCCCGCCTCGCCCTCATGGAAGCGGTCCGCACGACGCTTCGCAACGCCCTCACACTGATCGGCGTTTCCGCACCGGAAAAAATGTAAGACTGCACACCGCTGCAGCAGGTAAAAAGTCAGGGCCGGGAAGTTCCAAGCGAACTCTCCCGGCCCTGACTGCTTTTTTTTCGTTACGGGCATAGATGTACGTACCTCTTTCTGATACGATAATAAAGTGCCTGATTGTCGCATACTAAACAAAGAAAGTTATTAGAAGGGATGTTATATAGATGCAGGAAGTAATTCTCGCCGTGCTTGCAGGGCTGATTGTAGGATTTGTGTTTGCACTCGTCAAGCTTCCGATACCGGCTCCCCCTGCACTGCCTGGTATTATGGGGATTTTCGGAATTTATTTCGGCTACAAGCTGTTCCAGTTCGTATCCGGTTATTTTGGATAAAGACGCTGAACGAGGCTGCTTTTATGAAAGCGGTCTCTTTTTTATGGCGCCGGGGAAGTATGATTTTTTTCAATAAAAAAGCGGATAGTGAGCCACTCTAAGGAGAAGAGTGGAGGTGGCGGGTATGCCATGGACGAGTGAGCCGGAATATGCCGGAATTTATTATGAAATTAAGGGGAGCGGGCCGCCGCTCCTGTTTATTCATCCGCCGGGGATGGGGCACGTAACGTTCCGGCATCAGGCAGAAGGGCTGTGCCGCACGCATACGGTTATTCAGGTGGATGTGCGGGGAAATGGAAGGAGCGGGCTCGATGACAGGCCGCTGTCGATGGCGCTGCTCGCTGATGATGTGAGGCGGGTGCTGGATCATGCACGGATTCGAAAAACGTTTTTGTGCGGCTACTCAAATGGCGGCTCAATCGTTCAGGAGTTTGCGATCCGCTATCCTGAGCGTACGCGGGGGATCGTGCTTCTTGGAGGATTTTCCGAGGTGAACAGCTTTCTTCTGCGAAATGAGTTCCGTTCGGGCATCATTGCAGCACGGCTCCGCAAAATGCGGACAATTTCGGAGGTACTTGCTGCTGCCCATGAAAAAGGGGAGAAGCGAAAAGAACTGGCTGATTATGTGCGTCGGACGTCGCCGGCTTTTCTTGCAGAGCTTTACGACATGGGGCTCCATTACAAGTCGACTGACCGGCTCCACCGGATTACCTCACCGGTGCTGCTTGTGTACGGTCAGTGCGACTATTACGTGCACCACTACCGTTACATTTTTCAGAAGCAGCTTCGGGTTCCGTGCGATGTAATCTTTGTGGCAATGGCGAGCCACCAGCTGCCTACTAAGCACCACAGTGAGCTGAACCGCATCTTAAAGGAGTTTACTGAAAAGACACGGGCAGGAGAGAAGCGCAGACAGCAGCGTGCAGCGGAGGCTGCAGGGGTGGATCTGCCGCTGTAGGGGGCGTTGGCGTTTTATACCCCGTCGTGTCAAGCAGCTTAAACCCTTAAAGAAGGGGCTAAGACCCGTAAAGGTCTTGTTAAAACCCTTAAAGCATGAGCTAAGACCCGCAAAGGGCTTCCTAAAACCCTTAATGCACATGCTAAGACCTTTAAATACAGCATACCTTCTGTAAAACACGAATCCCCCGGAACCAGTCCGGGGGATTCGTACGTGTTAAGACACTTCCGCTTCCTTAAGGCGCTCTCTTGTTCCGGGTTCGGCAGGGCCTCCTTTGCGCTGCTTGACCCTCAAGAGGCGCAGGCCGTTCAGGATGACGAGGATCGTGCTTCCTTCGTGGCCGATCACCCCGAGGGGGAGGGTGAGGGACTGGGCAAAGTTTGCGGTAATGAGGACGGCAATTACCGCAACCGAAAAGATGAGGTTCTGTTTGACGATCCTGTTGAGACGCCGGGAGAGTTCGAGCGATAGTTCGATTTTTTCCAGTTCGCTGTTCATCAGGACGATATGGGCCGTATCAATCGCAACACCGGTTCCGGACCCCATCGCGATTCCTGTGTCCGCCTTTGCCAGGGCTGGCGCGTCGTTCACACCGTCTCCTACCATGACTACTGCTCCGTAGTCTTTACGGAGGCGCTCTACTTCCCGGACTTTTTCCTCAGGGAGACATTCAGCAACGTAGCGGGAGACGCCGGCTTCCTTGGCAATTTTCCTGGCAGTGGCTTCCCTGTCCCCGGTAATCATCACCGTTTCGATCCCGGCATCGGCTAAGGTATTCAGGGCTGCCGAGGCTGCAGGACGAATCTGATCTTTGAGGGCAAAGAAGCCTGCCGGCTCACCATTTTTCGCAGCATAGACGAGCGTGTTTCCTTCTTCTGCCCATTTTCCGGTCACGTTTCGGACAGGTTCCCAGGCCTGAGTATCTCCGGCAAACCCGCTTCGGCCGATATGCCACGTTTCGCCGGCAATAACTGCCCGGACGCCGTATCCGGGCACGTCTTCAATCGTTTCCACAGCCGGCAGGTTCCGGGAGCGCTCCCCTGCATAGGCGGCGATCGCATGGGCAAGAGGGTGATCAGACTGCCTTTCGATCGCGGCAGCAGCGGCGAGAACAGCTTCTTCATCGTTTCCCGGCAAAGCCTGAAATCCAGTCACGGCAGGGCTGCCTTCAGTTAGAGTTCCGGTTTTATCAAAGGCGATAACGCCGGTTTTCGCTAGCTGCTCCAGATACACGCCGCCTTTTATCAGAATGCCGTTTCGTGCGCCTGTCGATATGGCGGAGAGAAGCGCCGGCATAACGGACGCCACAACAGCACAGGGGGAGGCCACGACGAGAAGGACCATCGCCCGGTAGAACGTCTCTTCAAAAGGAAAGCCGAAAACCAAAACCGGGATCGTAAGCATAACAGCCACGGTAAGGAGAACGGTTATCACGTAGGGGCCTTCGATTTTTTCAATCAGCTGCTGGCTCGGCGGCCGGTCGGTTTTTGCCTGCCGGACGAGGGCGATCATCTTCTGGAACAGGGAGTCAGCATTTCGTTTTGTGACTTTTACAGTCAACGAGCCTGTTCCGTTGATGGTGCCATTGTAGACACTGCTTCCGCTCTTTTTATCCACAGGCATGGATTCGCCCGTGATGGCCGCCTCATCTGTGGTGCTTTCTCCTGTTATCACCGTCCCGTCTGCCGGGATTCGCTCACCAGGTCTGACGAGAATCCGGTTACCGACTTCGAGAGATTCCACATTTACAACCTTTGTTTCACCATCAGGAAGGAGGAGGGAGGCTTTCTCCGGGGCCATGCGTATCAGATTCGACAGATCCCGTTCACTTTTCTCCAAGGTGTAGGTTTCCATGGCGCCGGCCAGGGAAAAGATAAAGATCAAAATGGCACCTTCGCTCCAGTAGCCGATTGAGGCCGCCCCGGCTGCGGCGACAATCATCAGAACTTCAACGTTCAGCGACCGGTCCTTTACCAGGTCCGTCAACCCCTCCTTTGCTTTGAAGTAACCGCCCACAGCAAAAGAAAGTAAGTATAAAGCAACAGCCCATCCAAAAAGGTCAGCCCTTTCAAGAAGGTAGCCTGCAAGAAGGAAGAGGCCTCCGGCCAGGGAAAAGACAAGTTCGCGATTACGGGAAAAAAAAGAATGAGTAAAAGAGCTGGATTTTGGCATGAACAAATCTCCTCTCCTTAAGTATGAGTGAGAATAAGAACCATCCTCATTTACGTCCTGAAATGACAAAAAGCTGCCGGCAGGGGCAGCAGTCAGGCTCTATTATGGCTTATAACGGACGGCTCCTCCGGCAACCCGGTTCACACCACGTATTTTTTCAAGGTCATCCATAAAGGACAGGAGAGCCTTGTCTTTCTGCTTCGCTTCAATCATGACATCAAAGTCCGTATCAAACTCCCGCATCATATCAAGAAACGGCCTGACAAATTCCAGATCAATTCCGTCCGCATGTGCGCGGGACCGGTCCCCATCCTTTGGTGACGACAAGTGAATCTTCGGCCGAAGCCCTGTATGTTCCCAAGTCTTAAACAGACCGGGCATGAGATCGGCTGCGCTGCTTTCGCCAGGGCAGACGACATGGTGGTGGTAGTCGAATACAAAAGGCAGGCCTTCTTTAATACATATGCTGAGAACGTCGTCTCCTTGATAGGATTTATCATCATTTTCAATCATAAGACGGTTTTTTAGTTCTTCCGGCAGGCGGGACATGTTGTCTGAAAAGCGTTTCACCGCGTTTTCCTTATCGCCGTAAATACCGCCCACGTGAAGCACAAAGCGGCAGTCAGACAGATCCATCGCCTGTGCCATTTTATTGTGATAGGTAATATCTTCGACAGCGCGGGTGGTTACATCCTCCTTTGGAGATGTAAAAAGGGTAAACTGATTCGGATGAAAGCTCGGCCGGATGCCTGCGGAACGGATCAGTCCGCCAAGTTCGGCCCACTCTTCTTTAAAAGGCGCAGTAAAATCCCAGGCTGCTTGAGGATGCGTGGCAAGCGGAACCATGGAGGAGGAGAGTCGGAACAGACTGATTTCATGGGCGATGCAGTAATGAACGGCTCGTTTTGTATGTGCGATATTTCTGGCTGTCACTTCCTTGAGCTTTTCCCTCCGTTCGTGCCTGCTGAGCTGTTTTGCCCGTGCCCAGGTGACGGTGTGAGCCGGGGAGGCGTTCCACAGGGACAAAGCGTGGGAAACGAAACCGAAGCGGATAATCATTGAAAAACTCCTTTCGTGATATATTTGGAAAGGTTGTTGTTATATTACACTGCAGGCGTTTGCTTTCCTCGGACACCGCTTCAGCCTGCTCGGGAAAAACGACCTGCAGGCTCCCGCATCATGCAGGAGCCTGGAAGCCTTTTTTTGACTTAAATAAGCGGGGAGAGGAGGCTGGCGAGGGTTTCCTTGCCCCGTTTCAGGAGTGAGCGGTTGTTCAGGTGCTCGATCGTAACCCGGTCGCTTCGGTTCAGATCTTCATTGACCTGGACCATCACCTGGCGGATCCACTGTTCGTTGTGAATCAGGCAGTTGACCTCCCGGTTGATGCGGAAACTCCTTTTATCAAAATTGGCGGTGCCGATGTCGCACACTTTGTCATCAACGATGATCGCCTTAGAATGATAAAAGCCTTGAAAATACATGTGAATGTTAACCCCGGCTTCGATCAACTCACGGAAGTACGGGTAGGCGGCGTGAATAACAAGAGGGTGGTCAGGATTTTTCGGAATAATAACCCGGATGTCGACACCGCGTTTAGCCGCTTGTATGAGCGCGTTTTTGACTTCACGTCCCGGCACAAAGTATGGTGTGCCGATGATGAGTGTGTTCTCAGCTGTCTTGATGAGTTTAAGAGCGGCATCTTCAATGTGAGAGCCGTTAGAGGCAAGGATCTGAATTGTTTTTGATCCTGGCTTCTGTTCCGGATAATACCGGTTTTCCCCGATGATGTCCTCGCCTGACGCTGCCTCCCAGTCCCTTAGGAAGATGTCCTGAAGGTCATTCACAGCTTCGCCAGTAACACAGAGGTGATAATCGCGCCACGGGCCGAAGCTCGGGTCCCGGCCGAGGTATTCATCACCGACGTTATAGCCGCCAATGTAGGCAGTGCGGCCGTCGATAACCGTAATTTTCCGGTGGTTACGCTTATTGGCTGAGTAAAAAAGAAACGGTAGAGAAGGTCGGTGAGTGATGGAAAGATGCACGCCGGATTTCCGGATCTCTTTTTTCAGCTTGCGGGAGATACGAAAGCCCATGAAATCAACCATAAGGCGGACTTCGACTCCTTCTCTTGCTTTGTCCATAAGTCTGTTAATCATTTCTTTACTGATGTCATCTGCCCTGAAGATATAAAAGAGCATGTGTATGTGGTCCTCTGCCTGCTCAATCTCGCCGAACATGTGATTAAAAAGTTTGTCGCCCCTGGCGAAAAACTGGACGTCACTGTTTCGTACAGGAGGTTCTGTATAGGGAGGCGTATGTTTCTCGTGGAGCCGCCGGGCAATCGTAAAATCAATAATAAACCATATACAGATTAAGGCGAAAATCGCGAGTATTATCAGGATTGTGTGTAATAAGATCAAATTGTTCCCTCCCAGGCTGACGTCTGCGATCACGGCCGGGGAAATGCCGGCAGTATTTCTGTTATTTTCCCTAACCGACTGTAATTCAATCCCTGTTGTCGAAAAACAATGATGGGTTTTTTTAAAAAAAGAGACCTGACTGAATACTCATTCATTAATTGTTGTGCTATAATAAAAAACAAAATTCATTCTAAATTCTGAAAAACGCTTCTTTGATTTTTGCGGAAGTCGATTCAGAGGAAGCATCGAAAGGGGCTGTACACATCATGGATCCAATATTAATCAACTGGCTGATGTTCATTCTTGTAACCGGTTACGCGCTTTACCTGTTTGCCACGCTCGTAAAGACAAGAATTGCTTACATTAAGCTCGGTCAGAAGGCAGAGTTCAACCGGACCTTCAAGGACAGAAAAGATGCGTTCATTGCGCAGGTGTTCGGTCAGAAAAAGCTATTGAAAGATAAGAAAAGCGGCATCATTCACATTATGTTTTTCTACGGCTTCCTGCTCGTTCAGTTCAGTGCCATTGATCTCATCTGGAAAGGGCTGGCACCGGGCTCCCATCTGCCGCTCGGACCCTTGTATCCGGCCTTCACATTCTTCCAGGAAATTGTGGTCGTTATGATTCTGGTGGCGGTCGTGTGGGCGTTTCACCGCCGTTATGTGGAGAAACTTGTCCGCCTGAAGCAGAACTTTAAAGCCGGTCTCGTCCTTATTTTTATCGGAGGACTGATGGTTTCAAAGCTTATGGCCAAAGGAATGGAAATGATCTGGCTCGGAAAATCAGCTACTTGGGCTGAGCCGATTGCAACAGGTATTGCCGCTGCGTTGGGGCCAATCGTTGCAGGCGCAGCAAGTGCGCTTTTCTTTGTATTCTGGTGGGCACACCTTATGTTCCTGCTTGTGTTCCTCGTGTACATTCCACAGGGAAAACACGCACACCTTATTGCCGGTCCTGCAAACGTTTACTTAGGTCCGACACACAAAACAGGTCAGCTAAAGCCAATTAATTTTGAAGACGAAGACGCCGAGAAGTTCGGTAAAAACCAGATTGAGGAATTTGACCAGAAGCAGCTCCTTGACCTGTATGCCTGTGTCGAATGTGGACGCTGTACGAATATGTGTCCGGCTACAGGAACAGGGAAAATGCTGTCACCGATGGATCTGATCGTGAAAATGCGTGACCATCTGACAGACAAAGGTGCCGCTGTCACATCCCGTAAACCGTGGATGCCGACATACGCATTCAATCACAAAACGGGTAACCAGCTTGCTGCCCAGGAAGCGGCAGCTGCATCAGAAGCCTATGATGTAAGTCTGATCGGTGATGTCATTACAGAAGAAGAACTTTGGGCGTGTACGACATGCCGTAACTGTGAGGACCAGTGTCCGGTAGCCAACGAACACGTGGATAAAATTATTGATATGCGCCGCTATCTTGTTCTGACAGAAGGGAAGATGGACGCTGAAGCCCAGCGCGCCATGACGAACATCGAACGTCAGGGCAATCCGTGGGGCATTAACCGGAAAGAGCGTGAAAAATGGCGCGACGGCCGGGAGGATATTGTGGCACCGACGGTAAAAGAAATGAAAAAATCCGGTGAAGAGTTCGAGTATCTCTTCTTTGTCGGATCGATGGGCTCCTATGACAACAGAAGCCAGAAGATCGCCCAGTCCTTTGCAAAAGTGATGAACGAAGCGGGCATCAAATTTGCGATTCTCGGAAACAAGGAAAAGAACTCCGGGGATACACCGCGCCGGATCGGAAACGAATTCCTGTTCCAGGAACTCGCAACGGCAAACATTGCCGAGTTTGAGAAGAACGACGTGAAAAAGATCGTGACAATTGATCCTCACGCCTACAATACGCTGAAAAACGAGTATCCGGATTTCGGACTCGAAGCAGAGGTGTACCATCATACCGAACTGCTTTACGAATGGGTTCGCGACGGTCTGATCAAGCCGACACAGGAAGTAAACGAAGTCATTACTTACCACGATTCCTGTTATCTGGGCCGCTACAACGATGTATATGACCCGCCGCGTGAAGTACTCAAGGCGATCCCTGGCGTTCAGGTTGTGGAAATGGATCGGAGCCGGGAGAACGGCATGTGCTGCGGCGCCGGCGGAGGTATGATGTGGATGGAGGAAGACACGGGAACCCGTGTGAACGAAGCCCGTACAGAGCAGGCGCTTGAAGTCAGCCCGTCCGTAATCGGAAGCGGATGCCCGTACTGCCTGACGATGCTCAGTGACGGTACGAAATCGAAAGAAGTAGAAGAAGACGTAAAAACAATGGATATTGTAGAAATTTTAGAAAAATCTCTTGAAACAAAAAAGGATTCTGTGACTGCGTAAAGAAGTATTAAAGACCTGTCTATTTTATCCGGAGAGGGAGCCGTTGCCACCGCGGGGGCTCCCGCCCGGATCTTTTTCAAAAAAACATTGTAAGCGCTTTATTTTGGGGCGGTTGTTTTGTTATGGAGTGCCACTGAGCGAGCGTTCAATCGACAGCGTGAAAGGTGTTTTCTTTCAGTAGTTCAGTAGAGGATTCCGCTTCAGGCGGACGCTTTCCGCAGGTCTTGGCCTCAGCCTCCTCGGGAAAAGCGCCTGCGGGGTCTTCGGCTCTTGCTTTTCCCGCTGGAGTCGCCGCCTTAAGGTTCATCCTTTTATGAAGGGTTAAGTAATCAAAGCGATCAAGCAGTATTCAGTTGCGACATCGAAAACAACAAGACGGAAAATAGTTTTTTGGTTACACGCGAAGCAAACGCCTGAAGCGAGACTCCTGCGGCAGAATAGGCCAGGGTGAGACCCCGCAGGGCATAGCCCGAGGAGGCTCACCGGACCGCCGCGGAAATCGAGCGTAAGGCGTGAAGCGGAGATTCCGAACATTTTACTTTTAGACGAAACCCCCGGCATCTGCCGGCAAATAAAGAGGAGGAACACACAATGAAAAAAACAGTAATCGTAAGCGGAGCACGTACACCAGTCGGAAAACTCGGAGGAAAACTGGCAGGCTTTTCAGCATCAGAACTTGGTGGGAAAGCAATATCCGCAGCACTTGAAAGAGCAAACGTAAATAAAGAAGACGTTCAGCACGTAATTATGGGAACCGTCCTTCAGGGCGGACAGGGGCAGCTTCCTTCCCGTCAGGCGATGCACCACGCAGGCCTTCCGTGGGAAACAGAAACAGAAACGATCAACAAAGTATGTGCATCCGGCATGCGAAGCGTCACTCTTGCAGACGTGCTGATCCGTTCCGGCGAGCATGACACCGTTGTAGCCGGCGGAATGGAGTCCATGAGCCAGGCACCGTACTTTGTGAAAAACGCACGGTTCGGTCTGAAAATGGGACCGTCAAAATTTGAAGATATGATGATTCATGACGGCCTTACCTGTACGTTTAAAGGCGTTCATATGGGTACCTACGGAAACAGCACAGCAGACGAATACAGCTTGAGCCGCCAGGAACAGGATGAGTGGTCCTACAGAAGCCATCAGCGGGCAACAGAAGCCATTAACGCAGGCAAGTTCGCCGATGAAATCGTGCCGGTGGAAGTGCCTCAGCGAAAAGGCGACCCTCTTGTTGTAGAAAACGATGAGTCCCCACGCGGTGACACGAGTGTTGAAAAGCTTGCGAAGCTGAAGCCGGTATTTGGCGCAGACGGCACGATTACTGCCGGTAACGCTCCTGGTGTCAATGACGGAGCGGCAGCCCTCGTCGTTATGGACGAAGATAAGGCCAAAGAACGCGGCCTCGCCCCATTGGCTGCCATCGTTGCCCATACCCAGCTTGCCGTTGAGCCGGAAAACTTCCCGAAAACGCCGGGCCTTGTGATCAACAAAATTCTTGAAAAAACAGGCAAATCCCTCAGTGACATCGACCTGTTTGAAATTAACGAAGCATTTGCAGCGGTTTCCCTTGCGAGCGGAAAAATTGCAGAAATCGATCCTGAAAAAATCAATGTGAACGGCGGAGCAGTCGCACTTGGTCATCCGATTGGCGCGAGCGGCACTCGTGTGATCCTTACACTCGCCCACGAACTCAAGCGTCGCGGCGGCGGCACAGGCATTGCAGCCATCTGCAGCGGCGGCGGCCAGGGCGACGCCATCATGATCGAAGTGAAATAAACGTTTACACATGAATAAGGCAGAGGAACGTCAATCTTTTGAAGCGTTCCTCTGCGCTTATGAATTCCGGATCGATTCCGGATAAATCTTCAGCCAAAGGAGACCTCACATACATGGATATTAAACAGGTAATGGTAGTCGGCGCCGGCCAGATGGGTTCTGGAATTGCCCAGGTTTGCGCGATGAACGGTTATGAAGTGATCCTCCACGACATTCAGGAGGACTACGTGCAAAAAGGCATCGACGGCATCAAAAAGCAGCTCAGCAGACAGGTGAAAAAAGAACGGATCTCCGAAGCAGATATGGAACGCATCCTCCGTCAGATTCATTCATCGACTGATCTCTCAAACGCCTCGGCAGTGGACCTTGTCATTGAAGCAGCCGTTGAAAACATGGACGTGAAGAAAAGCATTTTTAAACAACTGGACGCCACAGCTCCTGAGCATGCAATTCTTGCCACAAACACATCGAGCCTTCCGATCACTGAAATTGCAGCAGCCACGAACCGGCCCGGTAAAGTCATCGGGATGCACTTTATGAACCCGGTTCCCGTTATGAAGCTCGTGGAAATTATCCGCGGTCTTGCTACAGATCAGGAAGTATTCGACGCTATTTATCAGATGTCGGAAAACCTCGGCAAAACGGCTGTTGAAGTCCAGGACTTCCCCGGCTTTGTTTCCAACCGGATCCTCATGCCGATGATCAACGAAGCTATTTACACGGTTTATGAAGGCGTAGCTTCGCCTGAGGACGTGGACGAAGTGATGAAGCTGGGCATGAATCACCCAATGGGCCCGCTTCAGCTTGCCGACTTTATCGGCCTCGACACATGCCTTTACATTATGGAGACTCTGCACGATGGATTCGGCGATACAAAATACCGTCCGTGTCCGCTTCTCAGAAAATATGTAAAAGCCGGCTGGAACGGAAAAAAATCAGGACGGGGCTTTTACGAGTACAGCTAAGAACGGAGTGAGAACATGGAGTTACGCTGGAGCGAAGAACATGACATGATGCGGAAAATGGTCCGCCAGTTCGCAGAGGAAAAAGTGAGTAAAGCGGTACCTGCAATGGAGGAGAAGGACGAATTCCCCCTTGAACTTGTTAAAGAGATGGGCGCACTCGGCCTCATGGGCATACCGATTGACGAAAAGTACGGCGGCGCAGGAATGGATTTTCCATCCTACATCCTCGCCATTCATGAGCTTTCAAAAGTAAGCGCCACCCTTGGGGTCATTCTTTCCGTCCATACGAGTGTGGGAACGAATCCGATCCTCTATTTCGGCAGCGAAGAGCAGAAAAACCGGTATATACCAAGACTTGCATCCGGTGAGTACCTCGGTGCATTTGCTCTCACAGAGCCCGGTTCCGGCAGTGATGCAGCGGGCATGAAAACGACCGCTGTGAAAAAAGGGGACCGTTATATTTTAAACGGATCGAAAGTGTTCATCACAAACGCGGGAGCGGCGGATACGTACGTGGCCTTTGCCAAAACCGACACGAAAGCACTCGGAGCAAAAGGGATCAGTGCTTTTATCGTGGAAAAAGATACACCTGGATTTGTGATCGGCGCCAAGGAAAAGAAAATGGGTCTTCACGGTTCCAACACCTCATCTCTATCTTTTGAGGATGCGGAGGTACCGGCAGAAAACCTTCTCGGTGCAGAAGGGGAAGGCTTCAAGGTCGCTATGGCCAACCTTGATGCGGGCCGGATCGGCATTGCAGCCCAGGCACTCGGGATTGCTGAAGCAGCCATGGAGCACGCCGTGGATTACGCAAAAGAGCGGAAGCAGTTCGGCCGCTCAATTGGAAAACAGCAGGGTGTGGCATTCAAGCTGGCCGACATGGCGACACAGGTGGAGGCGGCAAAACTGCTTACCTACCGGGCAGCCAACCTCAGACAGCACGGGAAACCATGCGGAACCGAGGCGGCGATGGCGAAAATGTTTGCTTCTGATACGGCGATGAAAGTGGCCACAGAAGCCATTCAGGTATTCGGCGGCTACGGCTACGTAAAAGAATACGCCCCGGAGCGCTTTTTCCGCGACGCAAAAGTGACGCAGATTTATGAAGGAACGAACGAAATCCAGCACCTGGTGATCAGCAAGGGGCTCATGAACGGATAAAAACCGGAGAGCGGGGATCAGTTCCCGTCCGCGACAACATGAAAAAAGGCCGGATTGTACGGCCTCAACAATTGGAGGAGAAACAAAATGGAATTCCTACTTACAGAAGAACAGCAGATGATCCGCAAGATGGTTCGTGACTTTGCCGAAAACGAAGTGGCCCCGACGGCAGCCGAAAGAGACGAAGAAGAACGCTTTGACCGCGAGATTTTTGACCAGATGGGCGAACTCGGGCTCACTGGTATTCCATGGCCGGAAGAATACGGCGGCATCGGCGCAGATTACCTGAGCTACGTAATCGCCGTTGAGGAACTGTCCCGTGTCTGCGGCTCCACAGGCGTTACGCTTTCCGCCCACATTTCCCTTGCAGGCTGGCCGATCTACACATTCGGAACAGAAGAACAGAAGCAGAAGTACCTTCGTCCGATGGCCGAAGGAAAGAAAATGGGAGCCTACGGTCTGACAGAGCCGGGTTCCGGAAGTGACGCAGCCAACATGAAAACGACGGCGAAACGGGATGGTGATGACTACATCATCGATGGATCGAAGATTTTCATCACAAACGCCGGAGAAGCGGAAATCTATGTTGTTTTTGCCGTCACTACTCCTGAGAAAAAGCACAAAGGCGTATCTGCTTTCATCGTTGAAAAAGGCACACCGGGCTTTTCCATGGGTAAAAAGGAAAGCAAGCTCGGCATCCGTTCTTCCCCGACACTGGGAATTAACTTTGATCAGTGCCGCGTTCCGGCTGAGAACATGCTCGGAAATGAAGGAGACGGCTTTAAGATCGCCATGATGACACTCGACGGCGGCCGTAACGGCATCGCAGCACAAGCCGTAGGGATTGCACAGGGCGCGCTTGACGCATCGGTCAACTACGCTAAGGAGCGTAAGCAGTTCGGCAAACCGATCGGCGTGCAGCAGGGGATTGCCTTTAAACTTGCGGACATGGCAACGAAAACCGAAGCGTCCCGCCTGCTTACCTACCAGGCCGCATGGCGCGAAAGCCAGGGGATTTCCTACGGAAAGGAATCGGCCATGTCGAAGCTGTTTGCCGGAGACACGGCGATGGAAGTGACAATCGAAGCGGTTCAGGTGTTCGGCGGCTACGGCTACATCAAGGAATACCCGGTTGAGCGTTATATGAGAGATGCGAAAATTACCCAGATCTATGAAGGAACGAACGAAATTCAGCGTCTCGTTATTTCGAAGATGCTGCTTGCAGATTAATCGGTAAACAGAAAGGCAGGGGAAAGAGAATGGAAGACATGGCAAACCGCATCATAAACGGAGAAATGCGTGCCCTTGCCCGGGGGATCTCCTATATAGAAGATCAGCACCCGGACAAACAGGCCCTTCTCACCACTCTCTTTCCCCGCACAGGCAGGGCCCATGTGATCGGGATTACCGGTTCACCGGGGGCAGGGAAAAGCTCCCTTGTTAATGGTCTGATTAAAGAGTGGCGAAAAGAAGGGAAAACGGTCGGTGTTGCTGCGGTTGACCCGACCAGCCCTTTTTCAGGAGGGGCACTTCTTGGAGACCGCGTCAGGATGCGCGATCATGAAGAGGATGACGGCGTGTTTATCCGGAGTATGGGAACGAGAGGCAGCCTTGGCGGTCTTTCTGAAGCATGCAAGGACGCAATCCGCCTGATGGATGCCTCGGGCCTCGATATTGTCATAGTGGAAACGGTCGGAGTCGGACAAAGTGAACTCGATATCATGAAGGTGGCCGATACAGTCGCTCTTGTACTTCATCCGTCCGGAGGCGACGTAATCCAGGCATTTAAAGCGGGCATTATGGAGATTGCCGACCTGTTCGTGATTAACAAAGCCGATCTTCCCGGCGTCGGACAGTTAAAGGGGGAAGTGGAAGATCTGCTTCATTTAACCGCAGAACAGAAACGGTGGAAGCCGCCGATCGTTCAAACTGTCTCCACTGCCGGAAAAGGGATGAGCGAAACAGCCGGATACCTGAACGCACACAAAAAGCACCTCCTTGAATCAGGCGAAAACAGAGAGAAGCAGTTAAATCAGCTTGAAAACGAGATTGCAAGACGTCTTCAGGAGCGTTTCTCAGACGAAATTGCCGCCCTTGTATCAGAGGAGGTCGCCCGCTCTGCCGAAGCTGGGGAAACACCGGATCCTTATGACACAGCCGCTTCCGTATATGAAAAATGGAAGCAGGGGCTTCAGAAGGTTTAGCGGAGGCAACTGTGCCGGTGGTTTTTCTGTCTCAAAACGGGCGATTTATTGATATATGAAGAAATTTGCTAATATATCAGAATTTTTATAGATAAATTATTGAAATACCACCACCCGCATGAGAGGAGGGGGACCAGTGAAGAAAAAACAAGTGCCTTCCATGGTGAAAGACCAGCGGCTTATTACAAAAAGACGGGACCAGATCGTTAAAGCCGCCGTGCAGCTGTTTAACGAAAAAGGCTATCACAAAACAACCACACGGGAAGTGGCTCAGCAGTCAGGCTTCAGCATCGGCACGCTGTACGAGTACATCGGCTCGAAGGAAGACATCCTCTACCTCGTCTGCGACTCCGTTTACGACATGGTCGTGGATCAGTGGGCGGGACTGATGGATGAAAACCTGAACGGACTCGAACGTCTGAAGCAGGTAATCGAAGCGTATTTCAGAGTGGTCGATGCCCTGCAGGACGAGGTGCTTGTCATGTACCAGAACTCGAAATCCCTTTCGGGGGAAGCCAGAAACTACGTGCTTGAAAAAGAGCTGCGGATGAAAGAGATGTTTGAAAAGGAACTTCGCAACTGCATTGATGCAGGCTACCTGACCATGACGGACGAAGAGCTTGATCTGGCTTGCCACAACATTCTCGTTTCCGGTCATATGTGGACGTTCCGCCGCTGGATCGTGCAGCGCGAGTATACAATCGACCGGTACTGTGAGCTTCAGCTCCGCCAGTTATTTGAAGGCTTCGGTTTAAATCGTCAGGCCCCGGCCGAGGAAAAGAAAACAGAAATACAAACGCCTTGATCATTTAGACAGGCTACACTGAAAATGTTTAACCAGAAGCTGCGCTTCACGCCGTCCGTTCCTTTCCGCGGCGATGCCGGCTGCGCCTGTGGGGTCTCGCCTGGCCTCCATTGCCGCAGGAGTCTCACTGCCGGCTTGAAGCTCCGCAAGTAACCAGATGGTTATTTTCATGCGCCATGGTGTGAATTAATTTTCATAGGTGGCAGCAAAACGACCCTAATGGAGCGAAAGGCGGCGACTCCTGCGGGAACAGCAGCGACCGAAGACCCCGGAGGGTGATCTTTCCGAGGAGGCTGAGTCGTTGCCCAGGGTAAGCATCCGCCTGCAGCGGAATTAGAGTAATAAAACAACGGGGGATCCGAACACAATCACCCCCGCATAAAGGAGGCACCAGCATCATGAAACGCTATGAAACGAACAATCCTGTCCGCTTTGTTACGGCATCGGGCCTATTTGATGGACACGATGCGTCCATTAATATTATGAGACGAATGCTTCAGGCCACCGGCGCCGAAGTCATTCACCTCGGTCACAACCGTTCCGTGGAGGAAGTGGTAGACGCCGTTGTACAGGAAGACGTACAGGGTGTGGCGATCTCATCCTACCAGGGCGGACACGTGGAATACTTTAAATACTTATACGACTCTCTTAAAGAACGAGGCGCCAGCCATGTGAAAATCTTTGGCGGCGGCGGGGGCGTCATCATCCCTTCGGAAATTAAGGAGCTGCACGAGTACGGCATAACCCGGATCTACTCACCTGAGGACGGCCGTAAAATGGGGCTTCAAGGCATGATTAATGACATGATGGAGCAGTGTGATTTTCCACTCGATGACGTGTCAGGTGTTGACATTGCCAGTCTTGAAAAGCGCGAGCCCGCCCACATCGCCCGCATGATTACGGTGGCGGAAAAGCGAGCATTCAACAGCGAGGAAGTCGCAGCCAGTGCGGAAACGCTCTTTGAGGAAGCGGTCAACCAGACTGACCTGGCCCGGGTGCCGATTTTAGGGATCACCGGAACAGGGGGAGCGGGGAAGAGCTCCCTGACAGATGAACTTGTGCGCCGGTTTCTGCGTGCGTATGACGATAAAACACTTGCGATTCTGAGCGTGGACCCGACGAAAAAGAAAACAGGCGGTGCCCTTCTCGGAGACCGGATCCGTATGAACGCGATTCATCATCCACGGGTCTACATGCGAAGCCTGGCCACACGCGACAGCCGCCAGGAGCTTTCCAAAGCGATAGAAGAAGCGATCCGGGTTGTGAAAAAAGCCGGATTTGACCTGATCATCGTTGAAACGAGCGGCATCGGCCAGGGTGACGCAGCCATTTCCGATGTGGCTGACGTGAGCATGTATGTGATGACGAGCGAATTCGGAGCACCGTCCCAGCTTGAAAAAATCGACATGATCGACTTTGCCGATCTGATTGCGATTAATAAATTTGACCGTAAAGGAAGCGAAGATGCCCTTCGTGAAGTGCGGAAAACGTACCAGCGGAGTCATACGCTCTTTGAGGAAGCACCGGAAAATATGCCGGTATTCGGCACGATTGCGAGCCAGTTTAACGATCCAGGCACCAACCGCCTGTTTTTTGAATTGGCAAACGTGCTGGACGAGAAATGCGGCGGCTCCTGGCTGACCGAACTCGGTAAAAATGACAAGCTTACAGCCAAGGATGCGATCATCCCGCCGGAACAGGTTCACTATCTCCGTGAGATCGCCCAGACAGTCAGAGGCTATCACGGAAAAACAGAGGAAGAAGCGAAAAAAGCACGCCGTCTCTATCAGGTTGAGGGAACACTGGAAGCCTTCAAAGAAGAAGGAAAAGAATTTGACGGTCACGGCTCCCTTCTTGAGATGCGCGACCACTACGCCCAGGCGATGGAGCCTGAAACGAAAAAAGTGCTTGATACGTGGGAGGACACGAAGGAAGCGTATGCCAAGGACGAGTTTGTCACGAAGATCCGCGACAAAGAGATCGTCACTGAGCTCAAAACACGCAGCCTGTCCGGCCTCGATATTCCCAAAGTGGCCCTGCCTAAATACGAGGACTACGGCGAAATTGTACGCTGGGTCCGCAGGGAGAACGTACCTGGTAAATTTCCATACACGGCAGGCGTGTTTCCGTTTAAGCGAAAAGGTGAGGATCCGAAGCGCCAGTTTGCCGGAGAAGGGTCGCCAGCCCGTACGAACCGCCGTTTCCACTATCTGTCCAAGGATGACGAAGCGAAGCGCCTTTCAACCGCCTTTGACTCAGTTACCCTTTACGGGGAAGACCCGGGCCACCGTCCGGACATTTACGGAAAAGTGGGCGAGAGTGGTGTGAGCATCTGTACACTCGATGATATGAAGAAGCTTTATGAAGGCTTTGATCTGTGTGCGCCGTCGACCTCTGTCTCCATGACGATCAACGGACCGGCACCGATTATTCTTGCCATGTTCATGAATACGGCTGTCGACCAGCAGCTCGCCTTCTTTGAAGAAGAGCACGGACGCGCCCCATCAGCCGAAGAGCGTGCAGACATTACCGCACGCACGGTTGCTACAGTTCGCGGAACGGTCCAGGCGGATATTCTCAAAGAGGACCAGGGCCAGAACACGTGTATTTTTTCCACGGAATTTGCCCTGCGCATGATGGGGGATATCCAGCAGTACTTTATCGACAACAAGGTGCGTAACTATTATTCCGTCTCTATCAGCGGCTATCATATTGCTGAGGCAGGAGCGAACCCGATCAGCCAGCTCGCCTTTACGCTCGCCAACGGCTTTACGTACGTGGAGTACTACCTGAGCCGTGGCATGAACGTCAACGACTTCGCGCCGAACCTGTCGTTTTTCTTCAGCAACGGTCTCGATCCGGAATACACGGTCATCGGCCGTGTGGCGCGACGCATCTGGGCAGTGGCGATGAAAAATAAATACGGCGCCAACGAGCGGAGCCAGAAGCTGAAGTATCATATTCAGACGTCCGGCCGTTCCCTGCACGCTCAGGAAGTGGACTTCAACGACATCCGTACGACGCTGCAGGCGCTGCTTGCGATTTATGATAACTGCAACTCCCTTCATACGAACGCCTACGACGAAGCGGTGACGACACCTACCGAGGAGTCCGTGCGCCGTGCCATGGCGATTCAAATGATCATTACGAAGGAACTTGGGCTTGCAAAAAATGAAAACTCCCTTCAGGGATCGTTCATTATCGATGAACTCACAGACCTTGTCGAAGAAGCGGTACTCATGGAGCTTGAACGCCTCAACGACCGAGGCGGCGTTCTCGGCGCCATGGAGACTCAGTACCAGCGGGGCAAAATTCAGGAAGAGTCGCTTCTATATGAAACGAAGAAACATTCCGGCGAGCTTCCGATTATCGGTGTGAACACGTACATCAACCCGAACCCGCCGTCAGAAGACGAGTTTGAAATGGAGCTGGCCCGTGCCACTAAAGAAGAGAAAGAAGGCCAGATCGAGCAGCTGAAGCAGTTCCAAAACAGCCACAGCGAAGAAGGGGCACGTGCCCTTCAGCAGCTTAAGGAAGCGGCTCTCGGCGGCGGCAACCTGTTTGAGGAACTTATGCGCACCGTGCGCCACGCAAGCCTCGGACAGATCACAAACGCTTTATACGAAGTCGGCGGCCAGTACAGACGGAACCTGTAGAACAATATTTGCAAAACGTATCTTGCCCCGGGAGAGTTTAGGCTCCCGGGGTGTTTTTGACAGAATTAAAACCGCATTTAGCAAAAATCAGCAGCGATCTCCTGTACTGCCGAAAAAAAAGCAGGCTCTCTTACGGAATTATCACAGCTGCTGTGTTTGAACCGTCCGTGTATGGTTAAAATGGATACTGCACCAGCATAAGAATAGCCGTCATCTTACTCAAAATCCCGGACTTCAAATCATCTTTTTCCCCACTTGGCGAACGGCAAAGTTTTCTATATAATGAAGGGTGCGATTCATAAGCATGACGGAAACAGGGAAACAACGGAAAAAACGTTACACATAGACCGTGATTATATTCTGGCGAAAGGAAGTGCCGTCTGTGAGTTTAAAACAGTACGATGAAATTGAACTGAAAGAATTGTCCATGCTTGAAATTGCCTTCGAGGTTCTGAGGGAAAAAGGAAGCTCTGAGGAGTACCATGTTCTTCTTAAGCATATCTCGCAAATGAAGAAGATCTCCGATGAAGAACTGAAAGACCGGATTGCCAACCTCTACACAGAGATGTCCCTGGATGGACGCTTCGTCAACCTTGGTGACAACAAGTGGGGGCTTCGTTCCTGGTATCCGTTTGACCAGTCTGAAGAAGAGCTTTCCCAGACGAATAAACCGAAAAAGAAAAAGATGAAAGCTTCTGCTGATGATGACGATGATCTCTTCGGCGATGAAGATGACGACTTCGATGAGTTTGAAGACCTTGAAGACGAGCTCGATGAACTAGCCAACGAAGAGGATGAAGACGAGGACTTTGACGAAGACCTTGAAGACGATGAAGACTTCGGTGATGACGAAGAAGAGTCAGCGGAAGAGGACGAAGAAGACCGCTAACAGCCCCGCTGAAAACTGTCTTGACATAAGCTCCCAAACTGGGTAGAATCTATTTTGGGCTGCAAAGGCAGTTAATCAGATTACACGACTGAATAAATCAGAGTGCCCCTCAATGAAAGATTATTGAGGCGGCACTTTTTTTGTTTTTTATAAAGAAAAAGCGATGCCCGCGGAAAGCGTCCGCCTGCAGCGTTTAAAACAACATTCTTTACGAAAAAAGCCATAAAGAAAGATCGAGTAAACAGCACCCGGCACCAACATCATTTTACGATTCACGGTTATCCTAAAGGCAGATGAGTCTGCCATTTTCGCTACGCTGTTTTTTCAGGAGAACAGCATGGCGGGAGTCAGAATTCTAAGGAAAGTAGGGAACGTCATGACCAAGTATATTTTCGTTACCGGAGGAGTAGTTTCTTCACTTGGAAAAGGTATTACCGCAGCCTCCCTCGGGCGTCTGCTTAAAAATCGGGGTCTGAAGGTTACGATTCAGAAATTTGACCCATACATTAACTTGGACCCGGGAACAATGAGTCCGTACCAGCACGGAGAAGTTTTCGTGACAGGAGACGGGGCGGAAACAGATCTCGACCTCGGTCACTACGAGCGTTTTATCGATATCAACCTGAACAAAAACAGCAACGTGACAACGGGTAAAATCTACTCAAGCGTCCTTAAAAAAGAACGCCGCGGCGACTACCTCGGGGGAACTGTACAGGTGATTCCGCATATTACGAACGAACTGAAGGAGCGCATCTTCAGAGCGTCCAAAGACGGAAACCCTGATGTGGTCATTACTGAGATCGGAGGTACGGTCGGGGATATCGAAAGTCTGCCGTTCCTTGAGGCTATACGTCAAATTAAGAGCGATGTAGGGGTAGGAAACGTAATGTACATTCATTGTACGCTTATTCCTTATCTGGCTGCTGCCGGTGAAATGAAATCCAAGCCAACCCAGCACAGTGTAAAAGAACTCCGCAGCCTCGGCATTCAGCCGAACGTGATTGTCGTCCGGACCGAACGTCCGGTTCCGGAAGACATGAAGGATAAAATTGCTCTGTTCTGTGATATCGAAAAAGAGGCGGTCATCGAAGCGCGCGACGCGGATACTCTCTATGAAGTACCGCTCGAGCTTCAGCGCCAGGACTTTGACGACTACGTCTGCAAGTTCCTCAGCCTGCCGGAAGCCGAAGCAAACATGGAAGAGTGGAAGGCACTTGTCCATAAAGTGACCAACCTCTCCAAAAAGACGACAATCGCCCTTGTAGGAAAGTACGTGGCTCTTCAGGATGCGTACCTGAGTGTCGCTGAAGCCCTCAAGCATGCCGGCTTTGAGTACGACGCTGATGTGGAAATCCAGTGGATTAATTCCGAGGAAGTAACCCGTGAAAATGCAGCGGAAATGCTCAAGGATGCAGACGGTGTCCTTGTTCCGGGCGGATTTGGAGACCGCGGGGTGGAAGGGAAAATTGCAGCGATCGAATACGCACGTACGAACGATGTTCCGTTTCTCGGCATCTGTCTCGGCATGCAGCTGGCTTCCGTTGAATTTGCCCGCAACGTCCTGAACAAGGAAGGAGCCCATTCTGCAGAGCTAAATCCACAGACGCCGTACCCGGTCATTGATCTTCTCCCTGAACAGAAGGATATAGAAGACTTCGGCGGTACGCTCCGACTCGGCCTTTACCCTTGTAAACTGAAGGAAGGCACCGTTGCCTATGAGTCCTATGGTGAGCAGATTGTCTACGAACGCCATCGCCACCGCTATGAGTTTAACAACGAATACCGAGAGCTGATGGAAGAAGCAGGCTTTATCTTTTCCGGTACAAGCCCGGATGGCCGACTCGTTGAAATTGTCGAGCTGAAGAACCATCCTTACTTTATTGCCTCCCAGTTCCATCCGGAATTTGTGTCACGTCCAACGCGCCCGCAGCCGCTGTTCCGTGACTTTATCCAGGCAAGCCTCACAGCAAACCAATAAGTAAATTGGGGACGGTTCTTACGCTGCATTTTACGCAGCGTAAGAACCGTCCTGTCTGTTAACAGCAAAGGGGACCTGGTGCATAGACGCACCCAGGTCCCCTTTGCTATGTGTTTAGCCATGCACCGGCGTTCAGCCTGACCGGAGCTATCTTTCATAATGCAAAGTGAGAACCGTCCCCACATCACATTATCTGTGTTCTTCGAGGATTTCTTCGACGGTGAAATACAGTGTGTAATACGCGTAGAGAGCGACGAGGAGGCGGGGCTGTCCTTTACGCCTACCGTCATCTCCGGGGATGAGTCCGCGCGTGACACCGAGGTCGATCGCCGCATCTGCCAGATCTTCCAGAGACGGGCTATCGTCCCGCTTTTCACCGGTATAAACGGCAACCGTGCTGACGCCCCGCTCCCGGAGCTGATCGGCAAGCATACAGGTGGCCGCTTCGTTCGGCGACGGGCTGAACAGCAGAACCGTATCCATCTCAGAAAAAGATTCGTCAAGGGTGCTGCTGATTTCGACAACGCCTTCAAGCCGGTCTACGCCCTTAATCGCCTGGGAAACAACACCTTCCATATCGCCGGAAGCATAAATACCGATCCGTCCGCCGCTGACGATCGACTGGGCCATCAGTCTTGCCCCGTCCTCAAAAGCTCCTTCATATGTATCATTCATTTTCGTAACCAGGCCCTGCAGCTGGGTCAAAAAGATCTTTTGCACAAAAAACACAGCCTTTCGTAATGAATCATGTTTATTTTAGTGAACGGAGTGGTATTGGAAAAGCACCCGCGTGCGCCTGAAAAAGACACACGTCCACCTTGTGCGGGCTGCTTCATTCGTTTAACACCGAATCTGTTATTTCAGTATAATCAACCTAAGGAAAAAAACCAACGCAAACTTCGACGAAAAAAAAGGAGATTCGTTCTTTTTATTGAATTAGTGTAAGCGTGAACAGATAGTTTGGCGGGGGAAGACAATCTTCAGAGGGGGTAGAAGGGTGAAAAAAAAGCTGTTAATCGTGGATGATCAGTATGGCATCCGTGTGCTGCTCCATGAAGTCTTTGAAAAAGACGGGTATGAAACATATGAAGCATCAAATGGAAAACAGGCACTGAACATTGTTAAAGACAAAAGCCCTGACCTTGTTTTGCTGGACATGAAAATTCCCGGGATGGATGGGCTGGAAATTCTCAGAGAGATCAAAAAGCTGGATCTGGACACCAACGTCATTATGATGACGGCTTATGGAGAGCTTGAAATGATTAATGAAGCAAAAAAGCTCGGGGCACTTGCCCATTTCCCGAAGCCATTTGACATTGATGAAGTCCGTCAGAAGGTGAGGGAACACCTACTAGTATAAAACAGATACCGGATCCTGAATGCAGAGGAAAAAGATGGTGAGCCCTATCCTGCATCCAGGGGATGGTGTCCTGCTTTCTTCGGTTTTAAGGATGAAATTCGGACAGGTTATGCTATAATAGACGAGTGAATCAACCTGCAGGAATGCCTGCTCCGAAGAACGGCTGTGATGAAACAGAGGAATCATGGCTTTTTTGCATGAGCAGGGGATACAATCCCAACGTCTGCAAACGTCCGGAATGTACAAACGGTAAGGATAAAACAGCTCCGTGCTGCAAATAGTATCATTATCGTCTGTACACTGGTATCTACCCATTCCAGGGTGATCATAATGCTCGTGATTTTCAAAGGAGGATATTCAGAATGCCTTTAGTTTCTATGAAGGAAATGCTCGAAAAAGGAAGAGCGGAAGGGTACGCGGTTGGCCAGTTCAACCTGAACAACCTTGAGTTTACCCAGGCTATCTTACAGGCAGCACAGGAAGAACAGTCTCCGGTTATTCTCGGAGTTTCCGAAGGTGCCGCGAAATACATGGGAGGATTTAACACAGTTGTCAGCATCGTAGAATCCCTGATGGACTCCTACGAAGTAACAGTACCTGTTGCGATCCACCTTGACCATGGTTCAAGCTTTGAAAAATGTGTGGAAGCGATGTATGCAGGATTTACTTCTGTTATGATCGACGGTTCCCACCATCCACTTGAGGAAAACATCGCCGTAACGAAGAAAGTGGTTGACGTTGCGCATACGCTTGGCATCTCTGTAGAGGCTGAGCTTGGCCGTATCGGTGGACAGGAAGACGACATCATCGTAGATGATGCGGAAGCAGCTTATGCGATTCCTGCTGAGTGTGACGAGCTTGTACGCGAAACGAAAGTCGACTGCTTTGCACCGGCTCTTGGTTCTGTACACGGCCCTTACAAAGGTGAGCCGAACCTCGGTTTCGACCGTATGGAGGAAGTCTCAAAGCTGACTGGTGTTCCACTCGTGCTTCACGGTGGTACAGGCATCCCGACAAAGGATATCCAGCGTGCGATTTCCCTTGGAACAGCAAAAATCAACGTAAACACAGAAAGCCAGATCTCATCTGCGAAGCGCGTGCGCGAAGTACTTGCGGACAACACAGAAATGTACGATCCGCGTAAATACCTCGGCCCTGCCCGCGAAGCGATTAAGGAAACTGTGAGTGGAAAAATGCGTGAGTTCGGTTCCTCCGGACAAGCGTAAGGCTGAACGAATAAAAAAAGAAGTTGGCTGCGGCATTTGCCGCTCCAACTTTCTTTTTCAATTACCGTGTCGCAATTTTGTAAAAACAGTAAGCGCTGTCAAATCGGCGCAAAAGCTAAGGGAGGATACGATTCATGAAATTTTTTATTGATACAGCCAACATCGACGAAATCAGAGAAGCCCACGACCTTGGCATTCTCTCCGGCGTGACAACAAATCCATCGCTGGTAGCCAAAGAGGGCGTAGATTTCCATGAACGCCTCCGCGAGATTACAAGTATCGTAAAAGAAGGTTCTGTCAGCGCAGAAGTAATCTCCCTTGAAGCTGAGGGGATGATTGAAGAGGGAAAAGAACTGGCTGCCATTGCCCCGAACATCACGGTCAAAGTACCGATGACGCTCCAAGGGCTTAAAGCAGTCCGGACGTTTGCAGACTTGAACATCAAAACGAACGTAACACTCGTATTCTCTGTTAATCAGGCATTACTTGCAGCACGTGCAGGGGCAACTTACGTTTCCCCGTTCCTCGGACGCCTTGATGATATCGGTCACGATGGACTGAACCTGATCAGCGATATTGCGGAAGTGTTTGCGATTCACGACATTAAAACAGAAATCATTGCTGCATCGATCCGCCATTCCCAGCACGTGAGTGAATCGGCCATGCGCGGCGCCGATATCGCCACGATTCCGTACAAAGTGATCAGCCAGCTTGTGGCTCACCCGCTGACGGATGCGGGCATTGATAAGTTCCTTAAGGACTGGGAAAAAGCGAACGCATAAGCTTTTAGCAGGATCGGCTGCACGATGAAGCACGTTCATTGAAAAAAGAAGGCGCCTCAATCTGCAGGCGCCTTTATGTATTTTTAAGGGGTAGAGGCCAACCCGTTTCAACGGTCAAACCCTTACAGTGACTGCACCTCCCGGCCGCCCGCAACTGCATAGGATACTGCATGCCCGGGCGTACAGAAAAATCTACCGGGAGAAAGAAGACTTTTTTTACCTCAGTTGGTTATAATGGGGAAAGGATATTTACTATATGAGGAAGACAGAAGGGAAGCTGGTTATGGAGAAATTGCTTATTGAAGGTGGACATTTACTTGAAGGCACAGTTCCGATCAGCGGAGCGAAAAACAGTGCCGTTGCCCTCATACCGGCAGGGATTCTTGCAGATTCCACAGTGACAATCGATAACCTTCCAAAAATATCGGACGTCGGCATTCTTGCTGAACTGCTTGAGGAAATCGGCGGCACAACTGAACTTGAAGGAGACACACTCACCATTCACCCGGAAAACATGTTTGCCATGCCGCTTCCAAACGGCCGGGTGAAAAAGCTGCGTGCTTCCTACTATATGATGGGTGCCATGCTTGGAAAATTCAAAAAAGCGGTCATCGGACTTCCGGGCGGATGCAACCTCGGCCCAAGACCGATCGATCAGCACATTAAAGGATTCGAAGCACTCGGTGCAAAAGTGACCAACGAACAGGGCGCCATCTATCTCCAGGCAGATGAACTGGTTGGGGCACGGATCTACCTCGATGTTGTCAGCGTTGGAGCTACGATTAACATTATGCTCGCTGCCGTAAAGGCAAAAGGCAAAACCATCATCGAAAACGCGGCCAAAGAGCCTGAAATCATTGATGTGGCAACACTTCTCACCAATATGGGTGCCCGAATTAAAGGGGCAGGGACCAACGTCATCCGGATTGAAGGGGTTGACCAGCTGTCCGGCTGCCGTCACTCGATTATTCCTGACCGGATCGAAGCAGGCACCTTTATGCTGGCTGCTGCAGCCATGGGCCGTTCCGTAGTGATCGATAACATTATTCCCGATCACCTGGAGTCACTCACAGCCAAACTCCGCGAAATGGGCGTCCGTATTGAAACGAGTGACGAACAGGTCTTCATCCACGGAGCGAATTCGGAATTTTCGCCGGTGGATATTAAAACACTAGTGTATCCGGGCTTTCCAACGGATCTTCAGCAGCCGTTCACGAGCCTGCTTACAAAAGCCCATGGGACAAGCATGGTAACCGACACGATTTACAACGCTCGTTTTAAGCACATCGATGAACTCCGCCGCATGGGAGCCGATATCAAAGTTGAAGGCCGTTCTGCACTGATTAACGGAGGCCGCAGACTTGAAGGGGCCAGGGTCCGCGCAAGCGACCTCCGTGCAGGAGCGTCTCTCGTCATTGCCGGTCTGATGGCAAAGGGAGTAACAGAAATCACCGGCGTGGAGCACATCGACCGGGGATATGCCAACCTCGAGGAAAAACTGAAAAATATCGGGGCTTCAATCTGGCGTGAAAAGCTTGATTCGTTCGAAGAAGAAGAAGTGAAAAGCTCATAAAAGCGCGATAGACGGCGGCCCTCGGAGGGGATGCAAGAGGGCGGCTTCTGCCTTGAGCGAACCACAGTAAAAACAGAGACGATGGGGGAGAGGACAATGGAACGAAGTTTATCCATGGAGCTCGTCCGTGTGACAGAAGCTGCAGCACTGGCTTCTGCACGCTGGATGGGAAAAGGTGAAAAAGAGGCGGCTGACCAGGCCGCAACAGAAGCTATGCGCGATGTGTTTGACACGGTTCCGATGAAAGGAACAGTCGTGATCGGAGAAGGGGAAATGGATGAAGCGCCGATGCTTTATATCGGCGAGCGTCTTGGAAACGGCTACGGCCCGCGGGTAGACGTGGCAGTCGATCCCCTCGAAGGAACGAATATCGTCGCAAGCGGGGAGTGGAACGCCCTTGCGGTTATTGCAATTGCAGACAAAGGCAATCTCCTGCATGCACCGGATATGTACATGGACAAAATTGCTGTCGGTCCAGAGGCAGTGGGTAAAGTTGATCTGGATGCCCCTGTGATTGATAATTTGAGAGCGGTTGCAAAAGCGAAAAACAAAGACATTGAAGACCTTGTTGTCGCAATCCTGAAACGGGAACGACACGCAGGAAAAATTCAGGAAATCCGTGAGGCGGGCGCGCGTATTAAGCTCATGAACGACGGTGATGTAGCTGCTGCCATCAACACAGCGTTTGAGGACACAGGTGTGGATATGCTCCTCGGCTCCGGCGGGGCTCCTGAGGGCGTCCTTGCAGCTGTGGGGCTGAAGTGTCTCGGCGGCGAACTGCAGGGCAAGCTTCTGCCAGGCAACGAAGAAGAGCTGGCACGATGCAAGAAGATGGGCATCGATGATGTAAATCGGGTGCTTCATATGGATGACCTCGTGACAGGCGATGACTGTATTTTTGCCGCAACCGGTGTAACAGACGGAGAACTGCTTAAAGGTGTACGATATAAAGGACATACTGGCACGACGCAATCCATGGTTATGCGAGCCAAATCAGGAACAGTCCGCTTTATTGACGGCAAACACAGCCTGAAAAAGAAACCGGATCTTGTAATCCGCTAACTTTACTTTTTTCCACCACTGAAATTTTGAAATAACCGATTTGAGACAGAGTTTATCAAAGGGAGACGAGGGTGAAAAACCTTGTCTCCTTTTTCGTAGTCCTCTTTAGACTCCCCTTCATCCTCGAAACGGATAATCCGCCTTCTTCACAATCTTTTAACCTAAAATCGAGCCTGTTAATAAATCATCTGAACACAAGACTAAAACCACGCTATTATTCCATATCCAGTTCACCTGAAGCCCAAAAAGATCAGGTTAGTATTACGGTAAGTGTAGTAAGGGGGGAGGCCTTCAGCGGCAGAGGGGAATACCAGGGTGTGACTTCCAATTTTCTTATGGAACTTAAACCGGGTGATGACATCGTTGTATTTTTCCGGACTCAGCGTTCATTCAAGCTTCCGGAAGACTCCGCTGTTCCAATCGTGATGGTCGGGCCCGGAACCGGAATAGCACCTTTCAGAGGGTTCCTTCAGGCCCGTCAGGCGAAGCAAAAAGAAGGGGAACATTTAGGTGATGCGCATCTGTACTTTGGAAGCCGCCATGAGCAGTATGATTATTTATATAATGACGAAATAGAAGCATACGAAGAGGAAGGCGTTGTCACAATGCATACGGCATTTTCCCGCATGGAAAACAAACCTAAAACCTACGTACAGGATGTGATGAAAGAGCAGGAAGAGGAGCTTATTGAAATGATTGAAGATAAAGGAGCTCATATTTATATCTGCGGTGAAGGGGGCAGTATGGCGCCACAGGTAGAAGAAACGCTGAAAAAGTGTTTTATAAATAGGAGACAAAGTACAGAGAAAGAAGCGCAGGAATGGCTTGACGGTCTTCAGGAAGAAGGACGTTTCGTAAAAGATGTCTGGTAAACGCCCTCACGGCCGCACACAGGAGTGCGGCCATATTTTTATTGAGGGAATAAGAAGATTCGAGGTTTTTTGCTCATCCCGCCTTCACGTAAAACCCACGTTGTTCAATCAGGATGTTTTGTGAAGATGAGGTTTAGCTGCACTGGTGCCCGTCTATACTTAAACAGAATCCCCCAGCACGAGTGCAGTAACTTTTTCTTGAAAAAGACTAGAAACTATGATTAAAATAGATAGGGTATATATGTTAGCAGTGTGCAAACATGATCTGCCACTCAGGCAGACGTAACATTACAGTCGATATGTCACCTCATGCAGCTTCCAAAGCCTCCAGTAAGACCCTTCTGAACGTTCAATTCCGACATCGCCGTTCTTAAACGAAAACACCGGGACTTCATAAAACTGAAACGAAACAGAGACCGTGGTATTTCTGTATGTATGTATGTATGTCTGTTTTCAGGATTTTCGCTTTTAAAGACAGTTTCGGATAAAAGGTTGTTTTTAAGGATGCAAATGAGTCGAAGGTGAAGTACCTTCGGAGCAGTATTGTAAAAAGGAACACAGGAAGAACAGCAGCAGGAAACGTACATATTTGCATAATTATTTTTAATAAAGGTGTGGTGAAATAAATGGGCGTTACATTAACCCAGCTGGAACAGATGAAACTGAAAGAGCTTTATGACCTTGCGAAAAAGCATAAAGTTTCCTACTACAGCCAGCTTACGAAAAAAGAACTGACGTTTGCGATTCTCAGAAAACAGGCTGAAAACGAAGACCTGATGTTTATGGAAGGCATCCTTGATATCGTACCGAATGAAGGATTCGGCTTTCTCCGTTCCAATACGTACAAGCCGAGTTCCCAGGATATCTATATTTCCGCATCCCAGATCCGCCGTTTTGAGCTTAGAAACGGTGACAAAGTATCGGGAAAGGTACGTAAGCCAAAGGAGAACGAACGTTATTACGGGCTTTTGCAAGTGGCTGCCGTTAACGGGCAGGACCCGGATCTTGCGAAAAGCCGTCCGCACTTTCCACAGCTCACGCCATTATATCCTGAACAGAAAATGACACTTGAAACCGACCCTAAAATGGTCGCTTCCCGCGTCATTGATATGATTGCACCGGTCGGCTTTGGGCAGCGTGGCCTGATTGTGGCGCCGCCAAAAGCAGGGAAGACCCTCCTCATGAAGGAAGTGGCCAACAGCATCGCGGCCAACCATCCGGATCACGAACTGATCGTGCTTCTGATTGACGAGCGTCCGGAGGAAGTAACCGACATGGAGCGTTCCGTTAAAGGTGAAGTGGTCAGCTCCACGTTTGATGAAGTTCCTGAAAACCATATAAAGACTGCTGAGCTCGTTCTTGAGCGCGCCATGCGTCTTGTAGAGCACAAAAAGGACGTTGTGATTCTGATGGACAGCATCACCCGTCTTGCCCGGGCCTATAACCTTGTCATTCCGCCGAGCGGTCGTACTCTCTCCGGAGGGATTGACCCGGCCAGTTTCCACCGTCCGAAACGGTTCTTCGGTGCTGCCCGGAACATTGAAGAGGGCGGCAGTCTGACGATTCTGGCCACAGCCCTTGTGGACACCGGGTCCCGCATGGACGACGTGATCTATGAAGAATTCAAAGGAACCGGTAACAGTGAGATTCACCTTGACCGCCGTCTGGCCGAGCGCCGTATTTTCCCTGCGATCGACATCCGCCGCTCCAGTACACGCCGTGAGGAGCTTCTCATCCCGAAAGAGCAGATCGAAAATCTGTGGGCGATGAGAAAAACAATGAACGATCAGCCTGACTTCCTTGAGCACTTCCTCAAAAAAGTGAAGCAGACCAAAACAAACGAAGAGTTTTTCAACTCGTTTGAGAAGGAAAAAACAGGCAAGGTCCGTATAAAGGCGTAAAAATACCTTCGTGAGGCTGTTTTACTGCGTTTTTTTCCTGCAGTCGAATTTTCAACAGACTCTTGCAAATCAAGAGTGGAGTTGGTATAATTTCGTCATGTGTGAAAGTCCCTGTGTACTAACGCAGTACACACGGAATCTAACTCTGTTTCGAAAGAATCAGGGCGGAAGGAGATGAAAAGAATGAGAGCAGACATCCATCCTAAATATCAGAAAGTCGTATTTAAGGATACTAGCACAGGCTTTATGTTCTTGACCGGTTCTACAAGAGGTTCAGCTGAAACAGTTGAGTGGGAAGACGGTAACACGTACCCGCTGATCAACGTGGAGATTTCTTCTGATTCTCACCCGTTCTACACTGGTAAGCAGAAATTTGCTGACGCTGGTGGACGTGTGGACCGTTTCAAAAAGAAATACAACCTCTAGTTTCCAATTGGATAACGAAAGCAGGCCGGGATCTGATCCTGCCTGCTTTTTTTACTGCGTAAATTTCTTCAGACCGGATCACACCAGCTGCCATTCCTTGCAAGTCAGGCCATAACGAGCGGGAAAATAAAAGGTATGTCTTAACTTTATTTTATTCAACAATAAAAGTACCCTCATTCATAAAAAGTCCGTAACCGCACGAATCAGGAAGTGCCTCGGCGTTGAAGGCGGATTTACTCGAAAAAACAACCTGAAAAAGACGTTGAGTTTTTGGGAGAGAGGGTAATATAATGGTGAAAAGTGTCAAAATGAAAGGGCAGAAGTCACGGCTTCTGTCGATTTTAATTACATAGATCAGGGAGAGGTTTCAAATGAATTTAACGAGAAGAGAAGGATGGCTTGAAGTCGTCTGCGGCAGCATGTTTTCCGGTAAATCGGAAGAACTGATTCGCCGCGTCCGACGGGCAAGCTACGGAAAACTTAAGGTACAGGTCTTTAAGCCTGAACTTGATAACCGTTACAGCGCCGAAGAGGTGGTATCACATAACGGTACAAAAGTGTACGCCCTGCCCGTCAAAGAGTCTTCGGACATTCCGGCTCTGATCGAAAACGGCACCCAGGTCGTGGCAATTGATGAAGTGCAGTTTTTCAGCAATGACATACTCGAGATCGTGCAGGATCTCGCTGACCAGGGTGTTCGCGTGATCTGTGCCGGCCTGGATCAGGATTTCCGTGCTGAGCCTTTCGGCTGCATGCCCCAGCTGATGGCCATCGCCGAAACCGTTACGAAACTGCAGGCCATCTGCCTCTCATGCGGCTCACCGGCCAGCCGCACCCAGCGACTGATTGACGGCAAACCCGCCTCTTACAACGATCCGATCATCCTTGTAGGCGCGTCGGAATCCTATGAACCACGCTGCCGTCACTGTCATGAAGTGCCTGAACACCCAGCGTCAATCCGTGATGAAGAAGAAGTGCAGACAGCCCGTTAAATAGAATCAGCATAAGAGGCTGGGAAATGTATAGAAGAAAATCCGAACAGAAAGCTGTCCGGCGGATGAAATATACACCGACTCCTGCGGGAGGAAAAGCGCAGATGAGACCCCTGAGTAGGGAAGCACACGGAGGCTCAACCGCTTCCCGCGGAAAGCGGTGTATATTACAGCAGTGACTGATCTGCACCGCTTGCTGATTGTTCGGATTTTCGTCTGTAAAAATACTTCTTACCAGCCGCTTTGTCTGTCTTCATTGTCAATAGTTCTGATCACCCTGGCCGGGTTGCCGGCACAAAACGTATGTGGCGGCACGTCCTTTGTCACAACAGCTCCTGATCCGAGCACGGCGCCGTTGCCGATCGTCACCCCGGGGTTAATGATGGCACCGCCGCCGATCCAGACATCACTGCCGACGGTAACAGGTTTTCCGATCTCAAAGCGCTCCGCTTTTCTACCTGCAGCCTCCATAGGGTGAGAGGCTGTATAAATGTGGACGCCGGGACCGAGCATGCAGTGATCACCGAACGTAATTGGGCCCACATCCAGAAACACACAGTCAAAATTGGCGAAAAAATTGTTCCCCACATGAATGTTGGATCCGTAATCACACCGGAACGTCTGCTCCAGGTAAACGTCCCCTGCAGCGGTGCCGAACAGTTCCCTCAGAACCGAGACCTTTTCCTCGTATTCGTTCTCCTTTAGACCATTAAAACGATTGGTCAGCTCCCGGGCACGCTCCCGTTCTTTTTCAAGTGCCGGGTCAGCCGGATTAAACCATTCCCCTGCGAGCATTCTTTCCTTTTCCGAACGCATGATAACAAGCATCTCCTTTCAATACACCTAAAGTGTAGCCCCAAGCCGGCGGCCATACAAGCGTGATCCCTTCAGCATCTCGGATCTGTCCCCACAATCGCGGAAATATCCTTTTTGTTTTTTCGCGCGAGAGGTCTAAAAAAGAAACAGGCGGGCACACTAGAGGACAGGAGGTGCTCATTATGAAACAAGTCATCAGGAGCCTCAGTCTGATCGTGCTGTTTACCGTTCTTCTGAGCGGCTGTACAGACCTTGATAACCCGGAAGTCCGCAGTATGAACGAGGACGGGCCGGATGAAAAAAATATGGCCTATAGTCTTCTTGGACCTGGTCCGGCCAACTACGGCGCCATCCGTGAGCGCCGCCAGCCTCATCATAATGACCAGGAGGTCAACAATACCGGTCTGAGCTACAGAGATCCAGTGTCCGCTCGTCAGTCCATTGGCGGCGAACAGGAAATGCTTGCTGATGTGATCAGCAGTATGGATGGAGTGGAGCCTGGCGTGATCCAGTTTATGGGCGGCCGCGCCACTGTCGATCTTATTCCGCAGGACCGGAACCTGAGTCAGGAAGAACAGGACAGGCTGGTCCGTCATGTACGGGAAAAACTCAAACAGGCAAATCCGAGATACGACTACCGCGTCTACATTGAAGACTGACGGCAGTCACTGAATTTACTCCCCCCCTAATTTTTATATAAAAAGAAACGGCACCTGAAGCCAAACAGGTGCCGTTTCTTTATTTGACCCGCCGGGAAGCCTGCTGGAGCGGATCCCAGACCCCGTTGTAGGGAGGCGCGTAACTTAAATCGAGATTTTCAATATCGCTCATGGTCATCCGGTGGTAAAGAGCGGTGGCAGCGACGTCGATCCGTTTGTCCACACCGCGCCTGCCGACAGCCTGCAGGCCGAGGAAATGGCCCGTAACCTTATGACTGACCACTTTTAGAAGAAGGGGTTCATTATCGGGATAGTAACCGGCGTGAGAGTGGCCTTCAAACGCATCACAGTCGCATGTAAAGTTCATTTCGTCCGCTTCCTGCTCCCCAAGACCGGTTTTCCCGACGGTGAGGTCGAAAAACTTCATAATCGACGTCCCGACAATACCCTGGAACGCCTGGGCAGCACCGCACATATTCATGCCGGCAATCCGCCCCTGTTTATTCGCGTGCGTGCCGAGCGGCTGATAATCATTTTTTTCCTTAATCCGGTGATACTGGGTAGCGCAGTCACCCGCCGCGTACAAATCCGGCATGTTCGTCTCCATATAGGCATTTACGATGATGGCGCCGTTATCAAGCGTGTGAACCCGGGAGCGGTCGATCATACCAGTGTTAGGTGTCACGCCCGCTGCAACGACGACCATATCGGCCCTGTAGGAATCCTGGTCAGTCACAACCTCACTTACGCGTCCATCACCGGAAAAGCGTTCGACAGTCTGACCGGTACAGACCTCGATCCCCATCCGCTTCGCTTCCTTTTCAATTTCCGCGCTGATTTCTTTATCGTAGCCCGAGCCGAGACGGTCAGCATGATCAATAATACGGACTTTTTTCTTTTTTTCCACAAGGTTTTCAGCCAGTTCTAGACCGATGTAGCCCCCGCCGATGATGGTGACGTTGAGGACGTTCGCCTTCATGTCTTCAAGAATACGTTCGGCATCAGGAATCGTCTTGAGGGTATGAATGCCGTCCAGTTCTTTTCCCTCAATCGGAGGCATCACCGGCGCGGCACCGGTGGCAATCAGGCACTTGTCATAGGAGAGCTCAAATGGCTCGTCCGTCTTCAGATTCGTCCCCCTGACCGTTTTACTGTCAGGATCAATCTCAGTAACCTGATGGTACACCCGGGCATCAATCCCGTACTCCTCTTCAAACGTGTCGCGGCTTCTTGCGATCAGTGACTCACTGTCAGGAGTGAGGCCTCCTATGTAATAAGGCAGGCCGCACTGGGCGTAAGAATAAATACCGCCCATTTCAAGCGTCGTGACCCGGGCTTCTTTGTCCCGGCGGACAATCTGCATGGCAGCGCTCATGCCTGCGGCGTCTCCGCCGATAATCACATAATTCATCGTGTCTTCCTCCTTCAGGTCGGTTCGTTCCTACTCTTTACTATCCCACTCCTTACGGTAAAAAAAACAGGATTTTGTCCGCGAAGCAGTTTTGACGGCACGTGCCGGCTGTACTATAATAAGACTGTTATGCAGAAGACGAGGTGAAGAAAATGTTTGATCGGTTACAGGCAGTTGAAGAACGGTACGAACGTTTGAATGAATTACTGATGGACCCGGACGTGATTTCGGATACGAACAAACTCCGTGAGTACTCCAAAGAGCAGTCCGATATTGAACAGACCGTACAGACATACCGGGAATATAAAGAAGTCAAAGGCCAGTATGACGATGCCCGTGAAATGCTAAATGACAATCTCGACGATGAGATGTACGAAATGGTGAAAATGGAAATGGAGGAACTTCAGGACCGCATCCCGCCTCTTGAAGATAAGCTTCGTGTGCTTCTTCTTCCGAAAGATCCGAATGACGATAAAAACGTTATCGTTGAGATCCGCGGCGCGGCCGGTGGAGACGAGGCGGCGCTGTTTGCCGGCGACCTTTACCGCATGTATTCCCGTTTTGCCGAGGAGCAGGGCTGGAAAACGGAAGTGATCGAGTCCAACCAGACGGGGATCGGCGGCTTTAAGGAAGTTATCTTCCTGGTAAACGGAAAAGGCGCCTACTCGAAGCTGAAGTACGAAAACGGTGCTCACCGCGTGCAGCGCGTACCTTCCACCGAATCCGGCGGCCGGATCCATACGTCCACGGCGACCGTGGCGGTCATGCCGGAAGCGGAAGAAGTGGAAGTGGACATCCACGAAAAGGATATCCGTGTGGACACATTTGCATCCAGCGGTCCTGGCGGACAGAGCGTAAACACGACCATGTCAGCCGTTCGTCTGACGCACTTGCCGACTAATACTGTGGTATCGTGCCAGGACGAAAAATCCCAGATCAAGAACAAGGATAAAGCGATGAAGGTTCTTCGTGCCCGGATCTATGATAAAGTGCAGAAGGAAGAGCAGGCCAAATACGATGAAACCCGTAAGTCGGCTGTTGGTACCGGCGACCGTTCCGAACGGATCCGCACATATAACTTCCCGCAGAGCCGCGTCACCGATCACCGTATCGGCCTTACGATTCAGAAGCTCGACCAGATTCTTCATGGAAAACTGGACGAAATCATTGACGCCCTGATCGTGGAAGAGCAGTCAAAAGCAATGGAAGAAGCAGGAGAATAACAGATGAGCGTACGTTTATTCGAAGCCCTGCAGAGGGCTTCTTCTTTTTTGGAAAAACAGAATGTGGAGCCGGGTGTGGCTGAGGTGCTTTTGAGCCACCATACAGGCTGGAGCCGTTCCCGCTGGCTGGCAGAGCTGCAGACAGAGATGGAGGCGGCTTCGTTTGAGGCGTTCTGGAACGACGTGGAGCGAGCCGGAAAGGGTGAGCCGGTGCAGCATATTACCGGTGTGGAGCAGTTTTACGGTCGTGAGTTCCGTGTATCGGCCGATGTCCTTATTCCCCGGCCGGAAACCGAGGAACTGGTGGAAGGTGTCCTTCGTGAGATTGATGCGCGTTACCCTGACGATCGGCCGCTGCGAATCGTAGATGTTGGAACAGGAAGCGGCATCATTGCCGTATCGCTTGCAAAGGAGCTTGCAGGAAGACGCGGCGCGGTCCGTGTGGACGCAGTGGATATTTCGCCTGCGGCCCTTGAGACGGCACGTCTGAATGCCCAGCTGCTTAAAGTGGACGTAACGTTCCACTTAGGGGACCTTCTGGAGCCCGTAATCGCTGACGGCGAGCCGGTGGACGTTGTTGTTTCAAATCCGCCGTACATCCCTGACTGCGAGCGGGAAAATCTTGCTGTGAACGTGCGGGAATACGATCCTGCTGCGGCGCTGTTTGGGGGCGAGGACGGTCTCGTACTCTACCGCAGGCTGGCTGATCAGCTCCCCGATGTTTTACGTGAAGACGGCTTTGCTGCGTTTGAGATCGGCTTCGATCAGGGAGAGACCGTACCGTCTCTCGTGCAGGCGGCCTTCGGACCCGAATGGCGCGGCCGAGTTGAGGTGCAGCAGGACCTGAACCGAAATGACCGCATGTTGTTTGTTTACAGATAGCGTATTTATAGGAGGCTGTCCCTTTGGAGTTGCGGAGGGGCGGCCTTTTGGTGCTTCCGGTGATCCTATCACTTCGGTGAAGGCCACTGTCTTTAGTAGTGATAAGAATGCAGGGGTTCAGCCATAACTCGGAAAAAAGAGAGCTATGGTCCAACTTTAACGAAGTAGAGCCATGAATCACAAACGATCATTATTACTAAATATCCCGACTCCCCCCGATGCCTCATCACCATACACAACCCTCCTCCCCACAAAATCCGCGCGGCTCTGTCACAACCTGTCGCACGAAACCCTGTTTAGCTTCCTATCACCATGACCAGACTTATTGGTGAGAGGAAGGTGTCAGAAAAATGAGACAAAAAAGATCCACAATATATACGATGATTGCTTTGATTGTTATGATGATGAGCTGGGAAGCCCAGCAGGTGAATCCTGCTTTTGCAAACGACCCGAACGCTATTCCAGAAGAGTCCATCCGCCTTAGAATTCTTGCAAACAGTAACGCACCGATGGATCAGCTGGCTAAGCGCAATATACGTGATGCGGTCAACGTTCAGATCACAGAATGGGTTGAGGAGATTGATTCCCTTGATGAAGCCCGCACACTGATTTCATCCCGCCTGGATGAACTGGATCAGATCGTAGCAGAAGAACTGGAGAGAGCAGGCAGCAGCCAGTCGTTTGAAGTTTCCTACGAGAACGTTCAATTTCCGACCAAGCTTTACGGCAATTTTCTTTATCCCGCTGGGGAGTACGAAGCAGTCCTTGTTTCCCTTGGTGACGGACTCGGTGATAACTGGTGGTGCGTCCTGTTCCCGCCGCTCTGCTTCCTTGATTTCGCCAATGGGGATGCGGTGGACCAGGAGGAGCAATCCGGGGACGACAGCGAAAGTGCAGAACAGCAGGAGGAGGAAGTAGAAGTCACATTTTTCTTCATTGAATTCTTCGGCGGGCTGAAAGACCGGATCTTCGGTTAAACCCGTAAAACCTAAACACCTGGCATAATCGGGCTCACCGGCACATAGAGTGGTAGCAAAAGGCAGTCAAAATACGGACAAACCTCCTGAACACTGCCGCCACTCTATTGCCGAAAGGATGAGCGCGTGTGGGTGTGATCGTAAGAAAAGCAGAACCGGAAGATACGCTTCAGCTGCAGAGACTCCTGGCCAAAGCAGGCGTCACGGAGCAGGTCTATGATGAACAGCCGACCGAGTTTATCGTAGCGGAAACAGAGGACAAGTCCCTCGTCGGCACCGCCGGACTGACAGTTCTGACCAAAGAGGAAGTACTGCTTCGATCCCTCGTGATCGATTCGGAAAAAACCGGAGCCGTTTTTCTCCTTGAATTTCTTGAAACGGCAACCGCTTTTGCCAGGCAGAAGAGCTTTACCAGCCTGTATCTGATGACGTCAGGCCAGCAGGGCTTTCTCGAGCAGGTGGGATTTTCCACTCTAGCAGAGAACAGCATTCCGCACAGTTTAAAACAATCGGAACACTACCGGAAAAATGTAAAACGCAGCCCAAAAGTGATGCACATGTGTCTCACTGTGAATAACTGACTGTTTTGCTAACAGGTTACTAACACAAAAGAAAAGTTATCCACCCCATCGTGTGGATAACTTTTCTTTTGTCCTCCCGTTTTCTCTGGGCCTTGCTGTATTGACATTCACCACCAGGAAACGCAAAATAGACACAGCAGGAGGGAACCAATCATGAACGCACGTAATTATACTCATTATTTTATTGTGGATATAAATGTGGATAACTTATCCGAAAACCAGGCTGTTAAAGATGCGGCTGCCCTTTTAAGAAAGAACGAGACAGTCGCTTTTCCAACCGAAACGGTTTACGGGCTCGGGGGAAACGCCTTGTCCGGAGAGGCGATTGCCCGGATTTTCAAGGCGAAAGGAAGACCCGCCGATAATCCGCTCATTGCCCATGTGGCTGATAAAGAGGACATCTACCGCTACACGGAAGATGTGAACGAAAAAGCAGAGCAGCTGATCGACGCCTTCTGGCCCGGTCCACTCACGCTTATTTTTCCACACAACGGCTCGCTCTCTGAGGCGGTTACAGCCGGTCTTCCGACTGTGGCCATTCGCATGCCCGGCCATCCTCTGGCCCTTGCCCTGATCAGGAAGGCCGGCGTCCCGGTTGCAGCTCCAAGTGCGAATACATCGGGCAGACCGAGTCCCACGTCAGCTGCTCACGTGCGCGTTGACCTGGACGGGAAAATTGCAGCGGTTGTCGATGGGGGAGCCACAGGCGTCGGACTCGAGTCGACAGTAGTGGACTGCTCTGGTGACATTCCGGTTATTCTCCGGCCTGGCGGTATTACGAAAGAACAGCTTGAGGAGGTAATCGGACCTGTCGAGGTGGACCCGGCACTGGCGGCAGAAACAGCCGCGCCTCGCTCTCCGGGAATGAAATACACCCATTACGCTCCTAATGCGGCCCTGACCGTTGTAGAAGGCTCCGACCGCTTTTTTCAGGAACAGATTGATGAGGCGGCCAGAAGCGGCCGTCGTGTCGGCATTCTTGTCCCGGAAGAAAAAGCAGGACGGTACACGGGAGCAGCAGAACAGGTGGTGTGCGGAAGTTCCCATGACTTGCGGACCGTTGCCAGAGACTTGTATGCCGGCCTAAGAGCGTTCGACCTGAGCGGCAGATCCGACGTCATTTTTGCCGCAGCAGTGCCTGAAACTGATATTGGCCAGGCGGTCATGAACCGGCTTCGGAAAGCAGCGGGAAACCGCATCGTTTCGGAAAAATAAACAGAAATAAACCCCCTTGGACGTGCATACGGATGAAGTAGCACGTCCAAGGGGGGATTTTGTGTTAGGAGAAGCACTTACTCTCGGAATGATGGCTTTTGCCTTAAGTCTGGATGCATTCTCGATCTCCGTGGGTATGGGGATGATTGGGCTGAGATTGCGCCAAATTGTCATGATCGGAATGACTGTCGGGCTTTTTCACGTGATGATGCCTCTTCTTGGAATCGTCCTTGGCAAGCTCGTTTCGCAATATATCGGTGTGTTTGCTTATATCCTCGGTGCCGCGCTGCTTCTGTACATCGGCATGCAGATGATCCGGTCGTCTTTTTCCGACGATACAGGACCCGCTTTTAGTCCGATCGGCTGGGGCCTGATCCTATTTGCCCTTACTGTCAGCATCGATAGCTTTTCTGCTGGCCTCAGTCTCGGCATGCTCGGTGCGAAAACCTTTGTGACACTCGTCAGCTTCGGGCTCTTCAGCGCACTCCTGACCTGGGCCGGGCTCTTCCTGGGCAGAAAAGCAGAGGGGGTCCTAGGCAGGTACAGTGAGATGCTCGGCGGCTGTATCCTGATCGGCTTCGGTGTTAAAATATTATTCATTTAAAAAACTGTCTTCCGCACATGGAGGCAGTTTTTTTACATGGAACGAATCGTACGTTTACAATCGGGCCGTGTGGTAAAATATACGTGTAGCAGTTTAACAGATTAATTTTGCGTTCAGGAGGTTTGAACCGCACATGAAAAATATATTGTTTGTATGTACCGGCAACACGTGCCGGAGCCCTGCAGCAGAAGCTGTGTACAGGAAAAAAGCGAAAGAGGCTTCGCTTGAAACGGATGTGAAATCGGCAGGCATGTACGGCATGCCGGGGATGGGGCTTTCACAAGGCTCGCGGAACGCCCTGGACGAACGAAACATCCCCCATTCCCATCAATCCCAAACCGTAACAGAAGAACTTCTCGACTGGGCGGATCTTGTACTGACGATGACACAGGACCACAAACGACGGCTGATTGAGCAGTTTCCCCATATGAACAAGATCGTCTATACGTTAAAGGAATATGCCTACGACACCTCTGAGAACCGGGAAAAAAAGCGGATGCTCGACCGGGAGGCAGCTGAACTTGAGATGAAACGGGTCCGCTTTATCAACGACAACCAGGACAAAGTGGAAGAGTATAATGCCACTGGAGACTTAGTCAAACAGCAGGAGCTGGAGCGAGAGCTGTTAGAGGAGATCAGACCTCATCAGGAAGCGATTGATCAGATCCTACAGGACTATCCGTCAATCGATGTGGTCGACCCGTTCGGAGGAAGCGATCAGATCTACAGAGACACGCTTTCTGAAATTGAGGAAGCGGTGGATCGGCTGGTGGAAAAACTGAAACAGGGTGACTGACCGGGAAAGCATAGTTGCCCGTACCGGACCATTCTGGGAAAATAAACACATCATGGCTTTACGAACCTAAGGAGGATACAAACGATGAAAGTAGCAATCGGATCAGACCACGGCGGAAGAAATCTGAAAGAAGAAATAAAATCACTCATGGACGAGCTTGGTATTACCTACACGGACGTAGGCTGTGACTGCAGCGACTCAGTCGATTACCCTGACTACGGCATTCCTGCTGCCGAAATGGTAGCAAACGGGGAAGTGGACCGGGGAATCGTGATATGCGGAACAGGCATCGGTATGAGCATTGCCGCCAACAAAGTGAAAGGCATCCGCTGCGCGCTGGTGCATGATCTGTTCAGCGCAAAAGCCACCCGGGAACATAACGACAGCAACGTTCTTTCCATGGGTGAGCGGGTGATTGGACCGGGACTGGCCAGAGAAATCGCAAAAGTATGGCTAACCACGGAATTTGAAGGCGGACGCCACGCCACCCGGATCGGAAAAATCGCCAGCTACGAAAACTGATTTGTTACTCTGAAAGGAGGGACTGCGATGAAAATCGAACCGGCTCGACTAACGGAAGACCTGACAACAGCGCTTCGGGATTTGCAGAAACAGGCAGGCTTTCGCCCCGGTCAAATCGTGGTAGTGGGGACGAGTACGAGTGAAGTGAAGGGCGAGCATATCGGTACGGCCGGCGCCATGGAAATCGCCGGCGCCCTTTGGGAAGCGTTTGACCTGTTCCGCCGGGAAACCGGCGTTCATCTGGTGTTTCAGTGCTGCGAGCATTTAAACCGCGCTCTTGTGATTGAAGAGGAGGCGGCCGCGGAATGGCGTCTTGATAACCAGGTGTCGGCCATCCCGATGCCGAAAGCCGGGGGCTCCATGGCCTCCTTTGCGTATCGTCAGATGAACCGCCCCGTTCTGGTGGAAAACCTGCAGGCCCACGGCGGAGTCGACATCGGTGATACACTGATCGGCATGCATCTCCGACCGGTAGCGGTACCGGTCAGAAGCCCGATCAAGGCAGTCGGAGAAGCGCACCTGACTCTCGCCCGCACCAGGCCGAAGCTGATCGGCGGCGAACGAGCAGTATATAAAGTACCGCAAGACGGCACGTTTTGTGACTGATTTGACGTTTAATTTACGACCCGGAAGCCTGATGGCCTCCGGGTTGAGTTTTTTCTGCGCTCATCGTTAGAATCATTCTTGTTAGCGGATATCGGCGGGAGATCGCGGATAAAATGAAATTATCGCGGATATATTGAGGAAATCGCGGATATCCAGCTAGGATAGCGGATATAATAAGAAATTCGCGGATAAACATCCGTCGCCCCATAGCGGATCGAGGATACGCCGACCAGCCCCATCCCAATTCAAGCCCTCTGAAGCCGCTCCGCTCTTTTTTCCGGAAAAGTCTGAATGCGGGGTGAAAACTGGCCTTGAAATACGGTATACTGGGTAAGGTGAGTGAGCGTAACTGGGCCCGGACCGCCGGGGCAGTTAGATCACTCCGGAATTTATCAGCAAAACACCAACCGCGATGCCGTCTGGTACGGATTCATTTGAGGAGGCGAAAGAAGGTATGGAAACGTTGAACGATACGCAGCGAATGACACATATCAAGAAACAGGACGATGACGTGTTTAAGGCAATGAACAATGAACTGGAGCGCCAGCAGGAGAACATCGAGCTGATCGCATCAGAGAACTTTGTTTCGGAAGCAGTGATGGAAGCGCAGGGATCTGTGCTGACGAATAAATACGCCGAAGGTTATCCGGCGAAACGCTATTATGGCGGATGTGAGCATGTGGACGTGGTCGAGAATATTGCCCGCGACCGTGCCAAGCGCCTGTTCGGTGCCGATCATGTTAACGTCCAGCCTCACTCCGGGGCCCAGGCGAACATGGCAGTTTATTATACGATTCTGGACCAGGGTGACACCGTGCTCGGCATGAACCTCAATCATGGAGGACATCTGACTCACGGAAGCCCTGTCAACTTCAGCGGCAAGCAGTATAACTTTGTGGACTACGGTGTGGATAAGGATAAGCAGGTGATCGATTATGATGACGTTCGTGCGAAAGCGATTGAGCACAAGCCGAAACTGATCGTAGCCGGAGCCAGTGCGTATCCACGCAGTATTGATTTCTCGAAATTCCGTGAGATTGCTGACGAAGTGGACGCTTACCTGATGGTGGACATGGCACATATCGCCGGTCTCGTTGCTGCCGGTCTTCACCCGAACCCGGTACCGCACGCCGACTTTGTGACCACCACTACGCACAAAACCCTCCGCGGCCCCCGCGGGGGAATGATTCTTTGCAAAGAGGAGTATGCAAAGAAGATTGACAAAGCTATTTTCCCGGGTCTTCAGGGCGGTCCGCTTATGCACGTGATCGCAGCGAAGGCTGTTGCCCTTGGCGAAGCACTCGGCGATGAGTTTACCGGCTACGCGAAAAAAGTAACTGAAAACGCTGCTGTTCTTGCTGAAACCCTGAAAGAAGAAGGCGTCAACCTTGTATCCGGCGGCACGGACAACCACCTTGTCCTGCTGGATCTGCAGAGCCTCGGCATTACCGGTAAAGTGGCGGAGGAAGCTCTTGACGACGTGAAAATTACCACGAACAAAAACACGATTCCATTTGATCCGGAAAGTCCGTTCGTGACAAGCGGTCTTCGTCTCGGTACTGCTGCAGTAACATCCCGCGGTTTTGGAAAAGACGAAATGAAACAGGTCGGAAAAATCATGGCCGCAGTTCTGAAAAACCACGATAAAGAAGACGTCCTGAACGCGGCGCGTGAAGATGTGGTTAAACTCACAAGCGGATTCCCGCTGTATAAGTAATGACTGAAAGGCGCCTGATAAGGGCGTCTTTTTTTAAGGGTCTGTGGAAAACTGTGACGAATTTTGTGAGTAACTATTTGTGTTCTGTGAATGACTTTCCACAATTGTGAATAAAGTTGTAGTTTTTGTGGATAAACCCGGGTCCCAAGTCCCTTTTTGTGGATATATACGCAGCCAAATGTGGATAACTGCAGTTTCAGCTGCTAAAACGGTGAATCGGCATCATAAACGGCTTCCCATACGCCGAAAAACCTTCCGAAGCCCCGGTTTATCCACAAAGAAGAGGGGAACAGAAAGACAACCTTTATTTTTCACCTTGATATGCCGGGGCTTTTTATGTAGAATCTTGAAAGGGAACGGAAAGACAAAGCGAGAAAAGGAGCGGGATGGAGCATGAGTAAAGTGTACGTTTTTGATCATCCGTTAATTCAGCACAAGCTGACGTATATTCGGGATAAGCAGACAGGGACTAAGGAGTTTCGTGAGCTTGTGGATGAAGTAGCGAGCCTTATGGCATTTGAAATTACACGGGAACTTCCGTTGCAGGACGTGGAGATTGAAACGCCGGTCGGTCCGGCTACAAGTAAGACAATTGCAGGGAAAAAGCTCGGTCTTGTACCGATCCTCCGCGCCGGTCTCGGTATGGTGGACGGAATTCTGAAGCTCATCCCGGCAGCCAAAGTCGGTCACGTCGGGCTGTATCGCGACCCTGAGACGCTGGAACCGGTCGAGTATTACGTCAAGCTTCCCAATGATGTGGAAGAGCGTGAATTTATCGTAATCGATCCGATGCTTGCTACAGGCGGATCAGCTGTTGAAGCGATTCATTCCCTTAAAAAGCGCGGCGCCAGAAACATTAAGCTCATGTGTCTCGTTGCTGCTCCTGAAGGGGTGGAAGTGCTTCAGCGCGACCATCCTGATGTGGATATCTATCTTGCAGCAATGGATGAAAAACTGAACGAAAAAGGCTACATCGTGCCTGGTCTCGGAGATGCAGGAGACCGCCTGTTCGGGACAAAATAAACGGATCGTTCAAGGGAGGGGTGTGCTGTAAAAGGCCGTCCCTCCCTCCCTCTATATATAAAGAGAAACAGGTGATAAAGATGGCGGAAAAACGGAAGGTGATGACCATATTCGGAACGCGGCCGGAAGCGATTAAAATGTGCCCCCTCGTTCTGGAACTGGAAAAGCACCATGAAGAAATCGAATCGATTGTCACTGTGACCGGACAGCACAGGGAGATGCTCGATCAGGTGCTCGGCATTTTCGGGGTAACGCCGGACGAGGATCTGAACGTTATGCAGTCCCGGCAGACGCTGACCGAGGTTACCACCCGCACGCTTGAAGGTCTGGACGAGGTAATGAAACGTCTGAAGCCTGACTTGGTCCTCGTTCACGGGGACACAACGACTACATTTGCTGCGAGTCTTGCCGCCTTCTACAATCAGATTGCCGTGGGCCACGTGGAGGCGGGGCTTCGAACGTGGGACAAATATTCCCCTTTCCCGGAAGAAATGAACCGCCAGCTCACCGGAGTCATCAGCGATCTTCACTTCGCTCCGACCGATAAGGCAGCGGAGAACCTCACATCCGAGGGAAAAAAGGACGAGTCGATTTTCATAACCGGTAACACGGCCATCGACGCCCTAAAAACGACGGTGGATAAAGGATATACTCACCCCGTGCTCAAGGAGGTCGGCAGCGACCGCCTGATTCTCCTTACAGCCCACCGCCGTGAAAATCTCGGCGAGCCGATGCGCAATATGTTCCGTGCGATTAAGCGGCTTGTGAAAGAACATGACGATGTTCAGGTCGTGTACCCGGTGCACCTCAACCCCGCGGTCCGGGAGGCGGCGGACGAAGTACTCGGAAACGATCCGCGTATCCACCTGATCGAGCCGCTTGGGGTCCGTGACTTCCATAACTTTGCTGCCAGAGCCTGCATGATCCTGACCGATTCGGGGGGCGTGCAGGAGGAAGCGCCATCTCTCGGCGTACCTGTACTCGTGCTGCGCAGCACAACCGAGCGTCCCGAAGGAGTCGATGCGGGCACCTTGAAGCTTGCCGGAACCGGGGAAGAAGATATTTACAGTCTGGCAAAAGAACTATTAACCAGTCCGGAAGCGCGTCAGGCCATGTCCAAGGCATCCAATCCATACGGGGATGGACATGCGTCTGCCCGCATAGTGGAGGCGATCCGCTACCATTACGGGTACCGTCCGGATCGGCCGCAGCCATTCAGCGCATATTAAATACTATTAAGCTGATCTGCAGAAGCGCAGGTCAGCTTTTTTAGTTAGGAGATATTCTGAAAAGCTGCGGATGCCTGGAATGAACGAGCGAACGCTCTTATAATACGAAACCCTGACGATTCCCATCTTTCCTCACCTGTTCCCGCATGAAAAGCTCCCAACTCTCGCATGCTATAGAGTAACTTTTACATTGGAGGGGTCAGAGCATGAGAACGCTTGTATGGCGGCTGATTGCAGGAACAATAATCGCAATGCTGATGATGCCGGCTTACGGCCTGGCAGAGGACACAGAGCAATACTTTCCGAAACGGCCGCCGATGCCTGTGACGGGTGATCCGGACGAACGCCAAATCATCATTGTGGAAGCTGAAGGAGATTCGGCAGAGGCAATGGCGCGGGTTCAGGAGGAGATACCGGATGCGGAAATCCGCCGGACATTTATGACCCTTTACAACGGCTTTTCCCTTGAAATCAGCCAGAAGGATCTCGACAGGCTTCAGTCCATCAAAGGAATTCGCCGGATCGATCCCGTCGCCGTTTACGAAACCTCGATGGACGAAAGTGTCCCCTTCATCGGGGGCCGGGAAATCCGCCGGATGCTTGATGAAAGAGGAGACAACCTGACTGGAAAAGGGGTGAAGGTCGGCGTGATTGATACCGGCATCGACTACAACCATCCGGACCTTCGCGATAGTTACCGCGGCGGCTATGACGTGGTGGATGAGGACGAAGATCCGATGGAAACCCTCCAGGATGAAGGGGCACCAACGATGCACGGGACACACGTAGCGGGGATCATCGGGGCCAATGGACGGCTGAAAGGCGTGGCCCCGGAAGCTGAAATCTACGGCTACCGGGCGCTCGGACCAACCGGTATGGGCACGACCGAGCAGGTGATCGCAGCGATCGAGAAAGCGGTGGAGGATGGGGTGGACGTGATCAACCTTTCTCTCGGCAACACCGTTAACGGACCGGACTGGCCGACGAGCGTGGCCCTCGATAAAGCGGTGGAAGAAGGTGTTGTGGCGGTTACTTCCAACGGAAACAGCGGTCCGAATCTGTGGACTGTCGGCTCGCCGGGTACTTCCTCCAGAGCGATCAGCGTAGGGGCATCCACGCCGCCGCTGAAAGTTCCTTATCTGACCTTCGAAAGAAACGACGGAGAAGAGTGGGGCATGATTCCGATGCAGCGGGCAAAGCCATGGAACATGAAACGTGACGAGCCGATCGTGTATGCCGGCCTCGGGAGAAAAGAAGACTTTGAAAACACGGATGTGAAAGGCAAAATCGCACTCGTGGAGCGGGGAATTGTCACGTTCACCGTTAAGGCGAAAGAAGCACAGAAAGCCGGTGCGGCAGGGCTGATCGTATACAATAACCGGGACGGAGAGTTCGCCGGAACACTTGAAGAGATGCTCGACATTCCCGTGGTCAGTATGGCGAAAGAAGACGGAGAACAGCTCCGTGACATCATAACCAAAACAGATCATCCGTACATCAGAACGATTTACAGGGAGGAAGAAGACCTGATTGCCCCGTTCAGCTCAAGAGGACCGGTCACTTATTCATGGGAAGTAAAGCCGGATCTTGTCGCCCCTGGTGTATCGATCGACAGCACAGTGCCAAAAGGGTATATGGATATGAACGGAACCAGTATGGCAGCGCCGCACATTGCAGGGGCCGCAGCTCTGATTCTCCAGAAATACCCGGACTGGACGCCGGATCAGGTGAAAGCAGCTTTAATGAACACCGCTAAACAGGTGACGGACCGTGATGGCAATATCCAGCCCCCACACGTACAGGGAACCGGAAGGGTGGATTTGGCAAAAGCACTGACCGCGGAAACTCTCGTTTATCCCGGGGCGGTGAGCTTTGGGAAATGGCTGAGAAACGAACGTCGCATTGAAAAAACAGTGAAAGTTACGGTTGATAATCAGTCTGACGAAAGAAAGCGGTATACAATTGATCCTCCCTTCGATGTACCGGACGGGATCCAGTGGAAAGTGCCGTTCTCCTTTTATCTGAATCCCGGTGAAAAACGGGAAGTGCCAATTATCATGGACATTCTCCCGGCTGTTTTTGAAGGAGGCATGTATCACGGAATTATAGAAGTAAAAAGCAGGGATGAAACGATTAATGTACCATATCTATTTTTCGTCGAGGAACCGGACTACCCGCGGGTGATGGCCTTCATGCTCGAGCAGACCGCAGACGAGAACATCTATCAGTATGAAGTATACCTGCCGGGAGGGGCTGAGGAATTCGGCATCGTCTTATACGATCCTGACACGTTTGAGTATCTCGATTACATCGAAGCCCGTACCGATGTGGAGCGGGGAATGCTTGAAGAGAAACTGGAAATTACCGGTCTCGAACCCGGGATTTACAAAGCGCTGATTTTTGCCTCCCAGGACGGCAAGGAAGACACGATTGAGCGCGATATTTTCATCGGCTCCGGCCTGACGGAACACGCTCCCTAAATGCCTGTCAGGCTGGAGGGCAGCCGATACAGGCCAGACACAACCGGCGGATACCACTCTGCCGGTTTTGCCGTGTGTTCAGAAAAGAACAGAATAGTTTACTGAAAATTAAAACATCTATTTTCTTCTTATAACGCAACACATGAAAATAGATTTTATGTATAATGTGTATTGTGATATTTTTCTCAATTCGACGGAAAATACGGACAGGTGTGAAAGCGCTTTTCTGAATGTCGGGAAATTTCCTGATTTTTTTCCCGATACTGAATTGACAGAGGTGGACCACTATTATACGATTGCAGAGGGTATGCAGGCTTTCGTACATAAGGTATCCGATATGTCGTAGCCGCTCGAAAAAAGGACAGGCTCTTTTGCATCGAGGATTCGAAAAAGTGTGATTTTTCGACATGTTTTCACGGACGGCGCCTGCCGTGCGCAAAACGTGTGCAGACAGGAGCTGGATGATGGCAAACGATCAGAAAGTGCAGTCTGTAATCCGGAAAATGGCCCTTGTATCAACAATCTCCTCTTACTTTATCGGGTGTATTCTGATCGGAGTACTTGGAGGAAGATGGCTTGATGGTTATTTTGAAACAGGAGGACTGCTTATGGCAGCCGGCTTTCTCGTCGGACTGACAGCAGCAGTTTACGGTATTTATCACGTGCTGAAGCGTACTTTGGGAGACGATACGTAATGGAGTTTGGAGCAACAGCAAAACGGATGATTCTTTACACAGTAGCGCTTCTGGCGCTGATCGCAATCCTTGCTTTCACTACACCTTACAACACGTTTTTCTACGGCATGCTTCTCGGTACAGCGTTCAGTCTGCTGAATCTGTACATGACCTACGCACAGGTGAAACGGGTGACCTCGGAATCAAAGGCACTCCGGACAAAATTCGCTTTTGGTACAGTAAGCCGGATCGCAGTGTCCGTAATCTGTATCGTGATCGCCGTAAGTTTCCCTCACATTTTTAATCTTGCTGGTGCGATTATAGGTCTCATGCTGACCTATGCCATCATCATGATAGAACCTATTTTCCATATTAAGCGTTTGCAGTAGGGGCGTACATGTTCTGTACTGAGCGTACGACTCTTGCAAGATCGAGAAAAGAGGTGAAAGTAATTGGATCATCATGAAAGAGTGGTTGAAGTCTTCGGAATCCCATGGCTTACGGTGAACCTGACCAACATTATCACCGTGACAGCAACGATTCTCATCGTTTTTCTGGTCTGTTTTTTCATGTCCCGGACCATTAAAATGTATCCGACGGGCGCACAGAACGCTCTCGAGTACCTGGTTCAGTTCGTAAAAAACATCATCAGCAGCAACATGGACTGGAACAGGGGGAAGAACTTCATCATGCTGGGACTCACCATCATCCTCTATGTCTTTACGGCAAATATGCTCGGACTTCCGTTCGAGATTGTGGATGAGAACCATTATGTATGGTGGCGCTCACCGACATCAAGTCCGGTGCTCACACTGTCCCTTGCCGCAATGGTTGTGCTGCTTACGCACTACTACGGTATTAAGATGAAGGGACCGGCAGAATACGGAAAAGATTATTTCCGTCCGGTGTTTTTCTTATTCCCATTCAAAATTATTGAGGAAATTGCCAACACGCTTACGCTTGGAATGCGTCTATTCGGTAACGTGTATGCAAAGGAAGTACTCATGATCATGCTCGTGGGTCTCGGTACATCCGGAATTGTAGCAGGGATTTTCGCCTTCGCGCCGCTGGTTATCTGGCAGGCATTCGGTCTGTTTATCGGATCGCTGCAGGCATTTATCTTCTGTATGCTGACCATGGTTTACATGGCGCACAAAGTGAACGAGGAACACTAAGTTCAAGGTACCACCAGCTCTAGCAAATTCATGATAGAGCGTAAATATAAAGTTTTACAGATATTAAAGGAGGATTTTAAAATGGATGTCGGTTTGATTGCAATTGGTATTGGTATCGTAGCAGGTTTCGCTGCACTAGCAGGTGCGCTTGGGGTAGCGATCGTAGTAAAAGGAACACTTGAAGGTATTACCCGTCAGCCGGAACTTCGCGGCCAGCTTCAGACAGTAATGTTCATTGGTATCCCGCTTGTTGAGGCACTTCCAATCATCGGGGTCGTTGTTTCATTCCTGCTTCTTGGACAAATGTAATAACGGACCATCACGATTACGTAATTTAACACCAAAATGGCGAAGAACGTTTGGGATCCATACCTCTTCGCCATTCCTTATGCATGATTCAAGAGAAGGGAGCGAGACAGATGTTTGGACCTATTGAATGGGGAGATGTCATATACCAGCTCGCCGGGTTCGTCGTTCTCTTGCTGATCTTAAAGAAGTTTGCTTTTGGTCCGATTATGGACATGATGGAAAAGCGAGAGAATCACATAGCAGACCAGATCTCCTCTGCTGAGAAGAACCGCGAAGAGTCGGAAAAGTACCTCGAAGAACAACGTGAAGCCATCAAGGAAGCCCGTACGGAAGCGAAGGAAATCGTGGAAAACGCGCGCAAACAGGCTGAACGCACGGAAAAAGATATTATTGCCAATGCTGAAAAGCAGGCAGAGCGCAAGACACAGGAAGCTCTCGCCAACATTCAGATGGAAAAAGAGCAAGCGATCTCTGCACTTCGTGAGCAAGTTTCGTCCTTGTCTGTCCTTGTGGCATCTAAGGTCATCGAAAAAGAGCTGGATGAGAAAGAACAGGAAAAACTCATTCAGGAGACTCTTAAAGAAGTTGGCGAAGAGCTATGAAGCGGGACCCGTTAGCTTTTCGTTACGCGAGTGCACTTTATGACCTTGCCAAAGAGCGTGGTCAGCTCGACGCATATGGTGAGGAGCTGCAACTGATCAAGGAAGTATTTGAAGATACGAACCTTCTTGACGAAGTGTTCAGACACCCGAGCATTGCGAATGACACGAAGAAATCGCTGCTGAAGGTAAACTTTGGCGACAAGGTCTCTGCGGAGATTCTGAACCTTCTTCTTTTACTGGTCGACAGAAAGCGTATCAGCATTGTGCCTGCACTGGCAGATGAGTACAAGCGCCTGTCCTATCAGTCAAAAGGAGTAGCCGAGGCGACCGTTTATGCAGCGAAAAAGCTGACAGACGAAGAGCTTCAGCTCGTCGCTGATAAATTCGCCCGTCACACGAAGCACGAGAAAATTCTTGTGGACGAAGTCACGGATCCGACTATGATCGGCGGTATTAAAGTCCGCGTAGGCGACCTTGTCTTTGACGGGAGTATCGCCAACCAGCTTCAACGTATTCACAGACGCATGCTGACAGGGAACGTAAGTAGATAGGGGTGAAGAATATGAGCATCAGAGCCGATGAAATCAGCTCTCTGATAAAAAAACAGATTGAAGGTTATCAGTCTGATATCGAAGTAAATGAAGTCGGCACCGTTATCCGTATCGGTGACGGGATCGCCGTTGCTCACGGTCTTGAGAACGTAATGGCCGGAGAGCTTCTAGAATTTGCAAACGGTACGATGGGTATGGCTCAGAACCTTGAGGAAGATACAGTTGGTATTATCATCCTCGGTGAGTACCTTGATATTCGTGAAGGTGACGAAGTTAAACGTACCGGACGTATTATGGAGGTTCCAGTAGGTGAGGAACTTCTCGGACGCGTTGTTGACCCGCTTGGGAACCCGCTTGACGGGCAAGGGGACATCGAAACAGACAAGCGCCGTCCAATTGAAAGCCCGGCACCAGGGGTTATGGACCGTAAATCGGTTCACGAACCGCTCCAGACGGGAATCAAAGCAATTGACTCTCTTATTCCGATCGGCCGTGGTCAGCGTGAGCTTATCATTGGAGACCGCCAGACAGGTAAGACAGCGATTGCCATTGATACAATTCTGAACCAGGCTGACCAGGATATGATCTGTATTTACGTTGCAGTCGGTCAGAAAGAATCCACAGTAGCAGGCGTAGTGGAAACACTACGTAAGCACGGAGCTCTTGACTACACGATTGTTGTCAGTGCGAGTGCGTCCAAGCCTGCGCCGCTTCTTTACCTTGCACCTTACACTGGTGTATCCATGGGTGAAGAGTTCATGTACAACGGAAAGCACGTTCTCGTAATTTACGATGACCTTTCCAAGCAGGCAGCAGCCTACCGTGAGCTTTCCCTTCTTCTCCGTCGTCCTCCGGGCCGTGAAGCTTTCCCGGGTGACGTATTCTATGTGCACAGCCGTCTTCTCGAGCGTGCAGCAAAACTTAGTGACGATAAAGGAGCGGGCTCACTTACAGCTCTTCCATTTATCGAAACACAGGCAGGGGACATCTCCGCCTACATTCCGACAAACGTAATCTCGATTACCGATGGGCAGATTTTCCTTCAGTCAAACCTCTTCTTCTCCGGTGTACGTCCGGCGGTTGACGCAGGTCTGTCTGTATCACGAGTAGGGGGTTCCGCGCAGATCAAGGCAATGAAAAAAGTTGCCGGTACACTGCGTCTTGACCTTGCATCCTACCGTGAGCTTGAGGCATTCGCCCAGTTCGGTTCGGACCTTGATAAATCCACACAGGCGAAGCTTAACCGTGGTGCCCGTACAGTAGAAGTACTGAAGCAGGGCCTTCACCAGCCGCTTGCTGTTGAAAAACAGGTTGTCGTTCTGTTTGCCCTTACTAAAGGCTACCTTGACGATGTCGAAGTCGATCATATCCGCCAGTTCGAAGAAGAGTTGTTAAGCCACATGGACCACAACAACAAAGACCTTCTGGATCATATCCGCAGCACTGGAAACCTTCCTGAAGACGCGGATCTGCGCAAAGCGATCGAAGACTTCAAGAAAACGTTCAACGCGTAATCTGAAAGGGGAGAGGAACCGGCTCCGTCCGGTTCCTGCCGCCCTTTTTGAGGCTAAACAGGAACAGGCAGTTTTTTAACAATCGCTGATAATCCTTGGAGCGCAAAGCGGCGACTCCAGTGGGAAAAGCAACGACTGAAGACCCCGCAGGGCGAACTTACCCGAGGAGGCTGAAGCGTTGCCCACGGAAAGCGTCCGCTTGAAGCGGAAAGGTAATCCGCTCTTCAAGAAGCAGCTTTCAACAAAGGTGGTGAAGAACGTTGGCTTCTCTTAGAGATATACAGTCGAAAATCTCATCTACGAAAAAGACAAAGCAGATTACCAAGGCGATGCAGATGGTATCTGCTGCAAAGTTAAATAAAGCGCAGAACAAAGCGCAGGCATTTTTTCCGTACACGCAGAAAATCCGTGACGTTGTAAACAGCATCGCGAACGGGAGCATGGTTTCCCACCCGATGCTTGAATCACGCGACGAAGTAAAGAAAACCGCCTACCTGGTAATCACATCAGACCGCGGCCTTTGCGGAGCGTACAACAGTGGACTGCTTCGGCACACGATGAATACGATCAAAGAACGGCACAGCTCCCAGGACGAGTACGGTATTATCGTCATCGGAAAAGTGGGCCGGGACTTTTTCAAAAAGCGCGGTATGCCGATCTATCAGGAGATTGTCGGATTGTCGGATCAGCCGGCTTACGCCGACATCAAAAACATTGCGGCTACGACAGTCGAAATGTTTGCCGATGAAGTGTTCGACGAAATTTACATCCACTACAACCACTTTATCAGCGCTATCTCCCAGGAAGTAACGGAAACAAAGCTTCTTCCTCTGACAGACTTTGACGAGTCTGCCGAAGGCGAAAACTCAGGCGGAGGCGACTCCCCTTCATACGAGTATGAGCCGGACGAGGAAACGATTCTGAAACAATTGCTTCCGCACTATGCAGAAAGCCTGGTGTACGGGGCTTTATTAGACGGGAAAGCCAGTGAGTTCGGAGCACGCATGACAGCTATGAGTGCTGCTACTGACAATGCTTCTGACATGATCGACCAGCTGAACCTTAAGTTCAACCGTGCCCGTCAGGCAGCGATCACGCAGGAGATCAACGAAATTGTAGGTGGAGCATCGGCCCTGGACTAACGTTCACCCGTGTTCATTAGGAAGTGAGGAGGAAAGATGATGAATAAAGGACGCGTCACTCAAGTAACTGGACCGGTTGTAGACGTAAAGTTTAACCGGGGAGAATTACCTGAGATTTATAACGCTCTTACAATTAAGCGTCAGGCTCAATCCTCTGGGGAAGTGGACGTAGACGTAACACTGGAAGTCGCGCTTCACCTCGGAGACGACTCCGTGCGTACGATCGCCATGGGATCCACAGACGGATTGACCCGCGGAATTGAAGTAACAGATACAGCACAGCCAATCACAGTTCCGGTTGGAGACGAAACACTAGGTCGTGTATTCAACGTACTCGGTGAGCACATCGACCTTGGAGAGGAAGTACCCGCTTCCGTGCAGCGTGACCCGATTCACCGTGAAGCACCGAAGTACGAGGAACTCTCCACAGAAACAGAAATCCTTGAAACAGGAATCAAAGTCGTTGACCTGCTTGCCCCTTACATCAAAGGTGGTAAGATCGGACTCTTCGGAGGTGCCGGTGTAGGTAAAACGGTACTTATTCAGGAACTGATCAACAACATCGCCCAGGAGCACGGTGGTATTTCCGTATTCGCAGGTGTTGGTGAGCGTACCCGTGAAGGGAACGACCTGTTCTTTGAAATGACAGATTCCGGCGTTATCAAGAAAACATCCATGGTATTCGGTCAGATGAACGAGCCGCCTGGTGCACGTATGCGTGTTGCCCTGTCTGGTCTTACAATGGCTGAGCACTTCCGTGATGCCAAAGGCGCAGATGTACTGCTTTTCGTCGATAACATCTTCCGCTTTACTCAGGCGGGTGGTGAGGTATCCGCACTTCTCGGACGTATGCCATCTGCGGTAGGTTATCAGCCTACACTCGCAACTGAGATGGGTATGCTTCAGGAGCGGATCACATCCACAAAGAAAGGTTCCGTAACGTCCATCCAGGCGATCTACGTACCTGCCGATGACTATACTGACCCGGCACCGGCAACGACGTTCGCCCACCTTGATGCGACAACGAACCTTGAGCGTAAACTTTCCGAGATGGGTATCTACCCTGCGGTTGACCCGCTCGCATCAACTTCCCGTGCCCTGTCCCCTGAAATCGTGGGAGACGAGCATTATGAAACTGCCCGTGAAGTACAGCAGACACTTCAGAAATATAAAGAGCTTCAGGACATCATTGCGATCCTCGGTATGGACGAGCTTTCCGAAGAAGACAAGCTTGTCGTACACCGTGCCCGTCGTATTCAGTTCTTCCTGTCCCAGAACTTCCACGTTGCCGAGCAGTTCACGGGTCAAAAAGGTTCTTACGTACCTGTTAAAGAAACGATCCGCGGCTTTAAGGAAATCCTTGACGGCAAATACGACGACCTTCCTGAGGATGCCTTCCGTCTTGTTGGACGCATCGAAGAGGTTGTCGAAAAAGCGAAGGAAATGGAATAAGAGCCGAGTTTATGAGCGGCATGGGAAAAAAAGAGGCTGGCCGTGCATCTTGAGAGATGTACGGGCACCGGAGCGTAAGGTTCCGGCCGCGTAGTTTCGGCAACGAAGCTTCGAGCCTTCACTTTTTCCCGGATCAGCTTGTAAAACGGCGAAGGAGGATAAACCATGAAGACGATGCAGGTCAATGTCGTCACTCCGGATGGCAGTGTCTATGAAGCTGAGGCCAATCTCGTCAGTGTGAAGGCGCATGATGGTGAGCTCGGCGTCCTGCCGGGGCACATCCCGCTCGTCACGCCGCTGCGTATTGGTCCGGTCCGAATTAAAAAAGACTCCAAGGTTGATCTGGTGGCGGTAAACGGCGGCTTCATGGAAGTTCGCCGTGATGAAGTCAACATTTTGGCTGAATCAGCCGAGCTGCCAACCGACATCGACGTCGCCCGCGCGCGCGCGGCTAGAGAGCGTGCCCAGCGCCGCCTGGACGAAGCAAAGAAAGACAACATCGATTTCCGTCGTGCGGAACTTGCGCTTAAGCGCGCAATTAACCGCCTCGAAGTGACTGGAAATTAACATATGTACAGCTGCCCCCGGCCGGAGATGGCCGGGGGTGGTTTGTACATAGTCATTGGGCGAAGCGGACGACGCTGGTCGGGTGGTGTCGAATCGTGTCGTTTCGTCGATATTGTGCTTGCGACTGTCGATATATCAGCATTGACTGACGATTTCCCAGCTTTTTCTGCCGATTTCCCGGATCTCATTGTCGATTTACCGAGTCTTTCCCTCCATTAACTCCTGTAATTCTACAAGTTTATCCCCCATAAAAACGAATAGAGGTGCTGTTGTGTTCATAAAACCAATTGAAAAACCACTCAGGCTCCGAAAACTGGAGGCTTTAGCACGCAGGATCCCATATAACCGCCCTAAACGTCAGGAAATTCTGCAGAAACTATACCGGATAGAAGCCGGATACAGCGGTGAAAAATCTCTTCATTACTACCTCACTCAAAAAGCAGGCAGACAGTACCGAATCTTCCACAGTATTAAACTCCACACCCTCAATCATGATTTTCGAATGGATTTTCTACTGGTCCACAGAACTCACCTAATGATTCTTGAAATTAAAAACATATCTGGTACGCTTAGATTTGAGCCTGACCGTCATCAGGTAATTTGGACGAAGCCTGACAATACTATAAAGGTTCTTCCTGACTTTTATCTGCAGGCTGTCATTCAAATGGAGCACCTCACAAACTGGATCGAAGAAGCAGGATTGCCTCAAATACCAGTTAAACCGCTGGTGGTCATTTCCAACCCAAATTGCAGGCTCGACATACCGCCCCAGTATAACAATCACCCTTCGATTAAGAACATGGTCAGAAGCGCCAACCTCCCCTCGAGGCTGTCTTATGAGCTAAGCCGCCATTCAAAATCAGTCTTCTCAATATCTGCTCTTGAGTCCCTCATTTTGCAGCAGCATAAACAAGACGACCAATGTATACTGAACGAAACTGGCGTGCATCCCTCGGAACTTATAACCGGAGTATTGTGCTCAGTCTGTGTTAATAAAACAATGATCAAACAGCGTTACCACTGGCTGTGTAAACATTGTGGAAAAACAACACGAAATCCACACCTGGAAACACTGATAGACTTTTCCCTGCTTATAAAACCTCTAATTACAAATAACGAATTCAGATGGTTTGCTGAAGTGGGGTCAGCGTCCACAGCAAAATATCTGCTAAAAGAACTCAACCTCCCCATCACGGGCCACAACCGCGGCAGAACTTACTCCCTCAGCGACCTCACGAACAGCTCACCCGAGAACCCGCACAATTCCCTATCCTAAATCCACGTCCCCGGACATACCTTTTACAGAGACGTGCTGTCCCAGTGACCAAAAACAGCACAGCAAATTCTCAAAACCCCAAACGTGCCAAAAGCATTCAGCAAAACCCTAAACGTAAACCATAAACCTCAGCCTCACCAGGGAGGTGACCGCACACCAGTAAATCACGCGTACCACCGGCAGCAAACACTACTAAACCGGGACTGCCGCCGCAGACACACAAAAAAAAGCACACCTAAATAACCAATCTTTACCTTCGACAAAATCCGAGCAAAACTCCTAAAGGTATAATTCAAATTATTTAGAATATTGAAGTAAAATACTGCAAAATAAAGTATACTCAGAGGTAGTTGGCGAATGGAGGGAGAAGTGACGGTATGGATCTGGCGCTTTACTACTCGAATTACACGTACGTCGTCATCTTTATGCTGCTGGGGATCGCGTTGCCGGTTGCCGCGCTCACGGCAGGGAGGTTCCTGAGACCGAAAAACCCGTACGAAGAAAAACTCATCACCTATGAAAGCGGGATCAGACCGACCGGCGACGCACAGGTGCGATTTCATGTAGCCTACTACATTATCGCACTTGAATTTGTCATTTTTGATGTTGAAACCGTTTTCCTTTATCCGTGGGCCGTGGCTCTTGACCAGCTCGGCTGGACCGGACTGAATGCGATGCTGATCTTCATTTTCATACTGGGATTGGGACTTGCATATTCCTGGAAAAAGAAGGTGCTAGAATGGAACTAAAAGGATTTCAGGATCTTGAAAGATACGATCCGAGGCTCGCTGAGGATCTCAAACGTAACGTTCTGTTTACAAAAGTCGAGCAGGTAAAAGCTTGGGCGAGAACACGCTCCCTGTGGCCGCTCACGTTCGGCCTGGCCTGCTGCGCGATTGAAATGATGGGAACGGGGGCCGCCCGCTACGACTTTGACCGGTTCGGGGTTATTTTTCGTGCTTCCCCACGCCACGCAGATCTCATGATCGTCGCCGGTACGGTGACGGCCAAGATGGCCCCGGTGCTCCGGCAGCTGTACGATCAGATGCCGGAACCGAAGTGGGTAATCGCCATGGGCTCATGCGCCACATGCGGCGGTCCGTACAAAAACGCCTACAGCGTCTTAAACGGCGTGGATAAAATCGTGCCAGTTGACGTGTACGTACCAGGCTGTCCACCGACACCACCGGCACTTCTCGACGGAGTGGAGCTTCTCAGAGATAAAATCCGGCGTGAAGCGAGAGGCGAACAGGTGGTGGTGAAGAAATGAGCGAAGAATTTCTAGAAGTCATAAGCGCCAGAATCAACGAGATCGCCCTCAGCACCAACGCCAACGGCAAAACCGCCACAGGCGAAAGCGCCGTAGAAGAGGCGGTACTGAACTTTGGCAAGCCAATGGTCACACTCAGCACGGAAAACTGGACGCTGGATACGGCACGCATGCTGCACGACGATCCGGAGCTGAAGTTCAATTTCTTAAGCTGCCTTACCGGTATCGATTACGAGGAACATATGGAAGTGGTGTACAACCTTTATTCCATTCCGCATAACCACTACCTGTACATCAAAGTGAAAACACCCCGGGACAATCCGGAAGTGCAGTCGGTTCAGCCCGTCTGGAAAACGGCAGACTGGCTCGAAAGAGAGACATACGATCTTTTAGGCATCCGCTTCCCGGGTCATAAAAACCTTAAACGTATTTTACTTGAGGACGACTGGGAGGGGCATCCGCTCCGGAAAGATTACGTCACAGATAAAAAAGCAATGGGCTTGGATTAAGGGGGCGCACAGCACATGTCGATTCGTACAGAACAAATGACATTGAACATGGGACCGCAGCACCCGAGTACCCACGGGGTGTTCCGGCTCGTGCTGACGATTGAAGGGGAGACGATCGTCAAAGCCGAACCGGTCATTGGCTATCTGCACCGGGGCTCGGAAAAGCTTGCCGAAAACCTCCTCTACACACAGTTCATTCCCTACACCGACCGGCTCGATTACTTAAATGCGATGACGAACAACTACATCTACTGCGCCGGAGTGGAGGAGCTCCTCGACTGGGAGATTCCGGAGCGCGCCGAATACCTCCGCGTGCTCGTGATGGAGCTCAACCGGATCGCATCCCACCTCGTCTGGTGGGGCACGTTCCTTCTCGATATCGGCGCACTGAGCCCGTTTCTGTACGCTTTCCGGGACCGGGACCTGATCCTCGACCGCCTGAACGAAATCAGCGGCGCGCGGATGACGTTCAACTACGTGCGCATCGGCGGGGTAAAATGGGACGCGCCTGACGGCTGGATCGAAAAAGTCCAGGAAACCGTCAAGGAAGTCCGGGAAAATATCCACGAATACGACCGGCTCGTCACCGGCAATGAAATTTTCCAGGCGCGGACGATCGGGGTCGGCAAGATCACCCAGCAGGACGCCATCAACTGGGGACTGTCCGGACCGATTGCCAGAGGAAGCGGCCTGAAATTTGACCTCAGAAAAGACGAACCGTATTCGATCTACGACCGGTTCGATTTCGACGTGCCGACGTTCCAGGAAGGGGACGTTTACGCTCGCTATAAAACCAGGATCGCAGAGATGCACGAGTCGCTCAAAATCATTGAGCAGGCGTGCGCCGACATTCCGGACGGGGAGTACATCCATAAAAAAGGCAAGCGGATCATGATGATCAAACCGAAGCCCGGCGAAGTTTACAAACGCTGTGAGGCATCAAAAGGGGAGATCGGCGTCTATATCGTAAGTGCCGGCAAAACCCAGCCGTACCGGGTCAAGCTGCGCCGGCCGTCCTTTGTAAACGTCCAGATCCTGCAGGATTACCTCGTCGGCGAACCGATCGCCAACCTGGTCGCCATCTTCGGAAGTCTCGACATCGTGCTCGGGGAGGTGGATGCGTAAATGGATCTGCTCATGATGGTCGTCTACGCCGTCACCGTTCTCATGCTTCTCCTCGGCGCTGTGACATACTCAATCCTGTTCGAGCGTAAAGTCATCGGTTACATGCAGGTGCGCCACGGCCCGAACCGTCACGGCCCATTCGGGATGCTTCAGACGATCGCCGACGTCTCAAAACTGCTCATGAAAGAAGACGTCATCCCGAAAGCTGCCGACCGGCCGATCTTTATTCTCGCGCCGGTCATCGCCTTCGTGCCGGCCTTTGCCATTTTCGCCACCATCGCCTGGAGCGAAAACATCTACGCGGCCGACCTCAGCATCGGCGTGCTTTACTTTATCGGTATCAGCTCCATCACCACCCTTGGGGTCATCATGGGCGGCTGGAGCTCCAATAACAAATATTCACTCATGGGCGCCATGCGCGGCGTGGCCCAGGTGATCAGCTACGAAATCCCGCTCGTGCTCTCCATTGTCGGTGTGGTCATTCTCGCCGGCTCACTCAACTTCCGGGAAATCGTCCTGTACCAGGAATCGATCGGACTGTGGCTCATCATCCCGCAGTTTCTCGCATTCTTCGTGTACATGATCTCCGCTATCGCCGAGCTCAACCGCTCGCCGTTCGACCTGCCAGAAGCCGAGTCAGAGCTCGTATCCGGCTACCATACCGAATACTCCGGCTTCCGCTTCGCCTTCTTCATGCTCGCCGAGTACACCTACGCCATCGCCATCTCGGCGCTCGCGACCACACTCTTTCTCGGCGGCTGGCTCGGACCCGCATTTTTACCCGGAATCGTCTGGTTCCTTCTGAAAATGTGCGGCTTCATGTTCATCTGGTTCTGGCTCCGCGCCACACTGCCGCGGGCACGGGTCGATCACCTGATGGGCTTCGGATGGAAAGTCCTCATCCCGCTCGCCCTGATCAACATCGTCATAACAGCGATCATCAAAGTCTGGATGGGGTGGTAGCATGTTTAGACTGCTGAAAGGATTCGGCATCACGCTGAACTACTTTAGAAAAAAGAAATTCACCATACAGTACCCCGAAGAACGGGTCCACATGCCCGAACGCTTCCGGGGCATCCACCGCTTCTTTCCCGAAAAGTGCATCGTCTGCGACCTGTGCGTCAAAGTATGCCCCACAGACGTCATCACCCTCACCGGGAAAAAAAGCGAAGTTAACCCGAAAAAGAAAGTCATCGACACCTACAACATCGACTTTCAGGGCTGCATCCTGTGCGACTTCTGCACCGAAGTCTGCCCCACAGCCGCCATCGTCATGACCGCCAGATACGACAACCTTTCATCCTATACCCGGGATGAGCACTTCAAAGACATGCGCTGGCTCACCGACAACACCGTCTACGGCAACTACAAAGAACCCGAGGCGGAAGAAGCGGAAAAAGAAGAAAAGACTGCCACGCCGGCTAAAGACCGGACGAAGGCGGCGGCACCTGAGCGCAAAAAACGCGAAACGGCACCGCCGCCAAAAGCAGAAGCCGCCCCTGAAAAGCAGGCCGGCGAAAACCGCGAAACCCTGAAAAAAGAAAAGAAAACCGAAACAGACGGCTCAGAAGAAACAGCTGCCGTGAAAGAAGTACAGAAGCCCCGGGAGAAAAAGGGGGCCGGACAACAGACGGAAGTGGAGGCGCCTGAAAGTAAGGTGTCCGAAACGAAAAAGCCGGAAGAGGGAGCACCGGCACAGAAGGAACCCGAAGTGAAGGCTCCGGAAGAAAAAGCTGAAGTGAAAAATACGGGCGATCCTATTCCGGAAGAAAAGAAAGCCGAAGCAAACAATCAGGTCGATCCGAAGCCGGAAGCGAAGGGGAGGGAGGACCAGTGAGCGCACAAATGATCTTTTTCCTCATCCTCGGCACGATCGTGATCGCCTGCTCGGTTCTCGTCCTGATCCTCAGGAAAATATCCCACCGGATCGCCGCTATGGCGTTTGCGTTTATGGCGATCGCCGGTCTCTACTTCCTCCTCCGGGCGGAATTTATCGGCATCATTCAGATCATGGTCTACGTAGGCGCTGTCTCGATTCTGTTCGTATTCGGGATGATGCTCACCGACCACCGGTCCGCCGGGTTCGGTCCGGAAAGAAGCCGGCTGCATAAGGTTGTGAGTTTTGCGGGAGTGGGGGCTCTTCTCGGTGCAATCCTTTACGGGGTGCTTCAGGCGGACTTTGCCCCGAACGACAACCCATACGTGGGCACGCCTGAAGCGATCGGTCTTGAACTTTACGGAAACTACCTGATTGCCTTTATCGGTGTCGGTGTGCTCCTTCTTGCCGCGCTCACCGGCGCGGTCGTGCTGGCGAGAAAGGAGGCGGAGTAGTATGGTTTCTCTGAATCTGTTTCTGGCTCTCGCCGCCATCCTGTTCTGCATCGGGCTATACGGTGTGCTCACAAGACGGCACCTCGTCATTATTCTCGTCAGTATTGAGCTTATGCTCAATGCCGTCAATATTAACCTTGTGGCATTTTCCAGTATCGGTCCGTTTGCGAGTATCACAGGTCAGGTGTTTACGATGTTTGTAATCACCGTTGCCGCAGCAGAAGCGGCTGTGGGCCTTGCCATTCTGATTGCCCTGTACCGAAACAGATCATCTATCGACGTCATCAAACAGGACCTGCTCAGATGGTAACCGAAGCGTTTGACCCAATCCTCGTCCGGCAGTACCCTGCGGGCGAAAAAGAGAAAAAGGTGATGGTATGTTACAGAATGCCTGGCTGATCCCTGTTTTTCCCCTGATCGCCTTTCTCGTGCTGCTTCTTGGCGGCAGACGGCTTTCGGGGGCGTCCTCATATATCGGTATTACAGCACTCGCCGCATCCTTGGCGCTATCTGTCATCGTTCTGTTTGATCGGATCGGCGGGGAGACATATGGCGCCACAGTAAGGTGGCTGACGATCGGATCGGTGGACGTGACGATGGGCTTTGAAGTGACGGCGCTTAACAGTATGATGCTGTTCGTGGTAACCGCTGTGAGCCTCCTCGTCCATGTCTTTTCGAAGCGCTACATGGCAGGAGACGCACGAATTCACGTGTTTTATGCGTATCTGACGTTTTTCACATTTTCAATGCTCGGTCTCGTACTCGCGCCGAATCTGCTCCAGCTGTTTATCTTCTGGGAGCTCGTGGGGCTCTGCTCGTTCCTCCTTGTTGGCTTCTGGTATTTCAAAAAAGAAGCAGCGGACGCAGCGAAAAAGGCGTTTCTCGTCACACGGATCGGCGATGTGGGGCTCCTCGTCGGCCTCGTGCTTCTGTTCAACGCCACAGGAAGTTTTGAGTACGGTGCTGCCTTCAGCGCAATTGAAAACGGGGAAGTATCCGGTGCGATGGTCACAGCAATTGCGCTCTGCATTTTCCTCGGCGCCGTCGGGAAAAGCGCCCAGTTTCCGCTGCACGTGTGGCTTCCGGACGCCATGGAAGGTCCAACACCGGTCAGTGCCCTCATTCACGCCGCCACAATGGTGGCAGCAGGGGTTTACCTGGTCGCTGTTGCGTACCCGGTGTTTCTCGCTTCCGGTACAGCGCTGACGGTCGTCGCCTATACCGGTGCCGTGACCGCGGTATTTGCCGCATCGATTGCCCTTGTAAATACCGACATTAAGCGGATTCTCGCCTATTCAACGGTCAGCCAGCTGGGTCTGATGATGCTGGCGCTTGGGACAGCTGGCTACGTGGCCGGACTGTTTCATCTGATGACCCACGCGTTTTTTAAAGCCCTTCTGTTTCTGGCAGCCGGCTCGGTAATTCTCGCTCTTCACCACCGGCAGGACATCAACGGCATGGGCGGACTGTGGAACCGGATGCGGATTACCTCCGTGACGTTTCTGATCGGGGCGCTGGCGATTGCCGGGATTTTTCCCCTCGCCGGGTTCTGGAGCAAGGAAGCGGTCCTAGCCGCGGTATGGGCAAACGGGGACATGGTTCTGTTTACGCTCGCAGCTGTGACAAGTCTTCTGACTGCTTTTTATATGTTCCGCCTGTTTTTCAAAGTGTTCACCGGTTCATACAGGGGAGAGGGAGAAGCACCGAAAGAGCAGGTGCGGACGATTACCGTTCCGCTCGTGGTCCTTGCCGGGTTCGCGGTCACTGCCGGCTTCGTTCATCTGCCGTTTAATGGCTACTGGCTCGAAGGCTTTTTAACCGGCGGGCTGGCATACGGCGAACAGGCACACGCAGGCATCGGCCTGGCAGCAGTCTCGCTTCTGCTTGCGGCAGCTGGAATCGGTCTCGCCTGGCTGCTCTACAAAGGCGGCAGGAACCTGGAGCTTCAGGCAAAAATGCCGGCAGTCCACCTGATTCTTCGAAACAAGTATTTTATTGATGAATTCTATTCAGCGGTGATCGTCAGGCCGCTCCTCATGCTGAGTCGCCTTTTCTCGGCAGCGGATCGCCAGATCATTGACGGTACGGTCAACCTCGCCGGTCGCCTGACCTTTTACACAGGAAAAGAAGCAGGCAAACAGCATAACGGACAGCTGCAGACATACGGTCTTGTGAGTGTGGCCGGCGGCCTTGTCCTGATTGCAGCCGCGTTTATGGTTAGGGGGTACTTCGGATGACTGGAAATCTATTAAGCATTCTTGTCTTTCTTCCCCTCGCCGGGGCGCTCGTGCTTCTCGTTTTACCGAAGGAACAAAAGCAGCTGATCCGTTCGTTTGCCGGAGGAGTCGCTGTAATGGCATTTCTCGTTTCCCTGATCGTGTGGAGCCGGTTCAGAGGGGCTGCCGGGGGAATCCAGCTCGGAGAAAGCTATTCCTGGATTGATTTCGGTCTCGTGCAGCTCCGTTATGAGCTCGGCGTCGACGGACTGTCCATGCCGCTGCTTGTCCTCACGACCCTTGTGACGGCGATTGCGGTCTTTGCCTCATTCCGGATCGAGACGAGAGTGAAGGAATACTTTGCCTGGATGCTGGTGCTCACCACCGGACTGCTCGGTGTGTTTACGGCTCTGGATATGTTTTTGTTCTTCCTGTTTTTCGAGCTCACCTTAATCCCGATGTTTTTTCTGATCGGCATCTGGGGAGGAAGCGAACGGAGCCGTGCGGCATTCAAGTTTCTCCTTTATACGGGTCTTGGCAGTGCCGTTATGTTTGTCGCCTTTATCGCTCTCGCCTTTAAAGGGGCAGAGGCGACGGCTTTTGCAGAAACGACGTTCAACATGATCGTGCTGGCTGACATTTTTGCCAATCCGGCGAATCCGGAAGTGCTCAGTTCCGCTGTAAGAACCGGACTGTTTGTTGCCATTTTCCTTGCCTTTGCGGTCAAACTGCCTGTTTTCCCTTTCCATACGTGGCTTCCGGCCGCCTACACACAGGCTCCGACGGCGGTCACGATGATCCTTGCCGGTGTGCTCTCCAAAATGGGAGCGTACGGGCTGATTCGGATCGGTTACGGCATTCTGCCGGACCAGGCGGCCAATTTCGCCTTGGTGATTGCGGTTCTCGCGGTCGTTAATATCGTTTACGGTGCTTGCCTGGCGCTGGTCCAGTCGGATCTGAAGACGCTCATCGCCTACGGAAGCATGAGCCATATGGGAATTATCCTCCTTGGCGCCGCTTCCCTGACCGAAGCAGGTATGCAGGGGGCCATATTCCAGATGGTATCCCACGGGATTATCGCCGCACTTCTGTTTTTCATCGTCGGTGCCCTGTACGAGCGGACGAACACGAGTACCATCTCAGAGCTCGGCGGCCTGTCCAAATCGGTGCCGGTGCTTGCCGGATTCATGCTCGCTGCAGCGATGGCATCCCTCGGGCTGCCCGGTCTGTCAGGCTTTGTGAGCGAACTGCTCGCCTTTATGGGCATCTTCGGCGCAGCCGAACTGATCCCCGCCGCCTACTGGATTGGCGGTATTGGCATACTCGGGATGATCCTGACAGCCGGATATCTGCTCTGGGCCGTTCAGCGGACGACATTCGGCAGCATGCGAGAGCAGTTTAAAGGGCTTCCTGACGTGCGGCCGGCTGAGTACGTGCCCCTTATCGGGCTGCTTGGACTGAGCCTTCTGATCGGCATTTATCCGAATCTGTTAAGCGACATCATCAATACAACCGTCATTGAAATGATTACGAGAGCAGGAGGGTAACGTCAGAATGATAAACTATACAGCAGACTGGTCGCTCATGACACCGGAAATCGTTCTTGCCGCCTTTGCCCTGCTCATCTTCACGATCGATTTCATGACCGGGGTAAAGGGAAAAAAGCCGTTCACCGGCCATTTGAGTATTATCGCCCTCCTGACTGCGGCTGTTTTGACCGCTGTTAGTAACGGCACCGGTACAGGAGGCATCGGGGATATGTTCCTCGTCGACCCGATGTCCACTGTGGTCAAAATCATGATTCTTCTTGGTGCAGCGCTCGTCATCGGCATTACGATGTATTATGTGGACCGCCACGACGATATTTACCAGGGGGAGCTATACTCGCTCATGCTGTTCGCAGTGATCGGGGCGATGATCATGGTATCCTCCGCCGATCTGATTACGCTCTTTATCGGACTTGAGCTCCTCAGCATCAGCGCATACTGCATGACCGGTTTCAGGCGCTACCGGAAACAGTCCTCGGAAGCGGCGGTCAAATATATCGTTCTCGGAGGAACAGCATCGGCCTTTATTTTGTACGGCATGTCGTTTCTGTACGGCCTCACCGGCACAACGAGCCTTACGGTAATCGGAGAGGGGATCGGCGACCTTTTTGCCGCATATCCGTTCCTCGTCATGATGAGCCTGCTGTTTATCCTCGGGGGCTTTGCCTTTAAAATGTCCGTCGTTCCGTTTCACATGTGGGCGCCGGACGTGTACGAAGGAGCACCCACACCGGTTACTGCGTTTTTATCGGCCATCTCCAAGGTGGCGGCATTTGCGATCGTGCTCCGCGTCTTTTTTACCGGATTCGGCGGGATCTATGAGGAGTGGGCGTTTCTCATCGGTGTGCTCGCTGCCCTTACGATGCTGGCCGGAAGTCTCATCGCCCTGCCTCAGCGCAACGTAAAGCGGCTCATGGCCTACTCGGGCATTGCCCAGGCCGGCTTTCTGCTCGTCCCGCTCGCCGCTGTTACGACAGCAGACCTTGCGATAAGCGTATTTATGTTCTACGCCGCAGCGTATATGCTCATGACCCTCGGTGCCTTTGCGGTCATCACGATTGTGACAGAGGCTGCAGACTCGGAGGACGTGAGCGGATTTACGGGGCTCTACTACCGGTCGCCGTTTCTTGCGTTCAGTATGAGTGCGTTTCTCATCTCCCTTGCCGGCCTGCCCATATCCGCAGGATTTATCGGTAAAGCCTGGATTTTCTTTCATACCGTTTCAGCGGGGATGATCTGGCTGGCAGTAGTGATGGTCCTGGCTACCGTCATTTCCTTCTTCTATTATTTCCGCATCATCCAGCGTCTGTTCGTGCGCAGTGTGGACACCTCCGCTGCGGAAGCAGAAGTCGCCGCAGCACGGGAGCCGGGGGCTCCGGTTGCTGTATCACCGGGCATGACAGTGGTCCTGGCAGTAACACTGGCTGGAACGGTCGGACTCGGGATCATCCCGTTCCTTCTCACAAACTGGTTTACCACACTGCAGTGGCTCAGTTTTTAGGAATAGGCTGTTAAAACTTGATGTTTATCATTCTAAAGTTGATTGCAGCGAACGTGCGACACTCCTGTGGGAACAGCGCCGGCTCAAGCGGTGCCCGTGGAAAGGGAGCGCACAGAGCGGAAATCAACAATAAACTTTAACAAAGTTTAGTGGTAAAATTTTGACGGAACGGACAAAAAAAGAACCTGCTCTTCGGACAATGTTTTTATAGAACATTGACAGGAGCAGGTTCTTTTTTATGGGTCTTTCGTATGGATAAAGGTGGGCTATTTGAGAGCAAATGGAACTGTTTTCCTCTTTTTTTGCAAAAATACCGTTTTCTATCCGAAAGAAGTTTACAATTGTGTTACAAGTGATAATTAGTATACTACAACCTGAAAAAGAGACGCTGAGACAGCCTGATCACAAAAATGAAAACCAGACGCGGAAATGTTTGAAAAAAGTTGATTTTTAGGGAAAAAAGCCGTAGCAATTGTGTTGAGAATTCGTTAAGATAGGATTTGTGAAGTTTATCGGCACTGTTATCAGGTAACGTTTTAAATTACCACAGTTAGTACATAGACTTCAACAAAAACTTATTCAGACGAAAAGCTGCGGCTTGCGTCGATGTGGGAGGAAACAGAAGCTTTGGAACAGTTCGGTCAGCAAGCGTTAGTCAGTCTGTTCGTGAATATTGTTGTACTCGTCACGGTATGGTGGTCACTGCAGACGTTTAAATGGGATCTGTTTGTTGCTGATCCCGACGGACCGAAGGCAAAAGCCCTTGTCATCCTGGTCGCCATCGCGATCACACATCTTGTCAGCAGCTTCCTGTTGAATTATTTCAACTGGTCAACGATGCTCAGACACCTTTTTTAGCAGCAGCAGTCAGTACATGCACAGAAAAAATCCTTCTGATGCCAGAGGGCAGAACCTGTTGCAGAACGTGTCGTTCTTTAGCTTTTAATTCCATGTATGTGCACTGTCTTAAAGGCAACAATGCTAATAAGAAGACTCGTGCATGGGGGAATTAAAATGGGGAACGTTTTAGCGGTTGCAGCAGCGGCAGGAATCCTGCTTTTTGCTTTCTTTACCGGTCATCAGACGGCGACAATGCAGGAAAAAGACAATCAGGCATATTCACCCTTACAAACAATACAGCAGATCAATAATAAAATGACGGAAAACAAAATCCGGACCAATCGCTGGCATATCTATTCCAGAAGTGAAGGGACAGAAACGCTGTCCCGTAAGGAAATGGATTCATTTACCGAATCGTATATGGACGAGCTGGATATGTTCACCTGGTCAAAAGCCGGTCAGGAACATGGAAACAAGGTTTGGGAAGGAAAAAGAACGGATATACATTCAAATGTAACTGAACGGATGGTACTGACGTCTATACGAGTTGCAAAGAATGAATACCGGGCATATCATGCCTATGACGCATCAATGCTCCCCATCTCACCAGATGGAAAGTCCGCGTTCTCACTGCTTTTTGACACACAGCAATCACCGGAATGGATGAAGCACTCCGAATTTTTTGTTCGTGCGGAAGGCATAGGTACAGGGGACAAAGCAGCTTCTTTAGAAACATGGGGACAAGAAATTGCAGACACATTTACAGCAACGGTCACTGAGCATTTGAACGAACCAACATTTGTTTCATTATCCGCAAACACCCCTTTATGGGACGGAGGATTTGAAACAGACGGCGGTCCAATGAACCTGCAGATCGCTTTAAGAGCTGCGCAGGACGGAATGGGCGGCAAAACAACCGTCACAATTGGAACGCCGATAATTACGGCTGAATATTAATAAGTATAGAAACTGGACGCGGAGGGGAATACGTTGGAAAAAATCATCGTCCGCGGTGGAAGGCAGTTAAGCGGCAGTGTTCGTATTGAAGGTGCGAAAAACGCCGTATTGCCTGTCATCGCAGCATCCATCTTAGCTGGAAAAGGAAAAAGCAAAATTTATGATGTGCCAGCCCTGGCTGATGTATACACCATTAACGAAGTTTTACGAAACCTTAATATTGATGTGAGCTACGAAAACGGCTCCATTGAAGTAGATGCAGAAAAGCAGCTCAAGACAGAAGCACCGTTTGAGTATGTAAGAAAAATGCGTGCATCGTTCCTGGTCATGGGACCGCTTCTGGCCCGTGTCGGCCACGCGCGGATCGCGCTTCCGGGAGGCTGTGCAATCGGCTCCCGTCCGATTGACCAGCACCTGAAAGGTTTCGAAGCAATGGGAGCGAAGGTCGAAATTGGTAACGGCTTTATCGAAGCCAAAGTGGAAGACAAACTTGTCGGAAACAAAATTTACCTCGACTTCCCAAGTGTAGGCGCTACGGAGAACATCATGATGGCGGCTACAATGGCAGAAGGCACAACCGTTATTGAAAACGCGGCCGAAGAACCGGAAATCGTGTGTCTTGCTACTTACCTTAATGGTATGGGCGCAAAAGTACGCGGTGCAGGTACAGGAACAATCCGCATCGAAGGCGTGAAGGAACTTCACGGTTCCGAGCATACGATCATTCCTGACCGAATCGAAGCCGGAACGTTTATGATTGCCGCTGCAATTTCAAAAGGAAATGTTCTGCTTGAGAACGTAGAGCCGGAGCACCTTCGTCCGCTCATCTCCAAGCTGAACGAAATGGGCGTCATCATTATCGAGGAAAGCGACGGCATTCGTGTCATCGGACCGGAGTCACTAAAGGCTGCCGACCTGAAGACGATGCCTCACCCTGGCTTCCCAACGGACATGCAAGCCCAGATGATGGCTCTCCTTTTAAAAGCAGAAGGTACAAGTGTGATCACGGAAACAGTATTTGAAAACCGCTTCATGCACGTGGAAGAATTCCGCCGCATGAACGGAAATATTAAAATTGAAGGCCGGGCCGCGATTGTTTCCGGACCGAATGACCTTCAGGGCGCTGAAGTGGCAGCCACTGACCTGAGAGCAGGCGCAGCACTCGTTGTAGCCGGCCTCGTAGCGGATGGCTACACACGAGTAACGGAACTCAAACATATCGACAGAGGCTACGTTGACTTTGCCGGCAAGCTGAAAGCACTCGGCGCCGACGTAGAGCGCATTTACGAAGCGCAGGAAAACGAACTCGAAAATCTTGAAGCTCCGGCTCCTTTGAAAATGGATCCGAACTTCGCTTGAGAAAATCGCTATAATCAATCTAAATGATCCAGCACGCACCTCCGGGAGAATGAACCCGGAGGTTTTTTTTGTGCCTGGAGCTGAATCCGTGGTGCGATATATTAAATAAGAAGAAACTCGGAGAAACAGGGATGATTGGTATATCTAGCCTAGGACATTTTCGTGAGCTCGTTCGACACCAGCGTAGTTTATTCGATTATTTTCCGGGAAATATGCGGTTTCGCTTTTGGGGAATATGGGTAAGGGATTTGTCGTTTTGTGAAGGGGGCAGTGGGCGTGGCCTTGACTCACACAGCTCTTCTGCAAGCCCGGTGCTGTCTTCGTTGCTTATGCAGGCGCAACTGGCCGCAAGTGATAGATTTCATACAGAGTGAGCAGGTGAAACAGCTTATTACGGGGAATCACGGGCGGATTGGTTCTAGCAAATTTCAGGTGAGAGATAGTATAAAACCGTGTAATTCTGTTCTAACTGGTACTAGAGAGACATAAATATTTACCAGTACGACAGGCACGAACAAGTGCCGGCAAGTACTTTAAACAGAAGGGACGGGAGACACACTTAATGAAGCCGTTTTTACTTGCAGGACTCATACTCATGGGCATAATTCTCTTGCTGCCCTCACTTTTAGTCGTCTGGCTGTCGGAACATGATGTTTCGCAGGAAGCAGTAGAAGTAAGCGCACCACTGCCGGAAACAGACGAGCAGGCGGACACCGCGCCTTCGCAGGAGACAGAAGAACCGACTGTTGCTGTTTTCAGATCCCAGCAGGATAAGATTGAACACGTTGATTTTGAAACCTATGTAGCAGGGGTAGTCGCATCGGAAATGCCGGCCTCTTATGAGGAGGAAGCGCTCAAAGCGCAGGCGCTCACCGCCAGAACCTACATTGTGCGTCAGCTGACCGCACCAAATGACATCCACGTCCCTGAGGGAGCTGATGTTACCGATACGGTGATGCATCAGGTCTTCCAGAACGAATCGGAGCTTAAGGAGCGTTTTGGAAACAACTACGATGAGATGATGGGAAAAATTAAACACGCCGTTGCGGCCACCAGCGGTCAGGTAATTACGTATGAAGGCAGCCCAATCACGGCCACCTTCTTCTCAACGAGCAACGGATATACCGAAAACTCGGAAGAATACTGGGAAAACGAAATTCCGTACTTACGCAGTGTAGAAAGTCCGTGGGACAAATCCTCACCCCGTTTCGACGGTGAAAAAATAGTCAGCTATCAGGATATTCAGGAGAAGCTTGGTGTGTCCGTCTCTGCAGAAGGATCGATCGGTGAAGTAGTGGAACGGACAACCGGTGGCCGTGTAGCAAAAGTCCGCTTCGGCGACAAAGAGTTCACCGGCAGGGAAATCAGGGATAAGCTCGAACTGGATTCGAGCGACTTTTCTTGGGAACGCCACGGAGGCGACCTGCTCTTTAAAACGAAAGGCTGGGGCCACGGCGTCGGCATGAGCCAGTTCGGAGCCGACGGCATGGCGAGGGAAGGCAAAACCTACAAGGAAATCATTCACCACTACTATCACAACGTGGAGATCGAAAGCACCGATCAGGTAATTGGGGTGGCGATGGCTGACAGCCAGTAGGTGCTGATACAGAGTTGAAGGCGGAGCGGCGGCTCCGTCTTTTTTGTTACTTTTGAGTGGGCTGGGTCTGGGAAGTTTGGTTTCGCGACCTAATGCCGCTCGGGGGAGGAGTTAAGTCGTAAAAAGGAGAGTATCACGACCTAATGCCGCTCGGGGGAGGAGTTAAGTCGTAAAAAGGAGAGTATCACGACCTAACGCCGCTCGAGGGAGGAGTTAAGTCGTAAAAAGGAGAGTGTCGCGACCTAACGCCGCTCGAGGGAGGAGTTAAGTCGTAAAAAGGAGAGTATCACGACCTAATGCCGCTCGGGGGAGGAGTTAAGTCGTAAAAAGGGGAGTATCACGACCTAACTCTGTTAGAGGGAGAAGTTAAGTCGTAAAAAGGAGAGTATCACGACCTAATGCCATTCGCGCGCTGAGTTATGTCGCGAAAAGCAGCCTATCCTGCCTCCGCTCCCCGATGCATACCTCCGCAGCCATCTATCCCCTCGCCTGCATCCCCCGAAAAACCCCCGCCACACAGGGTTTTTCCACCTGTAAAATAAATTTTTTGAAAAATGTATATAATCCTCGCAATTTGATCAGAATGGTTGCTGAGGTGATGATCAAATGAATCAAGAAGAAAAACAAGGTTCCAAAGTGGACCAGCTCAAGGCGAATATTAAACGCCTAATGAAACAACGCTGGGCAGTCCCGGCGCTCTATCTCACGCTTGCTGCAGTTGTACTTACTGGTTTTATCTGGCTCTCGACAACAAGTGAGGATCTGTCTCAGGAAGACTATAACCAAGACTCCGAGTTTGACGTAAACGAGCCTGGTGAACAGGGGTACGAAGATGAAGACGCAGTGCCTGTAGCCGTTCAGAATGAAGTATTTGAAATGCCAGTTCTGGATGAAAACGAAGTCAGTGTGGTAGGTAACTTCTACTCAAGCGAAGATTCTGCCGAGGAGCAGGTCGAGGCCTTAATCCAGTACAATAACTACTACTACCAGAATAAAGGTGTCGACTTTGCATCAGACAACGGCGAAAGCTTTGACGTATCCGCTGCAATGAGCGGTACGGTTGTCAAATCGGAAGAAGACGCGCTGTTCGGCCACGTGGTTCACGTCGAACATGACGACGACATTCTTTCCATCTATCAAAGCCTTGAAGGCGTGCTGGTTGAAGAAGGACAGACAGTCAAGCAGGGTGATGTTATGGCCCGCGCAGGACGTAACCTCTTTAACACAGATGCCGGTGTCCATCTTCACTTCGAAATCCGCAAAAACGATGTGCCGGTCAACCCGCTCGAGTATATGGAGCAGCCGCTCACATCCCTGCCGGATGTAGATGAAGATCACGCTTCAGGAAGCGAACAAGCTCCTAAAGCACCAGTCGATCATCTCGAAGGATAATATGACACGCGTCTTTGGCAGCCGGACGTTAAACGGCGGCCGGTGAAAGAAGGAAACACAGCACTACCGTTAGACTGAAAACAAGAATTGCAAATGAAGCACCATTAACGACAAAACAGACAGGCTTACACGTTGCTCAAATGAAACAGAACTGACAGACGATGATTGTGTAATTCCAACTTAAGCACCAGCTTTACTCAGGTACCTTCAATGCCGGAGTAAGGAACAAAGCCAGCCCCCACCGCGTCCGGGGGCTGGCTTTTATTTTCCGGAATAACCTGTCCATTCTCCGGAATTCCCCCTTCATATTCCGAAATTACCAAAAAAATCTTACGGCATCGCCATTCCTACCGCGTCCGGAAATCATGCAAAAGAAGAACCGTCCCCAAATAACAAAACGGTCTCTTTCAGGGCTTGTGAACTTTTTGTGCATATATGTGCAAACACCTTAATAAAATTTAACAAACCTTACCACAACATTGAAAAGGTCGTTCAAGGAGATAGCGAGTGTTGACAGGCAGCCTGTTTGTACCTGGGAACGCAACCACCACCATCAGCACGAACAGACAACTTATGGGTGGCTGTCTTTTTCTCCGTCTTTTTGAACCTAGAAACATTAGGGAGGCGAGAGGTGTGCACGATTACATCAAAGAGAGGACAATCAAGATCGGAAGGTACATCGTCGAGACGAGAAAGACAGTGAGAACGATCGCGAAAGAATTCGGCGTTTCCAAAAGTACAGTTCATAAGGATCTGACCGAACGGCTTCCTGAAATTAACCAGGAGCTCGCAAACGAAGTAAAGGAAATCCTCGAGTACCATAAGTCCATCCGGCACCTTCGTGGCGGAGAGGCAACGAAAGTTAAGTACAAGAAAAACCATTCAAGCGGCAAGAAGATGGCAGAAGCGAAAAGCTGACGCCGGAGTAACAGCCTTGTTTTTTTCCCCGAAGGGAATGGGCTGTGTGGGGCCTTTGAACCACCGGACGGGCGATGAAAATAATAAAGGGAGGTGCATGCGGCAAAACGATCCAAAGCCGGGCGCGCCTCGCTTTTTTATCGTTCCTTTTTCCCGGAAACGAGCAGGAAAATTGGACAAATCTTTCAAATGATCCCACCTTCTGCTTACAAAATGTGATAAAATAGAGCATTGGATACAATGTCACCAATGTACGGAAAATAGAAGGGTCCAACGGATTATGCTGCAGGGAGGAAATGAACATGTTTGGCAGAGATATTGGAATTGACCTGGGTACTGCAAACGTACTCATTCACGTGAAAGGACGGGGCATCGTCCTGAATGAACCATCAGTCGTCGCCATCGACACGAATACAAAAAGGGTGCTTGCGGTAGGGGACGAAGCCTTCCGTATGGTCGGACGGACACCGGGCAATATCGTAGCGCTCCGTCCGATGAAAGACGGCGTCATCGCCGATTTTGATATGACCGAGTCCATGCTTAAGCACTTTCTCGATAAAATTAAAATGCGCAACTTTTTTTCCAAGCCGCGAATCCTGATCTGCTGCCCGACAAACATTACGTCCGTGGAGCAGAAAGCGATCCGTGAAGCAGCCGAAAAAAGCGGCGGCAAATCGATCTTCATTGAGGAAGAACCCAAAGTCGCGGCCATAGGAGCCGGTATGGACATCTATCAGCCGAGCGGAAACATGGTCGTCGATATCGGTGGCGGCACCACCGACGTCGCCGTCCTTTCCATGGGCGACATCGTCACGGCCTCTTCGATCAAAGTGGCAGGAGACCGTTTTGACCAGGATATTCTCAATTACATTAAAAAGAAGTACAAGCTCCTCATCGGCGAACGGACAGCCGAGCAGATCAAAATCAGCGTGGGTACCGTCGCACCAGGCGGACGTGACGAAGAACTCGACATTCGCGGCCGTGACATGGTCAGCGGCCTGCCGCGCACCGTCACCATCACCTCAAAAGAAGTTCAGCAGGCACTCGAGGAATCGGTGTACCACATCGTCCAGGCGTCCAAAACCGTTCTTGAACAGACACCGCCTGAGCTGTCCGCAGACATCATCGACCGCGGCGTCATCCTCACCGGCGGAGGCGCGTACCTCCACGGCGTTGATCAGCTCCTGGCCGAAGAACTGAAAGTACCGGTCGTCGTAGCCGAAGAACCAATGAACTGCGTCGTCAATGGCACAGGCGTCCTGCTCAAAAACCTCGACCGCCTTGCGCGGCGCGCAGCAAAATACTAAAGCACGGGATAAAAAAACAAGGCTTGTGATATCACTGGTGTCCCGCAGCAGACCTGAGGCTGTGACCGCCGCAAAGGAGGACTTCATGATTAGAGGAATGAACACTGCCGCAGCGGGGATGATTGCCCAGCAGCGGCGGCAGGAAATGCTGACCGATAACCTGAACAATATGAATACTCCCGGCTACAAAGCAGACCAGGCGTCGCTCCGCACCTTTCCGAACATGCTGATTCAGGCAACGGGACAGGGGAAGATGGGCGGCCTGACTGGTGAACTGGCAGCCGGCGTTTACATGCAGGAACGGACCTCGCACTTTGCCCAGGGCGATATGCAGGAAACCGGCAACAGTACTGATTTGGCCTTGCTTCAAGGTAACGTTTCCGAGGGAGCGATGCTCTTTTTCACCATTGAAAGTCAAGACGGCGACGCACGGTTCACCCGTAACGGGAATTTTACAGTGGACGGCAACGGGTTTTTGGCGACTTCCGGCGGCCATTATGTGCTCGGTACAGACGGGGAGCGGATTGAAACGGAGAACGACCGGATCCGTGTGGATGGGGACGGCAGCGTCTTTTCGGAAACCGGGGACGGGGAAGCGCTTCTTTCCCAGCTTAACGTCACGCTCATAACCGAGCCGGAACAGCTTGTCCGTGAAGGTGGCGGCCTGCTCCGCTATGAGGGAACAGAAGAAGCAGCCGCGGCGGAAGCGGGCACCTACCAGATCGAGCAGGGCTTTATTGAGCGTTCAAACGTAGACCCGTCACGCACAATGACCGAGATGATGGCGGCACTGAGGGCGTTTGAAGCAAACCAGAAGGTTCTTCAGACGTACGACAGGAGCCTGGAGCGTACCATGAACGATGTGGGCCGGATTGGATAAGCCCATTGATTACATACTAAGGATAAGCTGTTTAGTCAAGGTGATTATATGATCATCAGATGCAGCGGAAGGCGGTGACTCCTGCGGGAAAGCAAGAGTCGAAGACCCCGCAGGACGATCTTCCCGAGGAGGCTGAGGCCTTGCCCGCGGAAAGCATCCGCCTGCAGCGAAATCAACGAATTTATACGAGAATGCCCAACAATAGCCCCGGGAGGCGACGCAGAAGATGAACCAGTCGATGATTAATGCAGCGGTAACGCTGGGCCAGCTTCAGCACAAGATGGACACAACCGGGAACAATCTGGCAAACATGAATACCGCCGGCTACAGCCGGAGAGACGTAAGCTTTTCGGATCTTCTTTCGCAGCAGGTCCATAATCAGCCCACAGCGGCTCAGGAAGCAGGCCGGATGACCCCTAACGGCCTCCGGGTCGGTTCAGGCGCTTCAGTCGCTCAGACGGCCGTCCGCTTTGAACAGGGCGGCTTGAATACGACCGGCCGTGAGCTTGACTTTGCGCTAACGGCACCGGGTTACTTTTTCGAACTCGCTTCAGATGAAGATGGCAGCCGCCGCTTCACCCGGGACGGGGCTTTTTACCTCACGCCGGGGCCAGGTGAGGAGGCAGTCAGCCTCGTGAATCAGAACGGTGAGTTTGTCCTCGGCACAGACGGCGGACCCCTTACGATTCCGGCTGACTTTCAGGCAATTGAAGCGGGAGAGGGCGGCACGGTGAGTGTGACGCTTCCTGACGGGTCTTCTCTGGACACAGGGCAGCTTCAGCTCGCTGAGATTACCAAACCGCAGCTGCTTAAGTCTGCAGGCGGGAACGCCTTTACGTTTCCGGATCTGGAGACGCTCGGTCTAGCCGAAGAAGATGTGCTGGGCGATGCTGCAGGCGCTTCAGTGATTACCCAGGGGGCTCTTGAGCAGTCAAACGTGGACATGGCCAGAGAGATGAACGATATGCTTCAGGTTCAGCGGAACTACCAGTTCCACAGCCGCGCCATCTCGATCGGCGACGAGATGCGGGGGCTTGTAAACAACCTGCGATAAAGCTACAATGGAACAAAGTATTGTCTTTACAAGGAGCTAATTCATGAGCATGAGCGATAAACAGACCGATGACATGCAGCCTATGACTAGGGAAGAGATCCGTAAGCGCAAGCTGGAAGATCAGGAGCAGGAAAAAGCTCGCCAAAATCAGGAAAAGAAGCCGAAGAGCAAACGCGGCCGAGTCCGTCTTATTCCAATCTGGTTCCGTCTCATTCTGGTTGTTTTCCTTGTTGGGCTCAGCATTCTCCTCGGCGCCATGGTCGGCTACGGCATAGTAGGCGACGGCCATCCAATGGATGTTTTCCAGCGCGACACGTGGAACCAGATTTACGAACTGATTTATTATGGAGTCAACTAACATAGATACAAAACGGTTCTAAATAGAAAACGCCTCCCAGCTGGTGTCCGTCACCGAGGGCGGCGTTTTTTGTATGTTCTGCGTAAACTCACCACCACGGACCTTCGCCTTCAAAATCATCTTTTACAAAAACTCTAAAACAGGATAAACTAAAGAACAGACAAGTTAAAACCTGCACATATGAGGAGGTACTAATTCATGCTTAACACCGAACAGATTAAGGAAATCATCCCTCACCGCTATCCGTTTCTCCTGGTGGACCGCATTCTGGAAGTCGATGAAGGCCAACGGGCAGTCGGCATTAAAAACGTGACGGCAAACGAAGAGTTTTTCAACGGCCATTTTCCGGATTACCCGGTCATGCCCGGCGTGCTTATCGTTGAGGCACTCGCACAGGTTGGCGCAGTGGCGATCCTGAAAAAAGAAGAAAACCGGGGACGTCTCGCTTTCTTCGCCGGTATCGATAAATGCCGTTTCAAAGGGCAGGTCACCCCAGGCGACCAGCTGCGCCTTGAAGTGGAAATGACCCGTCTTAGAGGAAGCATCGGAAAAGGGAAGGCTACTGCTTCCGTTGAGGGCCAGACCGTAGCGGAAATGGAAATGATGTTCGCACTCGGTGATAAACAGGAACAGGATTAAGCGGATCAAGCCGCTCAATCGGGAAAGTTTTCTTCAGACATGAAGGATGCTTTCCTTTTTTGTTTATGTGTGTCAGATCCGCTTCTTTTAATTAAACGTTTATTTAAAACGGAACAATCCGGGTGGGATAAACAATAATTTTTACAGTACGACAAAAATAAACAGGTTTATCCCGCACATCCCCGAAACCCTTCTGCTACAAAGGGTTCAAGTGAAGTCAGGCGCACATTCTTCACTCCATACACATCCCGGAAATATGTGAGAATGTAAAAATACCAACTTTTTATGTTTCGAAGTTGAGGATTGGTGATATACCTCCCATAGAATCACTGAAGCAGATGCGGCACCAAAAAATCGCCGGCCTGTTTCATATTCAAAATTTCAGACACCGCTAACAGGAGGCAATATATTATGAAACGTAAAGCATATCTAACAGTAGCAACAGGACTTTTGGCAACAGGGATTCTCGCAGCATGCGGAGACGGAGACCAGGAAACAGACGTTGAAGTAGACGATCCGGATAACGGCGTAGAAGAAGACGGCGGCGACGCTGACGATGATTTTGACGACGACGATGGTCTGGACGATGATGGTGTAGAAGACGATGATGGTCTGGATGACGATGGTGTAGAAGACGACGATGGTCTGGATGACGACGGCGTGGAAGACGATGATGCCGACGTTGACACCGAAGATGATGATCTGGACACTGATGATGATCTCGATACTGATGACGACATGGATGACGACATGGACGACGATTATGAAGACGATGAAGAAGATAACGAAGACGAGTAATAAGCAGTAATCGGTAAAGCCTTTTTCAGTCGACGCAAATCTGACCAAAAGCAGCAGCCTTTGCATTTATCGATTTTCTAATATAGAAACCGCTGCCCTTGACTTGTGGACATCACGATTGGCATAAGAAACAAAAATATCAGGAAAAATACAAGGAGGAAATAACATGAAGAAGAAACTATTTTTATCTGTCGTTTCAGGAGCTTTGGCACTAAGTGTACTTGGAGCATGTGGAGACGCTGAGGAAGATCCGGGCATGGAAGACGATCCGGCAGACGACACTGAAATGGATGATGGCGGCGACGACATGGACGATGACATGGACGACGACGGCATGGATGACGACATGGACGATGACGGCATGGACGACGACATGGATGACGATATGGACGATGACGGCATGGATGACGACATGGACGACGACGATGATGGAATGGACGACTAATTTGGATGAAGTACGGGGAAATTGCTTAAACTAAAAGCACATTTCCTTATGCGTAATCATCCCGGAGGTGAACGGGATGAATATTCCGTTCACCTCTCTGCGTTCTAAAACCGATGCATACAGCACAATACAGTGCCGGCACAGACTGAAGCAGTCGGACAACCTGTAGTCATTTCGTAAAATCACTTAATTCTTTCAAGGAGGAGTTTAGAGATGAGTAAGAAATTACTTTATGGTGTTCTGGCAGGACTTATGTCTGTAGGTGTACTCGCAGCTTGTGGTGACGTTGACGATCCGGATATGGATACGGATAACGAAATGGAAATGGAAGAGGGCGATGAGGGCGAGATGGACGGCTAACAGTCCATACCCTCCCTGCATTTACCCGCATTTTACACATTGAAGCCGGGGACTTTCCCCATAACCCTAATTCGATGCGTTAACATCATGACCATTACATCATAAGAAGGAGGGACTTGGCATGAAAAAGAAAGTACTGCTTTCTTTGCTGGCCGGTGTTCTGTCTGTTGGCGTTCTTGCTGCATGTGGAGACATGGAAGAAGATCCAATGCAGGATGACCCGGAGATGGACGATGACGGCGGCATGGATGATGACGACGGCTATTAAGCCTCGATCCATGAACCCGGCATTTTGGGAAAGTCTCAAAGAGTGCAAAAAACCTGTTAGATCTGTTGCGAACGACGAACCAGCCGCGTTATGATAATCACCGAAGCCGAAAGACACGGCTTCAGCAATTCATCCAACCAGGGGATACAGTAAGATCCCAACTAACAAAACACCAGCAGAATAACGCTGGTTCAACAGGAGGAATTTCATCATGAAGAAAAAGCTAATGCTTTCAGTATTATCAGGTGTACTAACTGTAGGAGTTCTTGCCGCATGCGGCGGAGACGTTGAAGAAGATCCAGGTATGGAAGACGACATGGATCAGGACACTGAAATGGAAGATGACTTCGAAGACGACACTGAAGACGACTTCGAAGACGACTTCGAAGATGATGAAATGGACGACGACATGGAAGATGACGAGTACGACATCGACGACGAAGACGACGAAGATATGTAATCCGGGCCTAACCCCCCCTGGAATTACAAAAGATTCAACCCTAAAATCAAACCCAATCTCACTTCTAACCGCCTGATCCCTGGGTGTACCGAGGCCTAACCCTCCTCGATCACCCGGGGCAGGCAAAAACCCTTACTGCATTCGTGCAGTTACATCAACCCACGTTCACCCTGTTTTCTCTCCCAATTCCCCCTTATTTGGATATAAGAGATGAACGTGATGGAAGACCAGGCCTAACCCTCCTGGTCTTCTTTTTGTTTGGCTCTGTTAAAGTCTATTGTTGATTTCCGCTCCCTGCGCTCCCTTTCCGCGGGCACCGCTTCAGCCTCCTCGGGAAGAACGCCCTGCGGGGTCTTCAGCCGGTGCTGTTCCCGCAGGAGTGTCGCGCGTTCGCTTCAATCATCGATATAAATATCAACATCAAGCTTTAAGAGAGCCTTTTGTTTAAAAAATCCACCGCAGAAAGGCGGGCGTTTCGTAAACGATGACTGCCGCTCGCATAGAAAAGTCCTGTTTTTTCAGATGGTTCAATCTACTTAATTAAATTAAAGAGAAAGCCTATTACCCCATACCTCCAAACCTAAACCTCTTTGAGAAGAAAAAGGGAATAGTCCTGCTTATTCCCCCTGCTCCCATGACTTAATTCATTTCTTCCGGAAACAAGCGAAATTTGTTGAAAATTATGAAAACGAAGAGTAGAATAGGAACATAAAAGTAAACAAAATTATCCAATTGTTAAATGGGAGAAGGGTCGGGTGAAAGAATGGCATTGCTGTCGCCAAGAAAAACGGTCATGACTGCTTCACTTGCTGTTGCCGGAGTAGTATTTGCATCTCCGTCAGGCGCCGAAGCATCATTCGGAGAAAGAACGCTGAGCTACGGAATGAGCAACAATGATGTTAAAGTGCTTCAGGAAAAACTGAAAGAAGAAGGCTTTTTTAATTTTCACACGGCAACAGGCTATTTCGGCGAAATTACAAAACAAGCTGTGAAAGACTTTCAGAGTGCAAACAATCTGAAAGTAGACGGTATCGCCGGTCCACAGACGTTTGGAGCTCTTACAAACGGCAGTGGAAGCGGGGGATCTGCAGCTCCTGCACCGGTAAAAATACCGGACTCAAGCCTATTACGGGAAGGATCATCAGGGAATGCCGTAACCCTGCTGCAGGAAAAGCTGAAGGAACTGGGCTACTTTACAGCCTCGGTCAACGGGCGGTACCGATCAGATACAGTTGAAGCGGTTCGTACATATCAGCGCACTAATCAGTTGCAGGTTGACGGTATTGCCGGTCCCCAGACAATCGGTCATCTGAACAGCGGAAATGGCAAACCGTACAGTCCTGAAAAACCTCCGGCCAACTCAGGTTCCGGCAGCACACAGCTTCCAACGAACACGGTGCTTCGTCTGAACGATCAGGGAAGCGGAGTGGAAGCGCTGCAGACTCACTTGAAAGACCACGGCTTTTATTCCCATTCGGTTACAGGTACATACGGGCCCATCACCCGTGATGCGGTTCGAAGCTTTCAGCGGGCAGCAAACATAACGGTTGACGGTATCGTCGGTCCCCAGACATTCAATGCACTGAAAAACTGGACAGGTTCCGGCTCCGGAGACAGCGGCAGTGGTTCAGGCAGCGGCGGATCGGGAGGCAATGCAGGTACGCTCATGGTCGGCTCGGAAGGACCGGCCGTAACGGAGCTTCAAAACGAGCTTAGAACTCTCGGCCTGTTTCATGTGCAGCCAACCGGTTATTACGGCTCCATCACAAAGCAGTCGGTCAAAACGTTCCAGCAGCAGTGGAATATGACTGCAGACGGGATTGCTACAAAAGCAACCATCCAGAAAATCAGCCAGGCAGCTGATGTCCACCGCGAGGATGCGGGCAGCGGCGGTTCAGGGGGCTCCGGCGGCTTCCAGGTCATGAACCTGATCGCAGACGCTTCCACCTTTATCGGCACGCCATACGTATGGGGCGGTGCATCCCCGTCCGGCTTTGACTGCAGCGGATTTATGCAGTACGTGTTTAATATTAATGGTAAAACCATTCCAAGAACAGCTGCTCAGCAGTATAACTTCGGGAAGTCGGTCAGTTCCCCAAGTGTGGGCGACGTCGTATTTTTTGAAACGTATACGACAGGCCCTTCCCATAACGGCATTTACATTGGAAACAACCAGTTTATCCACGCCGGCTCGTCCACCGGCGTAACGATTGCCAACATGAACACAACATACTGGAGCACACGCTACCTCGGCGCAAAACGCCTCCATTAATTTAAAGAAGTCCCGATTACCCAGACGCGGGTCATCGGGACTTCGCTTGTGACCGTGCCTTGAAAGATGAACCTCTATCAGTAAACTTCATAAAAGTCACTATTTTTTTTTGAACAGAGTGAAACCTTTTCTGATTACAATCGTCTATATTAGTAGCAAGAGCAGGAGAGGTTTGACCTTCCTCTTTTTCTCTTCTCCCATTTGAGAGCGCCCGTCTGGACCACGGGTGCTCTTTTTTTTTGCGATTGACGGGGGTGGGAGCATGATAGTGTCCGACGAGCGGGGTATTTATCTGCGATAATCTGTTTATATCCGCTAAACCGGGTCCACAAGCCCTCCGCCCAACCCGCACAGCTCCAATCATAGCGAATTGCAGAACTATACCAAATAAAAAAACACCTGCGGAGAGAGTTCTGCAGGTGTTCATGCTTTTATGTTTTCGAGTATAAAAGTAAGGGTAATGAAATGAAAAGCAGTCATAATGCCCATAGATAGGCGGTCACCTTTGTACGAACCTCTAGAAGCGCCCTGCACCCAGATAGCGAGGACCCCAGTAGCTGTTGCTCATGCTTGCTACAGCTACGCCTGTGGAAGCACCTGAGTGAATGAACTGACCGTTGCCAAGGTAGATCCCCACGTGGGAAGGACCGGTTCTTGTTTCAAAGAACACCAGGTCACCGCGTACTGGATTGGAAACCGGAGTACGGGCGTTCCACAGCTGTGAAGTAGAACGTGGCAGGGTCTGTCCGTTCTGGCTGAATACATAATTTACGAACCCGCTGCAATCAAAACCGGCAGGCGTAGTGCCGCCCCAGCTGTAAGGAGATCCCTGAACGCTGCGCGCAGTTGAGATCAGGCTGTCTACAGAAGACGAGCTGCTGCCTGCGCTTGAAGACGAGCTTGTCCCGCTGTTATTTGAGCTGCCGGAAGAACTTGATTTTACTACAGATTCGCCGTTAAGGGCTCGATAAGTCTGCGGACCGGCAATACCGTCCACGCCAATCCCTGCGTCACGCTGGAAGCTGCGTACAGCAGACTCTGTTTTTGGACCAAAGACACCTGTTGTACCCGCGCCGTAGCCGAGTGTGTTCAGGGCGTCCTGTAGTGAGGCAACGCTGCCTCCCCGGGCACCGGAACGAAGAGTTCCGTTAAACGAGATCCAGTTACCTGAGCCAGTTGACACGTTTGAACTGGAAGTGCCATTCGAGCTTACACCCATTGCGCGGAACGTCTGCGGACCGGCAATACCGTCCACGCCAATCCCTGCGTCACGCTGGAAATCGCGGACAGCTGCGCGTGTAATCGTTCCGAAGTAACCGGTAGACGTTGTGCTGCGTGAGAAGTAACCCTCAGCTTTAAGCTTATCCTGAAGCTCCTGCACGTCCCCGTGTCTCATACCCTCCCGAAGTGTCTGATCTCCAAGAGCTGCGTCCGCCACTTGCGGAGCAAGCAAAACACTACCGGCTAATGCCGCACTCACTACAACCTTTTTCATTTTTCTCTCTCCCCTATTTTCTCTCTTTATTTTTCTTTTTCATGAAATATTTGTCTGTTTTTATGTACATTTGTAAGTTTACAAGAGCTTTCAGAATCGTACAATACTATTTGACCATTAGAAATGTAACATTAAACAGTCTGTAAAATTTGTAACATAAGCAGAGAAAACCACGAATAATTGCATATTTCTGTAATATAAAAGGGGTCTAAAGTCCCTTTTCTTTTCCTCTTCACTTGTATCCATATATTCGATTCGACGTCATCCCTCTCAAGACGGCAATCTTCCCGGCGGATATAAACACCAGAAATAATTGTAAATTTAGAAATCCCTATAAAAACGACTGAACGACATCGGCACAACGAATACTATCCTTTAATAATCTTCGAAGGGAAAGACTCCGGAATTTTGTCTTAATTCCATTCCTTTCAGGACATACTACAAGAAACTTGAATCATGGAGAGGAGAAGCGCCATGCTTTTGATTCCACTCTCCTGCGTGCTGTTGTTTGCTCTTGGCATCCTGGAACGGAAGCGCCACCAGCGGAATGTGGAAAGCATTCCAACCCGGATCAACATCAACGGCGTCAGGGGGAAGTCGACCGTCACCCGTCTGATTACGGGGATTATGATGGAAGCCGGCTACAGAACAGTCGGCAAAACAACTGGTACCCAGGCCCGTATGATTTATAACGACAGGGAAGATCCGATCATCCGCGATCCTGAAGGACCGAATATCCGGGAGCAGCTGAAAGTAATGAAAAGCGTTTCGGAGGATAAGACAGAAGTCCTTGTGAGCGAATGCATGGCGGTTAATCCCGATTATCAGAAAGTATTCCAGAATATTATGCTGCAGGCGAACATCGGTGTCATTGTCAACGTTCTTGAAGACCATATGGACGTGCTCGGCCCGACAATTGATGATGTGGCTCATTCTTTTACGGCGACTGTCCCTTACAACGGCTACCTGATCGTAAACGACGGCCCGTATCAGGATTACTTCCGCAAGATTGCAGAGGAGCGGAACACGGAGATGATTGTCGCCGATACCTCGACTGTAACGGAAGAGTATCTGCGGAAGTTTGAGTACATGATGTTCCCGGATAACGCAGCGCTCCCTCTCGCAGTGGCACAGGCGATGGGCATCGACCGGGAAACAGCGTTAAAAGGAATGCTGAACGCGCCGCCGGATCCGGGTGCCATGCGGATATTAAAAACAGGCGATCCGGAGAAACCGTCCTACTTCTTCAACGGATTTGCCGCAAACGATGCGTCCTCGACTCTGAATATCTGGAAGCGGGTCAAAGAACTAGGATTTCCATCCGAGCACCCGATTGTGATTATGAATTGCAGGAAGGACCGGGTCGACCGCTCCGAACAGTTTGCCCGCGATGTTCTGCCGAATCTGGATATCGGCACGCTCGTCGTGATCGGCGACCTCACCTCCCCAATCGAGCGGGCATACCAGGAGGGGATGATTGAGGCAGATGAGTTTATCAACCTCGAAGGCCGCGGCACAGACGAGATTTACAACGCCCTGCATGAAAAAATGAACCGGTCATCTGTCTTCGGAGTCGGAAACATCCACGGTGCAGCGGAGCCACTTGTGGAACGGATACAAAAAGAGCATAACGAAAAACACGAGGCTGAAACCGCCCCTTAAAAAGGGAGGACACGATCGGAAAAAGCGCTAAGTACAAGTAAATAAAAATATTTACAAGAAAATTTGATTAAGTACAAGTAAATAAATTTATGTACCAGTAATTGCAATTAAACTACCGCAAAACCGCAGCAAGACACCATCGAAAAAGAAGGAGGTGGCATCCACATTGTTTGGAGCCGACTTATACATCACCCTCGTCGTCGGAATTGTTCTGAGTCTTATTTACGCCGAAAAAGCCGGGGCGCTGCCGGCCGGAATCATCGTACCGGGCTACCTGGCACTCATCTACGACCAGCCGTTTTTCCTCATGTCGATCTTTTTGATCAGCTGTGTGATTTACTTTCTCGTTGTACACGTGTTTTCCCGGTTCACGATTCTTTACGGCCGCCGGAAGTTCGCCGCTATGCTGCTCACAGGGGTTGTCCTGAAGCTGGCGTTCGACTTCTTTTACCCGGTGTTTCCGTTTGAAATTTACGAGCTCAGAGGGATCGGGGTAATCGTTCCGGGGCTTATTGCCAACTCATTTGAAAAACAGGGTGTCTACATTACCGTTACGAGCACGATGGTGCTCAGCGGACTCACGTTTATCATCATGACTCTTTATTACATGTTCTAAGGCGGGTTAATTATGACCACGAGGAAACGGTACTTAACGAAAAAAGAAAAGCTTCTCGCGATGACGAAGCGGCATAAAGAACGGGCAGACCGGCACGCACTTGTGTTTCTGCTTGCCCTGATCCTCGTGATCGGAGCAGGTCAGTTCGTCAGCTTTGCCCAGGTGCCCGAAGTCCCGGAGGATGAAGAGGCCCTTGTCACCGGAACGGTCGTCGGGGATCTGATGTTCGGCCGTCACGTGGCCGAAGTCACCAGCCGGTATGGATTTTCGTCCCTGTTTGACTTTGCCCGGCCTTATTTCGAGGCGTCCGATTACGTGAGCGGCAACTTCAAGCAGACGATCATTGATATGCCGCCCGAGGCGATGGAAAACTTGAACGGTGACACGATCAGGAACATAACGGAAAATCCGAACAAGATGATGAATTTCTACACCACATACGAGAGCGTGCCGGCGCTCATTGACGAGGGATTTACGAATGTTACACTCGGCAACAACAACCAGTTCGACTACCGCTACCTGGGCTTTCGAAACACCTTGAACGTGTTTGACCACTATGAAGATGAGATCAGCTATGTGGGGGCGGGGGTCAACACGGAGGCGGCGATTACGCCGGTGATCGATGAAATCAACGGCATCACGGTCGGCACTGTCGGTTTTACTGACGTATACGCGCCAAACCACGCTGTCGATGAGGATCGCTCGGGGGTACTGACAACGCGGCGTCTTGCCGACGTGTACCAGGCGGTGCAGCAGGCTGAAGCCGAAGCGGACTTTGTGATTGTCCATGCCCACTGGGGGGAAAACTTCAACAACCGGGTGTTTTCCCGCCAGCGGGAGCTTGCCCATTACCTTGCTGATCTGGGGGCCGACTTGATTGTGGGACATTACCCCCACGTCATCAGCCCAATGGAAGTGTACGAGGACAGTCTGATTCTTTACAGTGTCGGAAATTTCGTTTCCGACCAGGGGTGGTCCCGGACGTCTGACGCGCTGATTACCCAGTTCAAGCTGATGAATGACGGCCGGAGACAGTTTATCTTCTCCCCGATGATTATTCGTGAGGCGAAACCGATACCGGCAACAGAGCCGTTCGGAACGGTGCAGAAGCAGCGGATCTTCCGCACGCTAACGAAAGAACTCGGTGACGAAGCAGAAACCTGGCAGGAAGACGGCAGACTGTATCTTGAGATCGACGGTGGGGAAGAAGAAGCGTAAACAAGGCAGCCGCCCCGGGTGAGCCCGGAGGAAAACAACCCCGGAAAGGAGTGGACGAGCGATGCGCCTTCGTATGGTTACCAACATTATCGGCACCGTACTCATCATTATTTTCCTGATTGCGGGCTTTAGAGAAATTGAATTTTCCCCGGATCAGGGGCTCGCGGATGTAGAGGAGATTCCGGAGGACGAGGTGGCGGCTCTGGAGGAGGGCTACGGGATCAGCGGGGCTCATCCTCTTGCGGTTGCGGCGGGGATGGATATTCTTGATGACGGGGGCAACGCGGCGGATGCGTTCATTGCGGTGTCGTTTATGCTGAATGTGGTGGAGCCTTACGGATCGGGCATTGGCGGCGGCGGTTCGCTTCTTTACTATGACCCGGTGATCGGCAATGTGCCGCAGTATCTGGATTACAGGGAGACGGCGCCGTACAATGTGGGATCGATGGAGGCGTACGGCAGTAATTTCGGGGTGCCGGGGTTTCTGATTGGAATGAGCACGATTTATGACAACTATGCATCGGGCAATTTCAGCTTCAGTGAGCTGATTCAGCCGGCGGTGGACGTGGCGGAAGAGGGCTTTGAGATCGACCGTTATCTGGCAGGGCGGCTCTATCATGCCCAGTACCGGATGAACCCATCTGAGGTGCCGCATTTCTTCGAGGGGGCCGAGCCGATGCAGTCCGGCGGCATGCTTGTTCAGGAGGAGCTGGCGGAGACGCTGCGTACGATACAGGAAACGGGACCGCGGAGTTATTTTCTCGAGCAGCTCGGTCCGGCGATGGAGCAGCGTTATCCGGGGTTGACGGTGGGGGATTTTCAGCAGTACCAGGTGAAGCAGCCTGAGCCTGCCTCGGGGACGTTCCAGGGCTTCAGCGTGTACAGTGCGCCCGCGCCGCTCGCGGGTCCGACGCTGATCCAGATGCTGCAGGCGGCGGAGCGTCTTAACCTGGAGGAGATGAAGGAAGACGGTGGCGACCCGGAGCTTTGGTATCTCACGTATGCGGAGCTGATGACCCGTCTTCAGATTCAGGCGTACAATGACCGGCTTCAGTACATTGCCGATCCTGATTTCCATCAGGGGAGTGCATGGGAAAATCCGTTCGTGGACAATTTGAACCGTCTCACGTCTGATGAATACGCGGAGGAGATGGCGGCGGAGGCTCTTGAGAGTGTGCCGGCTGAGGATGCGGAGGAAGCGATGGGCGGGTTCACGCCATATGGCCGGATCCGGCTTCACCCGGACGATTCGCCTGCGGTGGTGAATGATCATAACAATACGAGTCATTTTGTGGTGGTGGACCGGGACGGTCGGATGATTTCGGTGACGCATACGCTGAGTAACTTTTTCGGCTCCGGACAGTATCACGCGGGCTTTTTCCTGAACGATCAGCTGAGCAACTTCAATCAGTCGCCTGAGTCGATTAACCGGTTCGAGCCGGGCAAGCGGCCGCGGAGCTTCATGGCGCCGACGATTCTGGTAAGCGAGGAGCAGGGTGTTCTCGGGCTCGGGTCGCCGGGAGGAGCGCGGATTCCGAATATGATCGCACAGACGCTCGTGCACAAAGATATTTTCGAATACGGTCTCAAATCGGCAATCGAACAGCCGCGCTTTCACTTTGACGACCGGATCGCCCGGACCGGGGAGATAGGCGTGTTTGTGGACGGCAAATTCCCTGCTGAATGGCAGGCGGATTTTGAAGCGGAACTGAACGACCGGGAAGACGTGGATGGCTGGGTTGTCATGACTGACGACAGCGATATGTTCTTCGGAGGCATTCAGGCGATGTTCATCGACCGGGCTAACGGCCTCGTCTACGGAGGTTCGGACCCGCGCCGGGGAGGCTCGTGGGAAGCGTCGGACCCGACGAAGGAACGTGAGGATGACCGGGGCGGCATTTTTGATCAGATCGGCGGCGGGGACGATGAGGAAGAAGAGTGAGTGGTGGGAATTACCATGTTCACACCAGGTGAAGTCATGTTATACTACTAAACGTTTGAGATGATTTAAGGTGCGCGGATGCCCTCACTGCGGGGATTTGGTGCGCGAATTATAAAAGGAAACAACACGTATGAAGAGGTGAAACACAACAATGAACAGCAAGCGCCTTCGCAAGTACGGCTCTTTTATCTTCCTTGCGATCGTCTTTATCTTCATGGCCGTTTTCCGCCATGACGTGGAACTGACGGAAAATGAAGAGCGTATGACCGAAAACTACTTTGAGCAGCACGTAGGTACGGATCAGATCAGTGAAGATGATCTTGCCACGAACCCGGAGGAAGACACGGGGACGGAGAGCTGATCGAGTGATAGGATGAATGGAAAAACGCATGGACCCTTGTTGAAGGGCCATGCGTTTTTAGTGTGCGGGGTTTCGTTGTTATTGGTGGATTTGGGGCTGTTTCATTAGTCTGCGCTCAGCCGAACAGCTTCAGTTTATCGATTCGCTCGACGGCTTCGAGCATCCGGTCCTCATCTGCCAGGAGGCCGGCGCGCAGGTATCCTTCACCATACTCGCCGAATCCGACGCCAGGTGCGGTCACCACATGGGCCCGGTCGATGAGCAGGTTGGCAAATTCCTCACTCGTGCCGTACCCCTTTGGCACCGGCAGCCAGCTGAAGAATGTCCCTTTTGGTGCCGGCACGTCCCAGCCGATCTCGCGAAGTGCGCTGATAAACGTGTTGCGGCGGCGCTCATAGGTGGCCGCGAGCTCACGTACCGGTGTCTGGTCCGAGGTGAGCGCGGTGGCGGCCGCTTTCTGGATTGCGCCGAACAGGCTCACATACATATGATCCTGGATCAGCTCAAGCGACTGGATAACGGAGGGATTGCCGACTGCAAAGCCTACGCGCCATCCTGCCATGTTGTACGTTTTCGAGAGCGTGTACATCTCCACGCCCACGTCTTTTGCTCCGGGGGTCTGGAGAAAACTGCGTGGTTTTTCCCCGTCAAAGCCGATCGAACCATAGGCAAAGTCGTGCACCACGCAGATGTTGTGCTTTTCTGCTGTGCGGACCGTTTCCTCAAAAAAAGCAGCGTCGGCGGTGCCGGCTGTCGGGTTGTTCGGATAGTTGAGAAACAGGAGCTTGGCCCGGTCGAGTGCGGCTTCGCTTTTTTCGCTGTAATCGGGAAGGAAGCCGTTCTCGGCGCGCAGCGGCATCAGGTCCGTTTTGGCGCCGGAAAGAGCAATGCCGCTCATGTAGTCCGGATAGCCTGGATCGGGAAGGAGTGCTGTGTCGCCCGGGTTCAGCAGGCACTGGCTGATTTCCACAAGCCCGGTTTTTGCGCCGAAAAGGACGGCGACTTCGGTATTCGGGTCAACGTCCACATCGTACTCCCGTTTGTAAAATTCCGCTACGGCTTCCTTTAAGAACGGATAGCCTGTAAAGGGGGAATATTTGTGAAATTTCGGATTCTCTGCTGCGTGCTGCAGTTCCTCAATAATATGTGGCGGCGTCGGCAGATCCGGATTCCCCTGCCCGAGGTTAATGATATCGTGCCCCTCGGCAGCGAGCCTCTGGACACGGCCGGCAAGCTTGGCAAAAAACTGCTCAGGCAGGCGCTGGAGCAGGTCGGACTGTTCGAATTTGTGCATGTCTGAGTTCCTCCTTTGTAATCAGCTAGATAAAGAAAGAGTAACATAAATTGGGCTAGGCGGCACATGGGAGGTTGGAGGTGGGGCTTGCGTGGGAGCTGCTGATTGGAGATATATGCGGAAAATAAGATTTATGAGCGAAGTTGCTGATTTATAAGCGGAATTTATGATTTATGAGCGGAATAAATAATTTATACGCGAAAATCTCAGGTTATAAGCGGAACCGCCAATAATAACCGCAAATTACGATACCCATGTGATCCACCGCTCCACTATTCACCCAAAAGTGGTTCAAACAGCGCCTTTAAACAGTAAACACTTGATTTCCGGTTTCCTTTCATTGGTAATTTGAGGTTTTTTATTTGGCGATAGGCTGTATATGGGGAATCAATCCGGCAGAAGTTACGGAGGCTTTGGTTCGTAATGGTATCCGAGGCTAACAGGTAATAGTCCAGGAGTGTATGATAGAGGGCGTCTTTACACCTGTAACTGCATTCTGGAAACGTGCAATGCCACATACCATGTGCACGGTTCATTGGCATCCGAAAGCATTTTGGACAATGAACCCCTTTCAGAAACTCAGTGTACTTGACCGGAAAGCGATCAATGGCTTTCCGTCGATCTTCTCTGTGACTTGATAGAAGTTTACTGGTCAACTCACGTATGGGTGGCTGCATACCTGTTTGGAAACCTGCCTCTGTAAAAAAAGTCTCCACGGTTGATTCGACCATCGTTTTACGCAATATTCTGTGGGGTTCCTTGTAGGACGAATCAATAATAATATTGGCCTTAATATTACTCATGACAGCAAAAGGTTCTATAGGAATTTTTGGGAGGTTATTAATCTGAAGCCAGTGCTGAAGATTCTTTACCTGCTGCTTAGCCTGGAGAATTGGATCTTCGTATATGTCCTCAGCAATCTCCGTATTCATGTGAGTACGAATCATCTGCGGAGGGTTTCCTCTGAACAGTACACTTTTACCTGCAAGATACTTAATTTCAAATATTACAATCAATTGGGGAAAAACAAGTAATGTATCAATTTCGAGGAATCGGTCCTTGTAGTATTCAAGACGGAGATTATGGAAGACGCTGCTTCCTTCAAAAAGCGGGCTTTGGAAGATGTACTCGGTGGATACCTCGCCAAAATGACCAGATAGTAACTGACCATGACGCTTTTCTGCTTTGATGCGAAAACTGTGATCTGCAGGAAGTCTTCTAACGACGGCTTCAAAGAGACGTAGATTGCGGGGGAACTTGCGGGGTTTTAAAATCAAGCTGATCTTCCTTTCTTTTTCAGGTCTATAGGAATACGATTATCAATTTCCAGTATTCGACATAAAAGGTGGGAATCCTGCTTTTTATTATGTGGCGAGAGTTAGGTTGGGAAAGTGTATAAGCGGAAAATTGGATATATGAGCGGAAAAACTATATTTTTGAGCGAAAAACTCGATTTATAAGCGCAAAAATCCAATTTATGAGCGATAAATCAGATTTATAAGCGAAACCATAAAAAACCTCCTCCTGATGTCAAATTCGCATGCCACCAGATTACCTCCCACTCCACACCTAAAAAAACCCCCTCCGCACCAAGTGCGGAGGGGGCCCTGAAACATCAAACTCATAACATTACTTATACTTAGGCTGCATTTCGCCGCTTTCGATCTCTTCGATATAGTGGCATGCTGCGTTGTGGCCGTCTTTCATCAGGTCAGTGTCACGGCGAAGCTCAGGCACCTCATCCTTACACTTGTCTGTCGCGAACGGACAGCGAGTGTGGAAGCGGCAGCCTGTCGGCGGATCGATCGGTGAAGGTACGTCGCCGCGAAGGACGATCTGGTCGCGCTCAGCCGTTGGATCCGGTACAGGAATTGCGCTCAGGAGCGTCTTCGTGTACGGGTGCTTCGGGTTATCGAACACACTCTTCTTATCGCCGATCTCCACAATTTTACCGAGATACATGACCATGACCCGGTCGGAGATGTGGCGTACCACACCTAAATCGTGCGAGATAAACAGATAAGTGAGATCAAATTCCTTCTGAAGCTTTTTCAGCAGGTTCAGCACCTGTGCCTGAATCGATACGTCGAGTGCGGATACCGACTCGTCACATACAATCAGCTTTGGATCCACCGCCAGGGCGCGGGCAATCCCGATCCGCTGACGCTGACCGCCACTGAACTCGTGCGGGAAGCGGTCAAGCTGGTGGCGTCCGAGGCCGACCGTTTCCATCAGTTCCATCATCCGGTCTTCCCGGTCTTTCTTCGGAACCACTTTCTGAATTTCCATGGCTTCATTCAGTACCTGACGGACCGTCTGGCGCGGGTTGATGGAAGCGTAAGGATCCTGGAAAATGATCTGCAGGTCTTTACGCTGCTTGCGCATATCGCGTCCGTTAAGAGACAGAAGGTCAACGCCGTTGAACGAGACTTCACCGGCGGTCGGTTCATCCAGCCGCAGAATGGCACGTCCAGTCGTGGACTTCCCGCAGCCTGATTCCCCTACGATACTGAGGGTTTCCCCCTGCTTAACAGCAAAGCTGATATCATCAACCGCTTTAACGTCGTTTACCCGGCGGCCGAAGAAACCACCTTTAATCGGAAAATACTGTTTAAGATTGTTTACTTGCAGCAGATTCGTAGTCATCTCGTACGTTCACCTCCGGGCCGTCCCACTGGTCAGTATGAATCCAGCAGCGGACTTGATTTCCATTATCTTTTTCAAGGTGCGGCAGGCGCTCGCGGCACATGTCGCGGGCAAATGGACAGCGCGGCGCAAAGCGGCACCCTTCAGGCATGGCGTCAGGTGTCGGTACCATCCCTTTGATTGTGCTCAGGTCACCCTCCATATCGATATCATGACGGGGCAGGGACTTGAGGAGTCCAACCGTGTACGGGTGTTTCGGTTTTTTGAACAGGTCGTTTACATGAGCGTATTCCACGATTTTACCGGCATACATAACGGCAACGTAATCACACGTCTCCGCTACAACACCGAGGTCGTGGGTAATCAGGATTACACTCATGCCGAGCTCGTCCTGAAGGTTTCTGATCAGGCGCAGAATCTGGGCTTGAATCGTCACGTCAAGTGCTGTTGTCGGCTCATCCGCGATCAGAAGTTCCGGACGGCAGGAAAGGGCAATGGCGATCATGACGCGCTGGCGCATCCCGCCGGAAAGTTCGTGCGGATAGTTGTCGAGACGTTTTTCCGGAGAAGGAATCCCAACAAGCTTCAGCATTTCAAGTGACTTCGCACGGGCTTTTTTCTTGTTAAGCCCCTGGTGAATCATCACGGCCTCACCGATCTGGTCGGCTACCGTAAATACGGGGTTAAGAGACGTCATCGGCTCCTGGAAAATCATCGAGATCTGGTTTCCGCGGATTTTACGCATTTGCGCTTCCGTTTTATTCAGCAGATTTTCCCCATTGAAGTTGATTTCACCGCCCTTAATTTTTCCCGGGTTGGTAATCAGACGCATGATGGAAAGGGAGGTAATACTTTTGCCGGATCCGGACTCCCCCACAATGCCGAGCGTCTTACCGCTTGGTACGTCAAACGTCACGCCGTCTACGGCCTTTACTTCTTTTCCCTCGACGAAAAAGGACGTCTGAAGTTCATTTACATCTATAATCGTGTTTGTTTTATCTGACATGAAAGTTCCCTCCTTTCCTTAATCCAGTTCAATTCGTTTATTCAGGAAGCGATAGCTCAGGTCCACCATTAGGTTAACAGCAACGAACATCAGGGCGATGACTAGGACCGAGCCCTGTACGACAGGGAAGTCACGTGCTGAAATCGCCTCGATAACGAGACGGCCGAGACCGTTGATGGCGAATACCTGCTCGATAACAACCGTTCCGCCGAGAAGAGCCCCGAACTGGAGGCCAACGACCGTAACAACCGGAATTAAGGCGTTTCGAAGAGCGTGCTTGTAAATAATGTAACGTTCTTTTACCCCTTTGGCACGGGCCGTACGGATGTAATCCTGGTTGATGACATCAAGCATACTGGAACGTGTCATACGGGCAATAATTGCTGCACCGGCTGTACCAAGGGTAATAACCGGCAGCACCGCGTGGCTGAACGTACCCCAGCCTGTAACCGGGAACCATGACAGCGGCGGCAGGGAGAAATACTGAACGAGCATCAGCCCGAGCCAGAAGTTCGGCATGGACAGCCCGAAGAGAGCAATGATCATAATCGCTGCATCCGTAAAGGTATAGCGTTTCGTTGCCGATATAACCCCGGCAATCAGTCCCATGAAAATACTTAGGAAAGTACTGTATAACGCCAACTCAACCGTAACCATAATCCGGCTGCCGATTTCGGCAGAAACGGCGTTACCGCTCCGGATCGAGTTACCGAGGTCACCTGTTATCGCATTTCCGATATAGCTGAAATACTGGACAGGAAGAGGATCATTCAGACCGAGACGTTCTTCCATGGCTGCGACTTGTGTAGGTGAAGCACTTTCCCCCGCGATGATCTGTGCCGGGTTACCCGGAACAAGGTGCATCATGGAGAAAACAAGGATGGTCACCCCGAGCAGAACCGGGATCGTCTGAATCAGGCGTCTCACTATATATACATACATTCATTATCACCTCTCTTTTTAGTCTTTAAGTTTAGGATCAAATGCGTCACGGAGACCGTCTCCGAAAATGTTAAACGCAAGAACAACAGCAACAATGGCAAGGCCAGGGAACAGAGTTAAGTGAATGCTGTCCCACATGTAGGCACGTCCGTCACTGAGCATGGCACCCCATTCCGGCATTGGCGGCTGGGCACCGAGACCGAGATAGGACAGGGCACTCGCTGTCAGTACGGCTGTTGCTGTATGAAGGGTCGCCTGTACGATAATCGGTGACATAATATTTGGAAGAATATGCCGGAAAATGATGCGCACATCTGTTGCCCCGAGGGCGCGGACCGCATCGACATATTCAAGCTTCCGCACGGCAAGTGTGGAACCCCGCACAATCCGTGCAAATACTGGAATCGAGAAGATCGCAACCGCGATGATTACGTTCTGGAGACTTCCTCCAAGCACCGTTACAATCGCAAGGGCAAGAAGAATCCCAGGGAACGCGAGCAGAATGTCCATTAATCGCATAAGGACTGCATCGATTTTTTTGCCATAATAACCCGAGATGACTCCGATTAGAACGCCAAAAAACGCACCGATGGCCACGGACATAAAACCGATCATTAATGTAATCGACATTCCGTGGACGATCCGGGTAAAGATATCCCGGCCAAAGTTGTCTGTACCAAACCAGTGCTCCGCTGACGGCGAGGCAAAACGGTTTGTCAGATCAGGCGTCGTTACCGGGTGAACGGTAAGCATCGGCCCGAAAATAGAGACAAGAATAAAGAAAATAATCATGTAACCGCCGATCATGGCCGCTTTGTTTCTTTTCAGTTTTTTGAAAACTGTCTTGAAATTCTCAACAAACGGCGATGGTGGCTTGACTGGTTGATTAGGTGTCGTTTCAGCCAATTTTTTCATCCTCCTGTTCCAAATTATTAGAATCTTTTCAGGGTTTTCCCGATTCGCATAACAAGAGAAATTATATCATTTCAACACAATATTACAAGGGATTTCAACATTTGAAATTATTGTCATGTCAACGTTTGGATGCGCTTTCACTTAAAGGTTTCCCGTCATTAAAGGCTTTATCCCGCCTCCCATTTATTATACTGTTATAATATTTTGTTTTTTTTGGCAAACAAAGGAACGAAATTTGTCGAACAGGTTGAAAGATTTTGAATTATCCTGTAATTTGTGGAGTGTTAAGTGAACCGAAACACATCTCAGAGGAGGACAAATTCAATGAAGAAAAGCACCTTTACGACTTCCGCCGCAGCTTCAGTTGCGCTTGCAGTCATGCTCGCCGGCTGCGCCAGTGAACCGGACGAGGAAACTGGCGGGAGCCCGGATGATGGAAACGGAGAAGAAGCAGCAGGGGAAGACGGCGGAGAGCTGACAATCGGAACGCAGTCCGATATTGTCGCGATCGATCCTCATTTAACGAACGACGTTCCTTCCAATAACGTCCAGGCAAATATTTTCGACAGGCTCGTTTATCTGGACGAGGATATGGAACTTGAGCCGATGCTTGCGACAGACTGGGAACTGATTGAAGACGATTTGTGGGAATTCACTCTACGTGACGACGTGACCTTTCATGACGGTTCGGAATTTAATGCCGAAGTGGTGAAAGCGAATCTTGAACGCATACTCGACGAAGAAATTGCCTCACCGCGTGCCAACGTATTTGAAATGATTGAAAAAGTGACAGTCGAGGATGAGTTCACGGTCCGCATTAAAACAGAATTCCCCTTTGGAGCCCTTGACGCCCATCTTGCCCACATAGGTGGTTCCATGATCAGTGGCGAGGCCATTGAAGCGGATTACGAAGCAATGGAAAATGGAGAGGATCCAGGTTCCTACATTAACAACAACTCACCAGGAAGCGGATTTTTTGAGCTTGAAGAACGAAACTCAGGAGACAGTATAACCCTTGTCCGAAACGATAATTACTGGGGAGATCCGGCAAAAGTGGACAGGGTGACGTTCCGCGTCATTGGCGATGAGGGCCAGATCATTAATTCTGTTGAAGCGGGCGAAATTGATATCGCTTTCCCGATCCGTCCAACAGATATGAGCCGGCTAGACGCGAATGAAGACGTTGAACTTTACGTCCAGGATTCCGTGAGTATGGCATATGTAGGCTTTAACAATCAAAAAGAGCCATATGATGATCCAAGAGTCCGCCAGGCACTGAGCATGGCGATCGACAAGGATTCGATCATCGACAACGTTCTTGAAGGTGCAGCTGACAAAGCGGTCGGGCCGATCAGTGACAACGTGTTCGGTTTCGATGAAAACATCGAGGATCTCGGTTATGATCCGGAGCGGGCCCGTGAACTTCTTGAGGAAGCAGGCTACGCAGACGGTTTTGAAACATCGATCTGGACCAACGACACGTCAGAGCGTGAGGACATCGCCATTATCGTTCAGTCCCAGCTTGAGGAAATCGGCGTGGACGTGAGCATTGAAGTGCTAGAGTGGGGTGCCTACCTTGACCAGACGGCTGCAGGGGAACACGATATGTTTATTCTCGGCTGGTCGACCGGTACTGGCGATGCAGACGTTGGCCTGTATTCCCTGTTCCATTCCTCCCAGCATGGAACTGGAAACAAGACATTTATTGAAAACGATGAGCTGGATCAGCTTTTGGAAGATGCGCGTATGGAAACCGATGAGGCTGCGCGTGAGGCATTATACTCCGAAACTATGCAGCTGCTCGTGGATGAAGCGCCGATGCTTTATCTCTATCACACCGACTACCTCGAAGGTCTCGGCAGCCATTTAAGCGGCTACTGGAAGCACCCGACAGGGTACAGTATGCTGCAGAACGTGACTGTTCAGTAGTGGAAACCATAGGTTCCTCCGTGAAAGCGGGGGAACTTTTTTGTGTAATTTTTGGCAAAAAAAATAATGTTTTTCAGGAAAACCTTATAAATTCACTGTTTTCAACATGAGGAATGTTAAGAATTTAAGAAAAACTGTAAATACAATGCTTGTCTTTTTTTCAAACTTCATGTACTTTAATAGGTGATACTTATAATCCAAGGGGGTAACACAATTGAAAAGAAGCAGCTGGATTAAGTCCATTGCGATTCCTGCAGCGCTAACACTAGCACTAGTGGGTTGTGCGAGTGAGCCTGATGACGAAGGCGCCGACACTGGCGACACAGGAGATACTGACACTGAAGACACTGGTGACGCAGATGACACTGACGACGAAGGTGACGACGAGGAAGCAGCCGGCGAAGAAGGCGGCGAGCTTACTGTAGCACTTGGTGCTGATATCGTTTCCCTTGATCCGCACGGTTCAAACGACGTGCCTTCAAGTAACGTTCAGGTAAACATCTATGAAACACTTGTAACACAGACTGAAGACATGGAAATCGAGCCTCTTCTTGCTACTGAATGGGAAGCTCTTGAAGATGACCTCTGGGAATTCACTCTTCGTGACGACGTAACGTTCCACGACGGTTCTGAGTTCAATGCAGACGTTGTCGTTGCCAACTTCGAGCGTGTACTTGATGAGGACATTGCATCTCCACGTGCGTTCCTTTTCGAAATGGTTGAAGAAGTAACAGCTGTAGACGACTACACAGTACAAATCAAGACTGAATATCCATTTGCTCCACTTCCATCCCACCTTGCACACTCCGGTGGCGCGATGATCAGTGGTGAAGCGATCGAAGAAGATTACGCTGCAATGGAAGACGGCGATGAGCCGGGCACTTACATCAACAACAACTCTTCCGGTTCAGGCTACTTCATGCTTGAAGAGCGTACTTCCGGAGACAACACTGTTCTTGTGAAAAACGAAGACTACTGGGGCGAAAATGCCAAAGTTGACCAGGTTACGTTCCGCGTGATCGGTGACCCAGGTCAGATGGTTAACTCTGTTGAAGCAGGCGAGATTGACATTGCTTACCCAATCCGTCCAACAGACCGTAACCGTGTAGAAGGCAACGACTCTGTTGAACTTTACGAGCAGGAGTCACTGTCTACTGCCTACATCGGCTTTAACAACGACAAAGAGCCTTACGACGATCCAACTGTACGTCGTGCTCTAGCGATGGCTATTGATAAAGAAGCGATCATCGACGGCGTTCTTGACGGTGCTGCTGAGCCTGCAATCGGACCAATCGGTGAGCAGGTATTCGGATTCGATGATTCAATTGAAGATCTTCCATACGATCCAGACCAGGCTCGTGAGCTTCTTGAGGAAGCAGGCTATGGCGACGGATTTGAAACAACGATCTGGACAAACGATTCTGCCGAGCGTCAGGACATCGCGATCATCGTTCAGTCCCAGCTTGAAGAAATCGGTGTCGACGTAGAGATCGAAGTTCTTGAGTGGGGCGCGTATCTTGATGAGACTGCTGCCGGTAACCACGACATGTTCATCCTTGGCTGGGTTACTGTAACAGGTGACGCTGACTACGGTATGTTCCCACTGTTCCACTCTTCTCAGCACGGAGCAGCTGGTAACCGTACGTTCACAGCTAACGACGAGCTTGACGAGATCCTTGATGCTGCACGTCGCGAAACTGACGAAGATACTCGTCAGGAGCTGTACTCTGAAGCAATGGAAATCCTTGTAGATGACGCTCCAATGCTTTACCTTTACCATACAACTTACCTTGTAGGTCTTGGTGAAAACGTTGGCGGCTTCTGGAAGCATCCAAACGGTCTATTCATGCTTCAGGACGTAACTGTTCAGTAATGAATGATAGTGTATTGATAAATGCCTCTGCCGCAATCGCGCGGCAGGGGTGTTTTTTATGCTGGCGAGTGGCTGGTGCTATGGGAGGGGAGGGTAGTGGATTGGCATTGGGGGTCTTAGCTGAACCTTTAGGGATTTTAGCAAGACCTTTAAGGGTTTTAGCAACCCCTTTAGAGGCCTTATTTTCTCTTTAGAGGTCTTAGCCGCTCCGCCCCCGTACCCGATGCCTCCCTGTACCAGCCACCACCGCCAAAAAGGCCCCCGCACCAGCGGAGGCCTTCTTATCTTATATTCAGCTCTTCTGAACCGTTTCGCGATCCTTAATCATCTCGCGGAACTTCTCCTCAAAGCGGCGGTCCACGTAGCGCTTCACAAACTCCTCGCGCTTCTCCAGATCCTCCTGTTTCATAAAGAAACGGCCTTTGCGGAAACGGTTTGTCTCAGGAAGTCCGTCCCAGTGGCGGAGGGACTCCTCCTCGAGCTCAGCCTCAATTTTTCGCCGCAGCACCAGATCCTGCACGCGCTGCTCGCGCATCTCTTCCTGGAGCTCGCGGCGCAGTTCTTCTCTGATTTCCTCCATATTAACCTCACCGCCATGAGTGGGGAACGGGCGCAGATCAAACTCACCCTCAAGTTCCTTAAAGATCGCGTCCATGGACCAGTTGTCCTCGCGTTTCTCCTTCACAAACCGGGCAATATCCAAATCGAGATCGTCATAAATCCGTTCCTCGTCCGCCCGGTTCACATAATGAAGCTTCCGTTCCTCGAGTTTACGAAACCAGCTGTCCACGGTACTCGCGTGCTTTCCGATTTCTTTTGCCAGATCACTGATCTTATAGTATTCCACCATAACTACCCGTCACCTCTTTGTGTTCATTTTCGTCGTTCACTGGAAATTCACAGTACTGTATTCATACCTAATCTATTTCCCCGAAAAATCCTTATCGAATCCTGAAAATTACGGTAAATTTGTCCATTTTCCCGCCACACAGGCAAAAACGATCCCAATGCCACCCCCTGAAAAAATCCCTGTGCGCCAAAATAACTAAATATGAAAGAAGGGGCGAATTTCCAGTTTTGCACCTTCCAATAAGGGTATAGTCCACAGAAATCACGTTTAGGAGGAATGTGAAATGTCCAGCAAACAAAACGAACATCAGAACCAGCAGGAAGAGCCCCAGTCAGCGCAGCAGGATCACGCAGGATCACAAGGGAACGGGCAGCAGAATGAAGAGCCGTTGCAACAGCACCACCGCTCACAGAGCCAGAACGGAAACGTTCCGGTGCAGGAACCGTCAGGAGGCGGATTCTCAACCGGCAGCTTTATCGCCGGCGCAGCAATTGGAGCCGTCATTGCTTCAGCAGCAGCCGTCCTATCCACTCCTAAAAGCGGAAAAGAAGTAAGAGAAGACCTCGTGGGCAAATACGAGGATACTACTCAAAAAGGAAAAGAAACGTGGCAGGGCGTTGTCGACTCATCCACCCAGAGCTACGAGAGTCTGAAGGATAAAGCGAATGAAATCACGGACAGCATCACGAGCTGGACGTCCAAAAAGAAAAATGAAGCTGCAGACGGTCTGCGCGAATCAGCAGACAAAGTAGCTGCAACAATCGAGGACGAAGGAAATCCGAACGAAGATTCAAACACTAGCATTTTAAGCCAGCCTCCATCCGCACAGCAGGATGAAGAAGGTGAACAATCAGAAACTGAAGAAACATCCGAAGAAAACCAGGAATCTGAAGAAAAAGCCGGCAAGTAACCACACTGCATCACAAAAAGCCTGTTTATTAAAAAAGAGAGCACGAGCCTCTCTTTTTTTACCCTGCAAAAATGAAGATTTAACCACATTTGGATAAAGGAGGCGTGCCAGGACATGTCAGAGGAAACGAATAACACCGAAGAAGAAGAGGTCACTCAAGAAGAAGATACTCAAGAAGAAGACATTCAAGAAGATGATGACATTCAAGAAGATGAAGATACTCAAGAAGAAGGCAGAATCAGCACGGGGCGCAAAGCCCTCGCTGCAGGTGGAGCCGGACTCGCCATCGGCAGCCTTGCCTTCCTGAATAAAAATGTCCGGAAAAAAGCAAAAAGCCTCCTTGGCTCCGCAAAAGAAGAGGCGAAGGAAGAAGCAAAGGAACAGCTCGACGATCACCCGAAAGCGAAAAACGCCGCCGCAGCCACGTTTATCGGAAAGAAGTTTTATAACCTGTTTGAAAAGGTACGGAAAACCAAGGAGCAGGTAAAAGAAAACGTAGAAGAAGCCGGTGACAAACTCCAGGACACAGGAGAACAGCTGCAGGAAAAAGCAAAAGTCGCCAAACGACGCATTACAGACAAAGCAGAAGACGCCAAAGAAGAAGTAAAAGACAACGAACTCACCGGCGGAGGCTCCTCTGATTCGGACGATGATAATGAGGACGGTGGTATTAAAAAGACCAGCGACATCAAAAAACCGTCCGACATCAAAAGCGCAACACAAATCAAAGGCTCAGATGATATCAAAAAGCCTTAAAAAAGGAGAGTGCCGCACATGGCCGTTCAAAAAAGTACAGATTCATCAAGTCTAGCCGAAGTGATTGACCGCATCCTCGACAAAGGTGTCGTAATCGACCTATATGCACGTATTTCCCTCGTGGGAATCGAACTCATCACCATCGAAGCCCGCGTTGTCATAGCATCTGTTGACACATGGCTCCGCTACGCGGAAGCTGTAGGACTGCTCCGCGATGAAGTCCAGGGCGAAATTGACGAAGAGTCCGAAGAAGGCTCCGCCCGCCTGAACTTTGCCTAAACATCTCAGCAGTGAAGAATCTGGTGCTTAGCACAGCACCAGGTTCTCTTTCCTGCGTACAAAAATCAGACGCCAAAGGTGGGATACCACAATGAAAATCGAAGAAGTCATCGACACAGTCAAAGTATTCTTCAAAGACCACGTCTACCCCGTCTACCGAATCACCTCCATCGTCACCGAGGAAAAGGGATGGGACGTAGAAGTCGAAGTAATAGAAGAAAAAGAATATATGAAAAAATACGGACGCGACCAGCTTCTCGGTGTCTATCACGCACGTGTCAACTCAGAATTGGAAGTCGAATCCTTTTCCAGGAAAAACCTCCGATACCGCGCAGCAAGAGTCGAAGAAAAAGGGAGGTAACACCCCATGGGCCTGAAAAAAATACTCACCCGCGGCAGCAAAGAGAACGACAAGAGCAAAAACAACAGCCGCAGTGCCTCCGGGCAAAAAAGCGCACCAGCGAATAAAAACAAAAGCCAGTCCACGCAGCAGAGCGGTACCGGATCAAAAAAAAGCACCAGTTCCCGGTCCGGCTCTAACACGGACTCAAACCAAAAATCCAAATCCGCATCCAATACCGGATCCGAAGATAAAACGCAAAACAGCAAAAACACAAACAGCAAGTCAGACACACAGCAGAAATCAGCTTCAAGCTCCAGCAAAAAATCAGAAGCGAAATCGGAATCCAGCAGCAGCGCTGGATCAAGTACCAAATCTGACTCCGGAAACAAATCCGAATCCGGCACAAAATCAGATTCCAGCTCCAAATCTAGTTCCGACAACAAGTCCGGATCAGGCACTAAATCAAATGAGAAATCCAACACAAATTCCACCAGCAAATCTTCATCTAGCAAACAAGACTCCAAATCCAGCTCAGAATCGAAGTCTAATTCAAAATCTGATGCAAACCGAAACAAAGACTCCAAAAACGAGTCCCAAAATGACTCATCCAACAATCGTGACGCAGAAGATAACAGCTCCGACCGCGAATCGGTCCGGCGCTCACGCAACATTGACCTTGAAAATTTCGTCGTCACTGATGACGTAGAGAAGCTCGTTGCCCGCTCCAGGCAATACCTGAACGCCGGGTACCCGGTTCATTTCACTGGACCAGCCGGTGTCGGTAAAACGTCACTTGCCCTGTATCTCGCAAGCCTGTACGACCAGCCGGTCGTTTTTCTCCAGGGTAACCACGAGATGGCAAACGTTGATCTGATCGGTGGCACGAGCGGCTATAAAGCTTCGAAAAACGTGGATAACTTCATCCGCACGGTCTACAAGTACACTGAGGAACTGAACGAAAAGCGGAGTGAAGGCCTGCTCGCCAAAGCCGCGAAAAACGGCTATACCGTCGTGTATGACGAATTCACACGCTCCCGCCCGGAAACGAACAACCTTCTCCTGAGCGTCCTTGAAGAAGGCGTGCTGCCCCTTTACGGCACCAAACAGGACGAAGCGTTCATCCGTGTGCACCCGAATTTTAAAATCATCTTTACAAGTAACCCGGTCGAATATGCCGGCGTTTTCCAGTCACAGGACGCCATCCGGGATCGCCTGATTACGCTTGAGCTTGCCCGCGGATCCAACGAAACGGAAGCCCAGATGATCAAGGATCGGACCGGCATCGAGCAGGAGGAAGCAGAAACGATCGTGGAACTGGTGGAAAATATCCGCAAGTTCTGTGAGAAGGAAGAGGTTCAGGGACCTAGCTTCCGTGCTTCAATTATGATCGGCGACATCGCCAAGCATAACAACATCCCAATCAATTCGTCGGATGAAGATTTCATCACGCTCTGTAAAGACGTCCTGTCTGACGCCGTTAAACGGTGCATGGAGGAAAAGAGCAGCGATACCGACGCCAAAGATAAAATTGCCAAAGAGCTTAAAAAGATATAGAGGGGGATTCCCTGCATGACCACAGAGACAGAAGGCATCTACATGTTCTGCGCGATTCCGTCCGCAGAAGACCAGACGTTCGGCAAAGTGAAGCTTGCCGGCGAGCACCGTAAAGTCTATACAATCCCTTATAAAGATGCTGCCATGGTTGTCACCCGTGCCCCGGTTCAGATATACGAGCCGAGCCGGCAGAACCTGAAAGCCCACCAGGACCTGGTTGCAGACATTATGAAAAAGTATACCGTAATCCCAATGAGCTTCGGGAACGTCCTGCAAAATAAAGAAGACGTACGTATACTCATGGGAAAACTTTATAAGCAGTTCACCGAAATCTTCCCGAAAATCGAAAACAAAATTGAAGTGGGCCTCAAGCTTGTTGGCAAAAAGGAATGGATCGAGCGTACCATACAGGAAAACCCGAATATCCAGTCACTCAAGTCAGGAGCTGAAGGTAAATCCAAGCAGGCCGGATACTACGACCGGATCAAGCTGGGGGAAGCAGCGCGCACGTTTATGACCGACCTGCAGATCCACTTTGACAAAGAGATTTTCCAGCAGCTGGCCAAAGAGGCCGATGCGGCGAGGAACAATGACCCTGTGAGCGAACGGATGGTTATGAACGCATCTTTTCTCGTGGACCGTGATAACGAGCAGGCATTCGATGAACTCGTCAACGAGATTCACGAAGAGTGGGGTGACCGTCTTGACTTCAAATATACCGGTCCGTGGCCGGCGTACAACTTCATCAACATCAAACTGAAAGCAGAGGGTGCCTCATGATCTTTAAAATCTTCACCTGGCCTCTCGATACCCTGATTATGGTCGGCGAGAAAGTGAAGGAAGAGGTAGACAAGGAACTGTACGACCTCGAGCACATCCAGCAGAAACTTGTCCACCTGCAGATGATGCTCGAAATGGAGGAAATCTCCGAAGAAGCCTACGACAAGCAGGAGGAAATCCTGCTCCAGCGCTACCGGGTCGCCAAGGAGCTCGAACAGCAGCAGCTCCGGGAAGCTCTGGAAGAAGATCAGTAAAAGGAGGGAGACGCCCCAATGCAGACAAAAACAGACCAGCTCATCTACCTGTACGCACTCATTCCCACATCCGAAATAGCCGATGCCGCCCCCTCTGACCAGCCGGGCATCGACCCGGAGGAAAAACTTCAGTTTCACGAAACCGGCCCGGTGACCGCCGTCATCTGCCGGGTAAAGCGAAATGAATTCAGTGAAGACGAACTGAAAAAGAATGCCGAAAACATGGAATGGCTTCAGGAAAAAGCGTTTCATCACCACGAAACGATGAACCGCCTGAACCGCGACTTCACGGTTATTCCGCTCAAATTCGGCACCATTTACGAGACCACAGTCAGTCTCGAACAGACGCTGCAGACGAAGCAGGACCGCCTTACAGAACTCTTCTCCGCCCTTGCCGGCAAGGAAGAGTGGAACGTGAAAGTGTACGCCGACCGCGACACGTTTACCGAGACGGTTCTTGAAACAAGCCCGGTCATCGCCGAAAAAAACAAGGCGATCGAAGGCATGAGCAAAGGCAAACAGTTTTTCGAACGGCGTAAGCTCGACCAATTTGTCTCGGAACAGGCCGACCGTGAGATTGCCGAGAAATGCGACGCGCTCCACGAAAGCCTCAAGGAAATGAGCAGCGATCACGAAATCAAGAAAAACTGGGACCGCAAAGTGACCGGCCGAAACGAAGCGATGTGCTTCAACAGCGCCTATCTGCTCAACTCCGAGCAGTCAGGCACGATCATGGAAGCCGTAGAAGCTGCCAACAGCGACCCTGCAAACGCCGGCCTCACCTTCGAGCTAACCGGACCCTGGCCCGCCTATCACTTCTCTTCGCTCGAGGAAGGCTAAGAGCTGCAAAGGTCCAGCTAAGACCCCTAAGTCTAAATTTAGACCCGTAAAGGCTTAGCTAAGACCCCTAAATCCAATTTAAGACCTTTAAAGGCCTTACTAAGAGCCCCAAACCTAGCCCTGGGCGCAAACCATAACCACCCACCTAAACAGAACCGAGGTGACCGCACCATGCAAACGAGCCGCATAGGCGATCCGAAACCCATGGAAAACCAGGATGTCTCACTCCTGGATATACTCGACTGTGTCCTCGATAAAGGCGTTGTCCTCCGCGGTGACATCACCATCTCCATTGCCGACATCGACCTCGTTTACCTGGACCTGCGCATCCTGCTCACGTCCGTTGAGACCCTGATCCAGTCGTCCCAGTCTGATACCCATGACGACACATACGACAAAATGAAGGAGGCCCAAAAACTATGACCCGAACAGACTCACTCGCAGCAGCCAGTCCAACATCACTCACAAACCAGCCAACCGGCCGCGTGTCACTCGACCCGGAAAAAGCCGAAGAAGGGCTCGCCCAGCTCGTCCTGACCGTTATTGAGCTCCTCAGACAGCTTGTTGAACGTCAGGCCATGCGCCGCGTAGACAGCGGAAACCTGAACGACGAACAAATCGAAAAACTCGGCGTCGCCCTCATGAACCTTGAGGAAAAAATGGACGAACTCAAAGAACACTTTAACCTTGACGACGATGACCTGAACATCGACCTCGGCCCGCTCGGCAACCTGCTCTAGAAGCAACCTGCACGATCCAGCCGCATACACTAAGGAGAGTGAACACCCCATGGAACGAGATAGAAATGAAATCAAACAGTCCACCAACTCCAACAGCCTCGTCGACGTACTCGAAACCGTTCTCGACAAAGGCGTCGTTATCGCCGGCGACATTAAAATCAACATCGCCGATGTGGAACTCCTTACAATCAAAATCAGACTCCTCATCGCATCCGTGGACAAAGCCAAGGAAATCGGCATGGACTGGTGGGAAACCGACCCACACTACTCCTCCAAAGCCACCGATCTCAAGCAGGAGAACGACTACCTCCGCGAACAGCTCGAGGAACTGGAGGAAAAAGTGAAGAAAATAAGCTCAGATGCAGAGTAATCATATTAACCCGGCATACATTTCCTAAATGCCTTGCCGGTTAGCTGAACCACCCCGAAGCAACCCAGCCGCCAAAAAGAAAGGAGGTCCGCCATGAACAAAAAAGATTTTTTCAATGATCTCGCCCGGCTCATTAAAGATCTGGAGCACAGTGACCAGTCTACAGTCGCACGCACCGAGGAAAAAGAAATCAGTAACCCTGCCGGGCGCGGGAAAAAAGGGATCCTCAAAACCGATTACGTTTTCCGCGCCAGAACCGGCCTGCCTCAATCCCGTAAACCGCCACGCCGATAGCGGTTTCTTTTTTTTGTACAAAGTCCCGACCACTTCATGTAAAATAAAAGCAACCCTCAGTAAACTCTCCGCACGAAAGGATGCCTCTCCATGACAATGATCATTCGGATGCCGCGCACCAAACCACTCGATCTCCTCGCTGAAGAAGCTCTCATAAGACGACTGCCCGATCGCCACCCCAAAAAAGCCGACGTCATTACCCAGCACCGCATGACAGTCTCAGGTCATAAGGGAGAAGTAAACACCGAATTTCACATCGAAACCGCCGACATTCCGCCTTTTTACATCTACTGCAATCCGCGCCTCCCCTACAGACCAGCCGACTATGTGCAGATCGATACACTCCTCGTCTCACGTCACCTTGCCATTATCCTTGAAATTAAAAACAACGGCGGCACCTCTCTCTATTTCAAAGGCGACTCCGAACAGCTCATCCAGGAAAGATGGGATGAGACAAAAGAGGAGTACACGGAAAAAACCTACAACTGCCCAGTAGAACAGGCCAGACGACAGAAATCCAAGCTCCATATTTGGCTTCGCACAAACCGCCTTCCGCCAATCCCCATCGAGTACCTTGCTGTCATGGCAAACGACAAACCCAAAATCCTCTTCAGCGAAGACTTCCGCCACAAGCACCGCGTGGTCAGGAGATCCCACATTGAATCAAGACTTCAGAGAGTGCTGAAAAATTACCCTGACGAAGCTATTACCTCTGATGAACAAAATCGTATAGACGCCCGGATCCTCAATGATCATACCCCCTTCATCCCAAATTTGATGAAAAAATATCAGCTCACTATCAACGATCTAAACAAAGGTGTGTTCTGCCACACATGCCCTTGGCAGCAGCTCCTCCGGGGACCGAGAGGCTGGAGATGCCATAAATGTGAAACCAGATTCAACACGAAGGATGTTGTCATGTATGCCCTTAAAGACTACTGGCTCCTATTGGGAAACACAGTTACACACAAAACATTCGCCGACTTTTTAAAACTCGAACCCCACACTGCAACAAGCATACTTAAGAAGCTCCATTTACCTTCCGAGGGGAGGGGGAGAGGAAAGACGTATAATCTCAGCCCTCTCTTCGCAGCACCAGAACTTCTAAAACCCCTAAAAAAAATTTAAGACCGTTAAAGACTTATCTAAGACCTCTAAACAAAAACTAAGACCCTTAAAGGCTTATCTAAGACCTCTAAACAAAAACTAAGACCTCTAATGCAACATCCAGTTCCATAATCTCCACAATCCCTTACCACCAGACACCACTCGCACCTTAAACAAACGTTTATTTAACCTGCAAATCCCCACGAATCTCACTCGAATCCTGAAGAAATCACAGATAATTCCCACAAACACCCAATTCTCCTATATAATAGACCCCATCGAGCCATCTAACTGCACGCAGCTAAACCTAAACGCAGACCTTAAACTAAAACCCTGATTACCCAACTGCATCCAGCAAAACCTAAAATCCCAAACCCAAACCCCACCCAAACATAACCACCACCAAATAAAGGAGCACCACACACCATGTCCAACTGGCACAAGAACTATCCGAATCACCTGCTCAGCCATTACGTCCCGTTTCTCGCCTGGATAGGCATGATTCAGTACGCCTCATCCATGCCCGCAGGCGACCAGAGCCTCGACTCGCCGCTCAGCGCCCTCAACTTAAACTGGGTCGAGAACATGTTCGGCTGGGTGAGCTTTTACTACGGCACCAGCGTTGTCTCACTCGAAACCCGCACAACCGAACAGTTTGTGGAATTCTTCCTTCGAAAAGGCGCACACGTTCTCGTCTATCTTGTACTCGCCATACTCGCGTACCGCGTCGCCCGGCTGTGGATCAGACGCATCCCCGAAGCTGCCGTCGCCGCCATCGCTTTTATCACCGCCTACGCGGCCTACGATGAAGTCCGCCATCATTTTCATCCCGGACGGAGCGGTATGGTTGAAGACGTACTCCTCGATATGGCCGGCGGCGCGATCGGCATCCTCATCTGGGTGCTCATTGAACGCAGAAACAAATGGAAAAGAAATCCGTAACCCGCACCAACGGCATCACGACTTACACAGCAAAAGGGGAGGGAAGTATCGAATGCGAGTACTATTCACGATCATCCCGGTCCTGATTCTCGCCGTTCTGCAGCAAGGCTGTCTCAATTCCACGGAAGAGGCGAGCAGCACAGTGAACTGGCAGGGTACCATCATCGAGAAAAACATCATAAACGAACATGGCGAATTGACCTACGAATTTTTAGTCCTTGAAGGCGATCACGATACCGAAGGGGTTCATACAGGCAACGTGCTCCATGTAAGCGAGGACGAGAATCTGGATCTGGCTTATTACCGAACCGACGAGACCACCTATGATCAATTTGATAGAGGCAATTACGTAGAACTCACCGGCCCTGATGAAGAGGCAGACACGGCTCCGCCTGTGAGATATCCGAATAATATCAGTCTGATTGAGGAAGAGGGGTAGAGTATATGCCATCTGATCTTGCTTGGATTTTGATTATAATCATTTTATGTCTCATCGTTGTCCCATTTATCTGGCGTACGAAGTACTTAAACGAGTCTACTGTCCAGTTTATCATTCCAGGATTAATGGTATTTACAGTAATAATCACATTATTAATTAATATACCAGAGCTTTTAAGGCCCGGAAAAATAGCAGATCAGGCAATATTAGATTTTATTTTACAAAACCAAGCGATTGCACATACGCTCTTAATTGTCTCAATATTCCTTATATTAATATTGGTTTGGATGATTGCAAGGCTGCCTTTCTCTGATAAAGATCTAAGAAAGTTTTCTTTGTTCGGGGCTTCAGCGGAGTTTGCTGCACAAGTCGAACAGAAGTATACGAAAGTAAGTGAGGTATATTCGTTGCAAGAGGCGGTAAGAACGATCCTGCTGGATCAAGTATCAATAAATAAAAATATTCCAAATTTTATTATTGAGAATCGTGTTGAAGATCAAGATGGTAATGAAAGTATTGAATACGTTATTGACGTAATACAGCTGCTTACATACGTTCTTAGAACAATTCAGAAGGGTTACTCTTATGGGCAGTCGAATTATGAATTAAGATACTTTGTTTCTGCTACGAACGAGTATTCAGAGGAAGAGTTGAAAGAGCAGGTCGACAGACAGCCGGTTTCGATTAAAGAAGCATGCCATAACGTCCTTTTAACTGGTACTGATTCAGTCTACAAAGGAACAATCGCGTTTAAAACGAACATGTTCAGTACTACGGATGAGTTCGCCCTTGTGAGTATTCATACTGAAGACTTCAATTTCCAGGAACAGGACCTTGATTTCTTTAAAAACATATTCTCAATTGTTCAAGTCTTAACCGAATACAATATAATCCGAATGTGGACAAAGCGTAACGGCTTGGAACTTGAGAGATAAATTGGCGAATGGTATGATTTTGTTACACTCATAATTGGGGAGGAAGGTGAACCATGGCTGACCAGAAAAGCACACTCGAAACTTCCGCTGTTTCAGAAAGCCGTAAACCAAGTCGTGGAAGAATCCGCTATGGTGTGAAGAAAGACGGGTCAGAGGGAATTGTTACATCCAGAAACGTTACTTCCAACATCGAAATTGATGAGGCCAGGATTCGCGATGTAGTTATGGCGAAAGGCTATAAAACCCAGACAGATCCACTATTCAGAAAAAGATTTACTCGTAAATAAACCTAAACAAACAAGATATTGCATACCATAGGGCAAGGTAATCATAAAGGAGTGATTAGCTTGCCCTTAGCATATAAGTTTATTGACGGCGAAATGATTAAGTTTAAAACAGCGAGCACGAGCAGGGCTGCCCACTTAGAGCCGGACAATGAACAGATTAGAAAAATCGTCGAACAGAAATGTTATAAGAAGAGCCAGGATCCTTTCCTCAAAGAAATATACAATAAGATCCCATTTAAAAAATGAAGAAAGTACAAACAACAATTACAGCAGGAAAACGCCCCCTTGATTAAATGAAGGGGGCGTTTTCACTATCGCAAAACCCCCAAAAAAGAACCTCCCCAAACCGGGGAGGCCCTCTCACTCAAATTACTCAAAACTCATCAAAAGACAATTCAAAACCTATTCAACATCATCATCCCCGCCGTCCTGCTGATCCTGTTCACCTTCATCGGTACCAAGCTGCCATGCGCCGCCGCGGCGAGGGTCGCCTCCGCCGAAGATTCGCTGGACAGCACCGTTTTCGTATTCAACGCCGAGGCCCTGAATACCGCCGTAGAAGAGAGGCGAGTTACGGATCTGCAGGTCATAGCCCATATCCTCAAGGAAAATGTTCTGAATATCATCTGAAATGCCTGTTTCGTTATAAATCAGGTTGCCTTCCGTATAGAAACGGCCACGGGAGATCGCTTCCTGAAGAGTCAGCGGCTCACCTGTATCATCATGTACACCATAGGCATACTGCATAATCGTCTGGAAAACCATTGCCGGAATCCGTCGTCCGCCAGGGGACCCGATTCCTAGCTCAGCCATTTCCATTTCACCGGCAGTTTCATCCGGCTTGTTGGCCAGGATGATCGGAGATACGAACGTACGCGGACGTTTGCCCGGCTCATACACGTTCGGTGACTCCGCGTTGCCGCTGAAGTTGTACATCTGGTTATTTAAGAACACACCATTTACGTTGTTACCTGATCCGAAGAACTCACCGAGAGAGTGGGTGGCAGAAACCATCCGGCCTTCCTGGTCCACAACGACAAAGTGCGTCGTGTGACGGGAGTCATTCATCGCAGCAGGCTCATCGAACTGATCGGCGTAGGAGATACGGTCAAAATTAATCCGGTCCTCATCGGCCAGGATCCCGTCCGTGAACGGCATGCTCACAGGCTCATTAAAGTCCATATCGGTGTTAAATTCCGGGTCACCGACAGTATCAAGACGAGAACTGTAAGCCGCTTTCGTGATCTCAGTCATCAGGTGAATGTAAACCGGAAGCCACGCTTCGTCGTTCACGAGATGGCCCAGTTTCACTTCGCCACCATCGTCAACCCAGTCACTCATATTCATATTCCCGAACGCCTCGGCGTCAGACTGATCGCTCAGTCCCTCGAGCGCTTCCTGCAGATCAAGACTTTCTGCCATCTGAAGCATCTGAATCGTCGTTGCCGCAGAGGAAGGAGCAGAAGCACCGTACACCGTGTAGTCGCCAAAGTCGCCTACAACCGGATCGTACTGCTTCACGTCGTATTCAAGAAGATCGTTCGTTGACAGCTGCGTATTGTCTGCCACAGCCTGGGCAAATTCACCTTCATAAAAAGCAGAGGCACCTTCTTCACCGATCCGCTCAAGCATCTCAGCCATCCGCGTCTGGACGAGCTCTTCGTGACGCTCGATCGCACGGCCGCCAGGGAGGTATTCCTCCTGAGTCTGAGGATCATTGAACATAATGTAACGTGACGCCCGGTCAATCCGGTCGCTCAGCATCGTATCCACGAGGAAGCCGTCTGCCGCAAGGGTATGAGCATCCTCAATCAGTTCAGGCCACGTAAACTCATTACCATAGTCCTGATAAAGTTTTTCTAGTCCTGCTACAAGCCCGGGAACCGCAACACCGCGGTCATCCCACGCACCGCTTGTCGGCGCAGCTTCACGATAGTCATAGCTTGCTACTTCTCCGCCAGGCTCGTGAACGAGCATCTGACCGCCGCCGCCGAGACCGGAACCAAACGGTTCGACCACGTTCAGCGTAAACGCAACGGCAATGGCCGCTTCAACGGCGTTCCCGCCATCACGGAGCACACTCATACCCGCATCGACTGCAAGGGGGTGCCCGGCACTCACGCCGTAAACGTAGCCCTGGTCTTCAGGCTCCTCGATCCCATCTTCGGAACCGTCATCATCTCCTGAGCCTGCATCTCCGCCACCGCCGGAACCGGTGCCCACCTCAAGGGTTTCCTCCTGATCATCGTCGGCGTAAGGGTCGGAAATCTGCAGGATGTTATCTTCAAATATCGTAAACACCACGAGTCCAAGAAAAATCAGGATCGCAGCCACATTGGTTATCCGTAATGCTGTCATATCCCCTTACTCATTCCTTTCCCAGTCGAGCACGCCGGCAGCGTCAAGATCCACAACGAGGCGCCCGTCTTCGGTATGCCACAGATCGCGGTCAAGATTTTTGCGCAGCGTACGGAACATCCGCCAGTCACGGTAAGGCTTCATAATTCCCTGCGTCGCCCGCGGCGTCGAGTCAATTACGTTCATCGGAATAAAGCTCACCTGGGAGCTTCCGTCATCTAAAATATCAAGCTGGGCGAGGGTCGATTCCTTCGTCCGTGTCCAGCCCTGGTCAAACACAAAGTTGCCCAGGCCGTACATCACAAGTGTACTGTTTGTCGTGCCGTCAGGGGCTTCCATGGAAAGGATCTCCACTTCCTCAAGTACGTGGGAGTGGTGACCGATAATCACATCGGCGCCGGATCGGGACATAATTCGTGCCATAGCCGCTTGTTCGTCGTTATACCCGACCTGATACTCCTCGCCCCAGTGGACGTGAACCATCACGATATCCGCATTCTGATCGGCCTCGCGGATCCGCTGCTGCATAAGCTCAAGACCGGAGCTGCTCGTTCCTTCACCTACAAAGGACGTGGTAAATACCCCGTAGCTCTGTCCGGCACTAAAGTTCGGATAAAACACATCGGTAATCCCGAGCACCGCAATGGTCGGGCCGTTTTCAAGCTCATGATAAGAGATGCGTGCTGCATCCATGTTTTCATCTTCAATGATCTCATCCTGGGTCCGCTCATCACGGGCAGGCTCTTCATTACCGGCGTCACCGTCTTCCATACCGCCGTTGTCTTCCTCACCGCCGGCAGCAGGATCATCTGACTCGCCGTCCTGGGCGAACTCATCATCTTCAAAACCTTCTTCACCCCAGCCGTCCTCTTCGAAACCATCTTCGCCGAACTCGTCGCCTTCTACGACGATCTCACCGGTTTCATCACCGAGGCGGTGGCCGATTCCGACCATCTCAATGCCGGTTCCTTTCATATGTTCCATCGTCTGGTCAAACGAAAGAGTACCGTAGTCGAGCGTATGGTTATTCGCAAAGTTAACCGAGTCAAACCCTGCATACTGCAGAGCTTCAATCGTACCGAGCGGGCCATACAGGTGAATCAGTTTATCAAACTCATATTCATCCAATAGATCATCAAAATCATCCATCCTGTCGTCCATAACCGGAACCTCAAGGTTCCCCGTTACGTAGTCCGACTCATGAAAATAAGGCGCTGTGTAGCGGAAGACCCGCGACAGCGGCTCACCGGCCTGCTCAGCTGCATCCTGCACGTGACGGCCTGTCATCATATCCCCGACCATGGAAATTCTGTGCTCCACATTGTCCGGGCGCGTATTTTCAGGAACATCTACTGAGTTCCAGAACGGTTCTGTAAACATAATAAGCAATACAATAGCTAATGCAATAATCGAATGGGGCAGGGCTTTCTTCCGCTCGCGCATCGTCCAGGCCCGCATACGTTCTTTAAAGTCTTTTTTCTCCTTTTCCATACAACGGATCCCTCTCTAGAACAAGTGATAGGCTGTGATTAGTACGAAAGTTAAGAACGAAATCACAAGCGTGGAACTGAACGTCGGTATAACTCCCTGCTTCTGGATAGTGTTGGCTATCAGACCGGGGACAATAACCCCGATCCCCCGAAGCTCGAAGGTCTCAAAGGCGGTCATGGGGTAAAAGAAATCAAAGCTCATCTTCAGAAGCACCCCGACCACAAGCATAGCAGCAAACTTACGGCGTCCGTATAACACGGTCAGACGCCCAAGCACCTGAGTAACCAGTAAGAAAGTAATTAAACTGATAATAGCAACGACCACTACGGCCATCAGGTGATCAAAAATCAACGCCATATAGCCGGGCACGATTAGCCCGGCTGGCATGATACCTGTTTTTTCCACGTACACCAAACTGAGTAAAACTCCCAATACAATTGCAATATATAAGTCTGTACCGAACACGGCGGCGACATCTCCTTCACGTTCTGAAATTAAATGGTTTGTCTGTTACTTAAGCGGAGTCTGAATATAATTCGGATTCGCTGCACGGGAGCGCTGGCTCCGCGGAGGTAATCCTCCAGACACTGTTTCCTTCGCTGGTGCATCCTCGTTCTCGAGTTTATAATCTTCAAGCCGCGCATCGTCCAGCAGACGGATCTCTTCAATCGCTTCAGCGAGATCTTCACCGCTTCCTTTAATGTTACCAATACCGTAAATAACCGAATCGCCCGGCAGCGCCTGAAGCTTCTCAAGCACCGTTTCAGCCGGCTGCTTCTCAAGATTAATCACTTCCTCATAAGGAAGCTTGCCTTCTTTGTGGGCATTCAGGATCGGTCTAACACCGCTTCCGATCAGGATGAGCGTCTTCGCATCAAAGTGCGGCAGCACATCATCCACAAACTGAAGCGTCCGGTCCATCCGGTCTTCACGGCAGTTCATGATGATTGTACCGTGTTCCATCGGATAGTCGAGCTCCTTCACACGGTCCCAGATGCTCAAAGTAGAAGTAGCATCGTTCGCCGCAAATCCGTTAAAAAAGTATTTCGGCCGGGCAGGTTCCCCGAACCGGTGCACACGCATGGCACCTGGATCCACCGGCGCTGTCAGCATCCCGCGAAGAGCAGTCTCCCGGTCAATGCCCAGTGCCTCGGCTACACCAAGAGCAAGAGCGGCATTCTGAGGGAAAATCATGAACGGGAACTGTTTCAGATATTCCTCGTCCACAACACTTTCTTCTGCCACTATCACTTTCGTATTTCGTTTTTGAGCGATGCGTTCAAAATAACGCTGATACTCCGTTTCCGGAATAATGAGGTAGCCGTTATGCGGAATCGTCGAACTGAACGCCTCGGCAATATCATCAAGCGTTGGTCCCATCACATCAAGGTGGTCCTCAATCACGTTCGCGATAACCGTGATATTCGCTTTTACAAGATGCTCCTGAAACACCTTCTGGTACTCAGGATTAACCGCCATACACTCACTCACAAACGCTTCGGCGCCGCGGTCAACCACTTTTCGCGCCATATGCTTCTGCTCGCTGATGTTCGGCCCCTGCAGTCCGCGGACAATCGGCTCTTCTTCCTCCTGATCCCAGTAAAACATCCGGGCAGACGTCCCGGTCGTCTTTCCGACAACCTTCTGACCGTCTTCCTTAAGAATACCGGCAATCAGGCGCGTTACGGTCGATTTCCCCCGTATTCCATTAATAAGGACACGCGTCGGAATTTTGTTGATTCGCTGCTTGATCCGGTAGTGCTCCACAACTCCCATGACTAGTACCAGGACAGCAAAGATTCCTAGATAGAGCAATTCATTCACAATAAATGGCCTCCGTTTCTCGATCATGACTGATCATTATGCACACACAACTATTCGAACCGCCGGGCAAACTAATGGGGAAAGAAAGAAACTTTAGTATCCCCCTACCCGGTCACAATGAAATCTAAATGTTAAATTCGCAAAAAAAGGGGCAAAAAAGTCCTACTTCATCATTCTATCAGACAAAGACGGCAAAATTCATCCCAGTGTTACACTTGGAAAGAATTAATTTCTTTTCCATCCCTCAAAGAAAGTCGCACAACCGTGGCATTTTATGTCGTTTTTTACGATAGTATGACAAGCTGTAACGAAAACGTAATCTTCTAAACCTAGATTTCTTTCCCCCTATTTCTATAGAATAAACGTAGATTAAATAGAAATTTGTAAAATTCACGCTGACCGGCACCGGCCCATGGCAAAAAAGAGAGAGCCCGGACCACCGGACAAAAACAGACTCAGCGTTGTTTTACAAAAGGCACTGTTACAATCTGGTCCAAAAGTAATATCGGTTGATCGAAGCAGACGGGAAGGGGAACCCGGTCAGCTGACATCAGCATAAATGTAACAGCGTCTTACTTTCCTTACTTAAGAGAGAGAATACTAGAGAAAAAAGAGAAAACAGAGAGAAGACAAAAAATTGGGAGAAAGAAAGAGGGTTGAAGGGAGAATGAGAAAAGGGTTAATCAGCGTGATGGCACTCGTACTCGTACTCACGAGTCTGGTCCAGCCGTCACGAACAGAAGCAAGCCAGGTCGACGACATTATTGACATTTCACAGAACTACATCGGAACACCGTACCTGTGGGGAGGGACGGATCCGAACACAGGCTTTGACTGCTCAGGCTACCTCTGGTACATATTCCAGCAGATCGGCATCACACTGCCGAGAAGCGCCCAGCAGCAGTACGACGGAGGACAGCCGATCTCAAACAGTGAGCTCCAGGCAGGCGACCTCGTATTCTTTGAAAATACCGGAAGCCGCCCAGGGGTAACGCACTCAGGCCTTTATATGGGTAACGGCAATATGATTCACACATCCGCCTCCCAGGGCGTCATCATCACACCGATGAGCAATTCCTACTGGGCACCACGCTACGTAGGTGCGAAGCGCTACATCCAGCAGCCGACAGAACCGAACGTTGATGTTCATATGCTCTCCGGCGCTGACCGCTTCCAGACATCAGTGGAAGTATCCAAGCAGATGTATCCGAACGGATTCCCAACAAATCATTCTGACAAAACCGTCATTATCGCAACAGGTTCAGAAGCAGCTGACGCGCTCTCAGCCGGCCCGCTTGCCGCTGAATACGGCGACGCTCCGATCCTCCTTACTCGAAGCGACCGCCTTCCGAGCACACTCGCATCTGAAATCAACCGCCTCGGCGCTGACCGTGCTGTCATCATCGGCGGCGAAAACGCCATCAGCCCGAACGTGGAAGCGAACCTTATGAACACAAACATCAGCCAGGTGGAGCGCATCAGCGGGTCCAACCGCCTGGAAACGAACCAGCTTATTAATGAACAGCTTACGAACGTGGACGGCTACTTTGTGGCCTCCGGTATGGATTTCCCTGACGCTCTTGCTGCCGCACCAATCGCAGCAGGCGAAAACTTCGGGATCATCCTGACAAACGGCAGCCTCCGTGACGGCGGCGCTGCTCTTCTTAACGGCCAGGATGCCTTTATCGTAGGCGGTGAAGCAGCCGTGAGCAGCCAGATCGAAGCTCAGGTACAGGCAGCCGCAGCTAGCACGACACGTCTTGCCGGTGCGAACCGATACGGCACGAACGCGGCGCTGCTACAGTACTTCTATGGAAGCGGCCTGACTACCGACGCGGTCGTTCTTACGACCGGAGGCGACTTCCCAGATGCACTCGCAGCCGCACCGCTCGCAGCTGCAGCCGACCTGCCGCTCGCACTAGCCGGAAGCTCTCTTTCAAACGAAGTGGGCAGCTACTTCAACGGCTCAGGCGCAGGCAGCCTCTACGTCATCGGCGGCCAGCTGAGCGACAACGTCATCAACGACATGCGCTACGCAGTGGAATAAGAAAACAAGGTATACGACAGTCCCGGTTGCCATTTGGTGATCGGGACTTCTTTTACGCAGCTGAGTCGGAGGAGTAAGTGGGACTGCGGAGAGAGGGTCATTACAAACAAGTACCTTCCGGTACATAGACTGTAAAGAAGCGTGGTGATTCCGCTGCAGGCGGACGCTTACCGCGGGCATTACCTCAGCCTCCTCGGGAAAGGCGCCCTGCGGGGTCTTCGGTTAATGCAATTCCCGCAGGAGTCGCCGCCTTCCGCTTCATCAATGCAATGGTGAAAGACAGATGTCGCGTACGATATTTAACAGTAAGAGATCCAGTTAGTTCAGCATCTATTGATTGGAGCGAACGCGCGCCACTCCTGCGGGAAAAGCGCGTTCAGGGGAGACCCCGCAGAAGCAAAGCGACGAGGAGGCTCCCGAACCGACCGCGAAAAGGGCGGGCAGTGAGCGGAAATCGATCCAAACCTAAAAAAAGTGCCCCGGCTCCGGGACACCTTTACGCTATCGTATTAAGATTCTTCATCTTCCTCTGCATCGTTTACGACAACCTGGTCGTCATTCAGGCCGAGGTGGGTGCGCAGTTCACCGGACACGCGCTGGCGTTCGTCTTCATCTACGATGTAGTACCAGACGTTGTCGATTCGGGAGCCGGAACCGGCGATTTCGAGTGTTTCCGAGTTGTGGCGGGCTTCGCGGTAGTTCGACTGGATTTTCACCATCTTATCAAACGTCAGGTCTGTGCGAATGTTGTTGCCGAGTGCGTCTAAAATGTCACCAGCTCTTGTAATAGAAGAAAAGTGTGCTCCTTCATGGATCATGGCTGTCAGAACTTCACGCTGACGGGCGTTTCGGCCCAGGTCACCCTGCGGATCGCTGTTTCTCATCCTGGTGTAGGCAAGTGCCTGTGAGCCGTCCAGCTGGATTTCGCCTTCGGCGAACTCATAGGAATTCTGGCGGAAGGCGAAGCTGTTGTTTACAGTAACACCGCCAAGAGCATCAACCATTTCCTGAAAGCCGTCCATGTTGACGGTCATAAAGTAGTCGATCGGAATATCGAGAAAGTTCTCGACTGTTGCCATGGCCATTTCAGGTCCACCGAAGGCGTAGGCATGGTTGATCTTGTCGTCAAAGTCCCGTCCGACCATTTCGGTACGTGTATCCCGTGGGATGCTTAGCATTTTCATACTCTCATCTGACGGGTTAACAGTGACGACCATAATCGTATCGGTTCGTCCGCGTTCACCCCGGACTTCGTCCGTGTCCACTCCGAGGAGCAGGAAGGAGAGGGGTTCCTTTTCTTCGATGTCTACTTCGAGTTCGCGCTTTTCTGATTTTTCGCGATCGACATCTACATGCATCTGATTGTTAACGGTGCCCTGGACGCTCTGATACATGTAAAAGCCGTATCCTGCAATCGATCCGATGATAAGCAGCATAATAAGACCGGTGATTAAAAAAAACTTTTTCATTTTTTTTTCTCCTTCAAAATAGATATATCTTGATTATAGTGTCAATCTACGGAAACGACAATAAGCAAAATACCCTTAGGGTATAGGCTTTTTACACATTAAACCACAATATACTTGGTAGAGCGCATTCGACTTTAAGTAAGCGTTTTCTACAAAATGGGACTTTTCTATAAGACTTTTTCCTCAAAAAGGGATTTACAGAACTTGCCTTAGCATTTATGATAAATGGAGGAAAACATAGGAAGGAAGCGGGAACTAAATATGGAAGAAACGATAAGTTTAAAGGATATTTTTCAGACTCTTAAAAAAAGACTCGTGCTGATCATAGGAATTACGGCAGCCGCAGTCGCCGTCAGCGCACTAGTCTCCTATTTTCTACTCACTCCGATGTACCAGTCTTCGACACAAATCCTTGTCAACAAGACTTACGATGAAACAAACACAACTACTTCAGCAGATGTCAGAACCAATCTGGAACTTATAAATACATATAATGAAATTATTATATCTCCTAGAATTCTCGATCCTGTTATTGAAGAGACGGGAATTAATGCTTCTGTCAGTCAAATTCGAAATATGGTTTCGGTAAACAGCCATAACGACTCCCAGGTGGTTAGCATTAGAGTGGAAAGTGAAGATCCGGCACAGGCTGTTGAACTGGCCAATACGATAGCCCTAGTATTTCAGAGAGATATTGTGGAGCTCATGAATGTGGACAACGTATCGATTCTCTCAAGTGCGGAACTGTCGGAAAATCCTTCACCGATCAGCCCGAATCCGACTTTGAACATGGCCATTGCCTTTGTGGTCGGCATGATGGGTGCTGTGGGACTGGCATTCCTGCTCGAGTTTTTGGATAATACGCTGAAAGACGAAGAAGGGGTGGAAGAGGCACTCGGCCTGCCGGTACTGGCAAGCATTGCCCCAATCGACATAAAAACCGTGGACGTAAAAGAGCTGCGGGATGACGATTCGAGACTCAGCAGAACGGGACGTGGAAACCTTGGCGCGTAGACGTAAACAAAAAGATCAGTTAACAGACAAGCAGCGTAGTCTGATTGCCTATCATTCACAGAAATCACCGGTAACAGAGCAGTTCCGAACACTGAGAACAAACATTCAGTTTGCTTCTGTGGATAAAAATATTAAGAAGATTCTAATTGCATCAAGCGGTCCGGCTGAAGGGAAGTCGACGGTGATCGCCAACCTAGGTGTAGTCCTTGCCCAGCAGGGAAACCGGGTGCTTCTCGTGGATTCGGACATGCGGAAGCCAACCGTGCATTTTACATTCCAGCTCAATAACACAATGGGTCTTACGAGTGTGCTGACCCGTTCGAAACGGTTTCTTGACGTGGTGCAGAATTCCGGAATTGAGGATCTCGATGTCCTGTCATCCGGACCTGTGCCGCCAAATCCGAGTGAACTGCTCGGATCAAAAGCGATGGCGCGATTCCTTGACGAAGCCGATCAGCAGTATGACTATATTCTGTTTGACGCTCCGCCGGTTAACTTGGTCACAGACGCCCAGGTGCTCAGCAGCCTCACAGACGGCGTGATCTTCGTGCTCCGTAGCGGAAAAACAGAAAGAGAAACGGCCGTGAAAGCCGTAAATGCATTGAAAAAAGCGAATGCCAACGTGATTGGTACCGTATTGAACGACCGTAAAATGGACGATAACAGCTACTACTATTATTATGGTGAAAACTAACATCACAGATTACTAGAGTATCCCCTTTCCAACGGGGTTGTAAACGCTGAGACGCTGTTTCAGACAAAAAACAACAAGCAGACGAAAGGGGATGCTTTTATGTTCGACATACACTGTCATATTTTGTCGAATCTGGATGATGGCCCCTCGAATGAGGCGGAAGCACTTACGATGGCACAGGCTGCCGTGCAGGAAGGGATTCGTACGATCGTAGCCACGCCCCATCATAAACACCCGAGCTATTCCAATGCCGGTGATCGTGTGCTTGAAAGCACAGCACGGTTAAACCACCTTCTTCAGGAGAACGGAATCGATCTGACGGTCCTTCCAGGGCAGGAAATCCGCCTGAACGGAGATCTAATCAAAGACTACGAAAACAGGAATATCCTCACACTTAACGGATCGAGGTATTTTTTTGTGGAGTTCCCCTCCAACGAAATACCTAGATACGCGATACGACTTTTGTACAGTATCCAACAGGAAAAAGGACTAGTTCCGGTCATCGTTCATCCTGAACGAAACAAAGCGGTCATGAAAGACCCGGACCGGCTTTATGAACTCGTCCGCAACGGCTGCCTGACGCAGGTAACCGCAGCTTCCGTAACCGGACGTTTCGGAAAAAAGATCAAACGGCTGTCCGAGGATCTGATCGATGCGAATCTGGCTCACTTTATCGCAAGTGACGCTCACGACACGGTCAACAGGCCTTTCTGTATGAGAGAAGCCTACGACGCGATCGAAGACGAGTTCGGGACGAGCGCCCGCTATTATTTTCAGGAAAACGCCGAACTGCTCGTCAAAAACCAGCAGGTAATGATCGAGCCGCCGGAAAAAGTGAAGCAGAAAAGATTTCTAGGTTTATTTTGAGACCAGAAATAAATAAGTACTTTGTATGCCTATTATCTGTATTATACTACTTTCGTTTTAAGTGTCAGCTTTATGAGCATAAAAGTATTACAAAACGATGACATTCAGGTAATGCCTCCTCACCTTTATCAACGGAGGTACTCGGCCACGCTGTGGGTTCGTTCATTATAGTGAACAACCTTAGACATTTGTTGTCACCGGTGGGGTGTGAGGTCAGGTTGAATGCCTGTTTCTACATATATAAGAAAGTCTATTCAGGAAAAGCAGTAACCCATCGTTATTCCACTCCAGAGTAATGATCGGTTACTACTTTTCAACAATAAGAACAAGGGGGGCGACCAGGATGAGTTACAAAACCAGGTTAGGGTTACTGATGACAGTGGATTCGATCATTGTCATGTTCTCGATCTATGTGGGGTACTGGATGCTGAGCGCGAGCTCGGAGATGGTGCCGACGGTCATAGTGGCCAGTTCTGTTGCATTATTAATCAGTCATCATATATTTGCCTATTACTTTAAACTCTATCAGCGCGTCTGGCAGTATGCGAGCATTCAGGAACTGAGCGCCATTTTCAAAGCGATCACGTTATCTATTGTGGTTGTCGGCATTATGCTTTTGATTGCCTATCAGGGGCTCTTCATTCGAACGCTTCTTGTTACGTGGATGCTTCATATTCTCTTAATCGGGGCTTCCCGCTTCTCCTGGAGACTTTACCGTGACTCGAAAGTGACGATGCGTACAGACAAAAAACGCACACTCGTGATCGGTGCCGGAAACGGGGGCACGATGGTGGCCAGGCAGCTGAAGCAGAGTGAAATGTCCGAGCTCGAACCGGTCGCCTTCGTGGATGACGACCGCTCCAAGCACAACCTGGAGATCATGGGCTGCCCAGTTGTCGGTGAGACAGACTTGATTCCGGAGTTGGTAGAGGATAAAAACATCGAGCACATTGTCATCGCCATACCATCCATGTCGAAAAAAGAACTGAACACTGTCTTTGAAAAGTGTTCCGAAACGAAAGTAAAAACCCAGATCATGCCCGCCATTGAAGATATTATGAGTGGCCGTGTATCTGTCAACCAGGTCCGTGACGTTCAGGTGGAAGATCTCCTCGGTCGCGAACCGGTGGAACTGGACGTGGATACGATCTCAAACAAGCTGACCGGAAAAACGATTATGGTGACAGGTGCCGGCGGGTCAATTGGCTCGGAAGTATGCCGCCAGATTTGTCGATTCTCTCCAGGAAAGATCATCCTGCTCGGCCACGGGGAGAACAGCATATATGGAATCGACATGGAATTGAAAGTGAAATTCCCGGATATTACTGTTGAACCAGAGATTGCCGACGTACAGGATCGGGAGAGGATTTTTGATGTGATGGAAAAGTACGAGCCTGACGTTGTCTACCACGCAGCAGCGCACAAGCACGTTCCGCTCATGGAGCGTAACCCGCACGAAGCGGTGAAAAACAACGTGATCGGAACAAAGAATGTAGCGGAAGCGGCGGATGCTTACGATGTTAGCTCCTTTGTAATGGTCTCCACTGATAAAGCGGTGAATCCAACGAGCGTAATGGGGTCAACGAAGCGGATTGCGGAAATGGTTGTGCAGCATATGGATACGATCAGCGATACAAAGTTCGTTGCCGTGCGTTTCGGTAACGTCCTCGGCAGCCGCGGAAGTGTGATTCCGCTGTTTAAAAAGCAGATCGAAGCCGGCGGACCTGTAACGGTTACACATCCTGAGATGACTCGTTACTTCATGACGATACCAGAAGCTTCAAGGCTAGTCCTTCAGGCCGGATCCCTTGCAGAAGGCGGAGAAGTATTCGTTCTCGATATGGGTGAACCGGTACGGATCGTGGACCTGGCTAAAAACCTGATCCGTCTGTCTGGGTTTACGGAGGAAGACATCAAGATCAAGTATTCCGGTATGAGACCAGGAGAAAAGTTGTTCGAAGAGCTTCTGGGGAAAGACGAAGTACACGAAGAACAAATCTATCCGATGATTTACAGAGGGAAAACACCGCCGGTTGATATGGACGTGATTTATCACTTCACTGAAATGTTTGAGTCCTATACAGTGAAAAACCTTCGGGATCGTACACTTGATCTGGCTCACTTTAATATGGAAGAAAGACATCTATCGTTAGTGAAATAAATGGGGGAAGGGTGAACGTTTTGCAGAAGGTAAGAAAGGCAATTATTCCGGCAGCAGGGTTAGGTACACGTTTTTTGCCGGCAACTAAAGCGATGCCGAAGGAAATGCTGCCGATCGTGGACAAGCCGACGATCCAGTACATCGTCGAGGAAGCTGTCAAATCCGGCATTGAAGATATCATTATCGTAACAGGTAAAGGCAAGCGGGCAATCGAGGATCACTTCGATCATGCGTTTGAACTTGAGCAGAATTTGTTTGAAAAAGGGAAGACAGAACTCCTTGAAAAAGTTCAGTATTCTTCAAAAATGGTAGACATCCATTACATACGCCAGAAAGAGCCTAAAGGATTAGGGCACGCAGTATGGTGTGCACGTAAGTTTATCGGGGATGAGCCGTTTGCAGTACTACTGGGTGATGATATTGTTGAAGCAGAAAAACCATGCCTCCGTCAGCTGATGGATCAGTACGAAGAGACACTTGCTTCAGTTATTGGTGTCCAGACTGTGCCTGAAGAACAGACACACCGATATGGAATTGTTGATCCAATTAATCAGATCGGCCGCCGCCACAGCGTAAGCAAGTTCGTGGAAAAGCCGGCAAAAGGAACAGCCCCATCCAACCTTGCAATTATGGGCAGATATATCCTTACACCTGAAATCTTCATGTACTTGGATAAGCAGGAAAAGGGTGCCGGTGGTGAAGTGCAACTGACGGATGCGATTCAGAAGCTGAATGAGATCCAGCGGGTGTTTGCTTATGATTTTGAAGGCACAAGGTATGATGTTGGAGAGAAATTCGGCTTTGTAAAAACAACGATCGAGTTTGCTCTTCAAAATGAAGAGATAAAAGGTGATCTACTGAAGTATTTGGAAACAGCAATGGAAGCGCACAAACAAAAAGTATAAAGCAGGTGAACCTTGAGAGAAAAAACTTCCTCAAGGTTTTCCTTCATTTTGTTATAGTAAGCAGTTACTTGAAGCGTGCAGTTTCAATTAAGTCCTTACTAACTAAACAAAGAGGTGTTCTACTATGTATATGAAAGTCAAAAGACTTATAGATATTACGCTTTCGTTTATCGGTCTTGTAATACTGGCTCCTGTTTTTCTCCTTCTTATTCTGGCCATCAAGATCGATTCTAAGGGTCCGGTACTGTTTAAACAGAAACGAGTGGGGATCCACAAAACACACTTTAAAATTCTTAAGTTCAGAACGATGCGTATTGACACACCTAAAGATACACCTACTCACCTGCTGAATAACCCCGAGCAGTATATCACAAGGATGGGCAAATTCCTCAGAAAAACCAGTCTTGATGAGCTGCCTCAGATTTGGAACATTTTTGTGGGTCAGATGAGCATTATCGGTCCCCGTCCCCCATTGTGGAACCAATATGACCTCATCAAAGAGCGTGACAAGTATGGGGCTAATAATGTGCCACCAGGGCTTACCGGTTGGGCTCAGATCAATGGACGAGACGAACTGCCGATAGTTGTGAAAGCTCGGTTGGATGGAGAATACGTGGAAAATATTGGTTTGAGCATGGACACAAAATGCTTTTTCGGAACTTTCGTTAGTGTTGCTAAAAGCGATGGTGTTAAAGAAGGTGGGACTGGTAACAAAACTACAGCCCAAAAAGAGGAGAGCGCTTATAAATGAAAAAGGTGCTTGTAACAGGCGAAAAAAGCTACATCGCCAATAAATTTAAGCAATGGACATTGAACAGTGAAGAAATCCAGTTAACCAAAATGAGTGTTAGAGGAGATTCGTGGAAGAAACAGGACTTCTCACAGTATGATGCGGTCCTTCACCTTGCTGGGATTGCTCATGTATCCTCAGACCCTAAAATGAAGGATAGGTATTATCAAGTAAACAGGGATCTAACTGTTAACATTGCTGCGAAGGCAAAAAATGAAGGTGTTAAGCAGTTCATTTTTATGAGCAGTATTATTGTTTACGGACAGGGTAAAAGTTTTAGCGAGGTAATTACCAATGAAACAGAACCTTCACCCTCGGATTTTTATGGTGACAGTAAACTTCAGGCTGAAAAAGGTCTTACGCGACTTGAAGATAAAGCATTTAAGGTTGCGATTGTCAGACCGCCGATGATTTATGGGGCAGGCTCAAAAGGGAATTACCCTCGACTTTCCAAGGCAGCACGTAAGTTACCTGTTTTCCCCAATATTCAAAATCAGAGAAGCATGCTCTATGTGGACAATTTATGTGAATTCATAAAGTTAATTATCTTGAATGAAGATAAGGGGCTTTTCTTTCCTCAAAACAGAGAGTTTGTAAAAACCAGTCAACTGGTAAATCTGATTGCTGCCTCACACGGTAAAAAAATTAAGTTGACCAAGGTGTTTAATCCCATTTTGCTTCCACTCAGAGGGAAGGTTGGAATCTTTGCGAAGGTATTCGGAGATTTTGTTTATGATCAGAAAATGAGCACATATAAAGATGATTACCAGATAAGAACGTTAAAAGAGTCAGTTGAGTTAACTGAAAAAAAGTAAAGTGGGTGGGAGAAGAGTGAAAAAGCATATACTTGTGATTTCTCAATACTTTTACCCAGAGCAATTTCGCATTAATGATATGTGTGAAGAATGGGTGGAACGAGGATACAAGGTCACTGTGGTTACTGGTATTCCAAATTATCCTCATGGAAAGTTTTTTAAAGGGTACAATTTCTTCAAGCGTCGGAAAGAGAATTACAAAGGGATGGAAATCATTAGACTTCCAATAATCCCAAGAGGGAATAACTCACTGTTTCTGGCAATGAATTACCTGTCTTTTGTGATCTCCGGCTATTTGTGGAAGCTGTTTACCAGAGTTAAGGCCGATCATGTGTTTATTTTTGAGGTATCACCAATGACTCAGGCGCTTCCGGGGGTCTGGTATGCAAAGAAACGGAACATCCCTTGTTATTTATATGTCCAGGACTTGTGGCCTGAAAACGTTGAAATCGTAACAGGTATCACTAACAGGAAGATCATTGGCCCCATTGAAAAGATGGTAAATTATATATACCGTAACTGCGACAGAATCTTTGCTACTTCTAAGAGCTTTGTGAGATCAATCCAGCAGCGCGGAGTGCCTGATCATAAAATTGAATTTTGGCCTCAATATGCTGAAGACTTTTATGAAAAACTGGAAAGCACATCAATAAGCGAAATTCCCGATGATAATGCGTTTAATGTTATCTTTGCGGGCAACATTGGAAACGCTCAGGGATTGGATATTTTGCCGAAAACGGCTGAGATTCTTAAACAAAAAAAGAGAAACATTCGGTTCAATGTCGTTGGAGACGGCAGGTACAAAAACGAGCTGATAAGCGAAGTTGAGAAGAGAAACGTAAGAGAAATGTTTAATTTTATACCGCGGCAGCCGGCAACCAGAATACCGGAATTTATGGCAGCAAGTGATGCTGCTTTTTTGTGTTTAACGAATAACCGGTTGTTTGAGATGACAATTCCTGCAAAGCTGCAATCCTACATGGCTTGCGGTGCCCCGATCATCGCTTCAGCAGATGGTGAAGTAAAGCGGATAATAAATGAGTCAGAAAGTGGATTCTGTAGTGAAGCGGGAAATGCAGAAAGTCTGGCTGAAAATTTGCTCAGGATAGCTGAACTAAATGATGCAGATCTTAATCAGCTTGGCCATAATGCCAAGCGATACTACGATTCTAACTTTAATAAGGAAAAGCTTTTAGATCATATGGATCAAAAATTTAATGAAGAACTGAAACTTGGGGGAGAAAAAATTGTTTGAAGGAAAAACACTTTTAATAACTGGGGGAACTGGCTCATTCGGAAACGCCGTTATGAACCGCTTTCTTGAAACTGATATAAAAGAAATACGCATTTTTTCACGTGATGAAAAAAAGCAGGATGATATGAGAAAGCAATATAAAAACAATAAACTTAAGTTTTATCTTGGAAATGTAAGGGATAAGGAAAGTGTCAAAAACGCTATGCACGGAGTGGATTATATTTTTCACGCAGCTGCTTTAAAACAGGTTCCTTCGTGTGAGTTTTTTCCGCTTGAAGCTGTTAAAACAAATGTAATTGGAACAGAAAACGTACTAAATGCAGCAATAGAGTGCGGCATAGAAAAGGTCATTTGCCTTTCAACTGACAAAGCAGCCTATCCGATTAACGCGATGGGGATTTCAAAAGCAATGATGGAAAAGGTGTTTGTTGCTAAAGCCCAGACTGTTGATCAGGAAAAAACACTCATCTGCGGAACAAGATACGGAAATGTGATGGCGTCCAGAGGTTCTGTCATTCCTCTCTTTATCGAGCAAATAAAAAGTGGGGATCCACTGACAGTGACAGACCCTAATATGACGAGATTCCTCATGAGCCTTGAAGAAGCTGTGGAACTTGTGGTATTTGCATTTGAAAATGCAGAAGCCGGGGATATTATGGTGCAGAAAGCGCCTGCATCTACAATCATTGACCTTGCCCAGGCAGTTAAGGAACTGTTTGAAGCGGACAATGAAATAAAAGTAATTGGTACACGCCACGGAGAAAAGCTTTATGAAACACTCCTCACCAGAGAAGAGCATGTTGTTGCAGAAGACCTTGGCGGGTTCTATAAAGTACCTGCAGATAAGCGGGATCTGAATTATGATAAATATTTCGTGGAAGGGGACGAACAGCTCTCCACGGAAGAGGAATATAACTCTCACAATACCCACCGGTTAAATGTTGAGCTTGTCAAAAAGAGATTGCTTGAACTGGAATACGTACAGGAAGAGCTGAAAGGGTGGAAGGCATGAACATCCTGATAACGGGAGCAAAAGGATTTATCGCAAAAAATCTGATTGCTGAACTGAAAAACAGAGAATATACTTCCATCCTGGAATACAGCAGGGAAACAGACGCGGAGCTACTGGATGAGTACTGTAAGAAGGCTGATTTTGTCTTCCACCTTGCCGGTGTAAACCGCCCACAGAATGAATCAGATTTTATGGAAGGAAACTATGGTTTCACTTCTAAGCTTCTTCACGGATTGAAAAAGCATAATAATACCTGTCCTGTTATGATCTCCTCCTCCATTCAGGCTGAACGTGATAACCCTTATGGAAAGAGTAAAAAAGCAGGAGAGGAACTTCTATTCGATTACAGTAAGGACACTGGTGCTGAAGTACTGATTTACCGCCTGCAAAACGTATTTGGCAAATGGTGCAGACCGAATTATAACAGCGCAGTAGCAACGTTTTGTCACAACGTTGCGAGAGATCTCCCAATCACAGTGAATGACCCTGATGTAACTATGCAACTGGTTTATATTGATGACGTAATCAATGAACTTATTGAAGCTTTACAAGGGAATGCAAACAAGATTGGTGTTCATTATGAAATACCAACTGTTCATACTGTTTATCTGGGGAAAATTGTAAAGTTAATAGAATCCTTTAAGAAGAGCAGAGAAGAACGTTCGATTCCGCATATGGCCGATGCATTTACAAAGAAGCTGTATAGTACATATCTCAGTTATCTCCCTGAAGATCAGTTCAGCTATGATCTTAAGATGAACGTGGATCATAGAGGATCTTTTACCGAGTTTATTAAAACACCGGATCGAGGCCAGGTTTCCGTAAATGTTTCAAAGCCTGGGATTACGAAGGGGAATCACTGGCACCATACGAAGAATGAGAAGTTTCTTGTGGTAAGTGGGAGTGGCGTTATTCGATTCAGAAAAATTGATTCGGACGAAGTTATTGAATACTTTGTGAGCGGAGAAAAGCTGGAAGTTGTCGATATTCCTACTGGCTACACACATAATATCGAAAATCTTGGCGATGACGATATGGTGACCGTGATGTGGGCAAATGAGTATTTTGATCCGGAAACACCGGATACCTATTATTTGGAGGTTTAATGAGTGAAAAAGTTAAAAGTAATGACTGTAGTTGGTACAAGACCGGAAATTATCCGTTTATCAGCTGTTATTCATAAATTGGAAGAATCTGAAGCAATTGATCACACGCTCGTTCATACAGGACAAAACTACGATTATGAACTAAATGAAGTGTTCTTTAAAGACTTTGGTCTGAAGAAGCCGGACTATTTTCTAAATGCTGCTACCGGAACAGCGGTAGAAACGATAGGAAATATACTGGTGAAAATTGATCCTATTTTGGAAGAAGTTAATCCTGAGGCATTTCTCGTTCTCGGAGATACAAACAGCTGCCTGTGTGCTATTGCAGCCAAGAGAAGACAGATTCCAATCTTCCATATGGAAGCAGGCAACAGATGCTTTGATCAGAGAGTTCCTGAAGAAACAAATAGAAAGATTGTAGATCATACTGCAGATATTAATCTTACCTATAGTGATATTGCCAGAGAATACCTGTTAAGAGAGGGTCTACCAGCTGACAGAATTATTAAAACAGGTAGCCCGATGTTTGAAGTACTTAATTCCAGGAAGGAATCAATTGAAGCTTCTGATGTTTTGGAGAGATTTAATCTTAAAGAAGAGAAGTATTTTGTAGTTTCTGCCCATAGGGAAGAAAACATAAATTCAGAAAAGAGTTTCTTGAATCTAGTTGATAGTCTGAATGTTATTGCAGAAGAATATCAGCAACCGGTAATTATTAGTACGCATCCGAGAACCCAAAATATGATAGATGCTAAGGGTATAAAGTTTCATCCCCTCGTTAAGACAATGAAGCCACTAGGCTTTAATGATTATGTTAAGCTTCAAACAAAAGCTAAAGCTGTACTTAGTGATAGTGGAACCATAAGTGAGGAATCTTCGATTCTAGGCTTTAGGGCAATCAATATTAGAGAAGCTCATGAAAGGCCTGAGGCGATGGAGGAAGCAGCAGTTACAATGGTTGGTTTGAAGAAAGAACGTATTTTACAAGGGTTAAAAGTAATTGAGGGCCAAGAAAAAAACACAATGAGACTAGTGAGTGACTATAGTATGCCTAATGTCTCGGAAAAGGTCCTGAGAATACTTTTATCCTATACAGATTATGTAAATGGGATTGTATGGAGGAAATAAAATGAAGCTTTTAGTTGCAGCAGATTCGTTATTCTTAAGAACACCAGATGGAAATTATTGGTGCAAAACTATTTATGGCTATAAGTTTTGGACTCGTTACACAAGTGTCTTTAATAAAGTGATTATTGTATCCAGGTGCAAGGATGCTAAGTATGCTGATGTGGAAGGCTATCTTCAAGTAGACGGACCAAATGTAGGTGTTGCTGAATTACCATACATGAGAGGTATGAAACAATATATTACCAACTACTTTTCTTTTCGAGATGGAGCAAAGGAAGCAATAAAAGGTGCTGACTGTGCTCTAATTAGGTTACCTTCAGTCGCTGCATTCATGGTTTTGGATTATTTTAAAAAGACAGGTAAACCTTATGCATTAGAAGTCGTTGCGGATCCTGCATATGCATATTCAGAAAACAAGTTAGCTAAGTTAATTTATACAAGAAAACTAAAAAAAGCAGTCAAGTCGGCTAATGGTGTTTCTTACGTGACTAAATCTTATTTGCAAAACGAGTACCCTCATACTATCAAGACTAAGGATAAAGAAAGATTTACAAGTCATTATTCTACTATTGATCTGCCAAAAGAGTATCTTGGACTCCCTAAAGACTTTACAAAAAATGATAAATTTAAAATTGTTCATACTGCGAATAGTATTAATAATGATAATAAAGGACACACCACTGTTATTAAAGCTGCAAAAAAGCTAAGAGAACTTAATTATAATATAGAGGTTACATTTATAGGAGATGGAAGTAAGAGACCATACTACGAGAAAATGTGTAGAGATATGGGAATGGAAAAATATATAAGTTTTACTGGTCTATTATCTGATCCTCTAGAAGTAAGACGTTTTTTGTTAGAAAGTGACATTTTTATATTTCCTACGAAAGCTGAGGGGTTACCTAGGGCTATAATTGAAGCTATGGCAACCGGATTACCATGTTTATCCTCACCTGTAAATGGAATTCCTGAACTCTTGAAAAAGGATTATCTAGTTGATTATCAAAATGTAGATGCATATGTAGACAAAATAAAAACATTAATAGAGAATCCCGAGTCCCTAAATAAGATGAGTGAAGAAAATTTATTAAACTCTTTAAGCTATACTTCAGATACGCTTCAAAAAAGAAGGAATAGATTTTATACAAACTTAAGGAACTTAGCAAAAAACCAATAAAAAGTGGCTTTAAAAATTGTGCCGTTTGGATAGGCGTTTTTTTACCTGTTTGAAATTAAGTTGATATAATTTGTGAAACTTCATAACTTCACAATTTGTATTTAATGAAAATGTTTATTTGATTTCAACAACCGGTGTTGACCAAGGGTGTAAAATAAGTTCATTTTATATTGTCGATAGCCCAAGGGTGGAAAGTGAAAAACGCTGATTTTTCCTTATCTTAACCATTTAGAGTGTGTTGTTAAATGGGAGAAATAAAAAGGAGAAGGTAGATTTGGGAGAGAAACGATTAAACATTGTATCCAATAAGGAATTGATTTTTGCCGTTCTACTTGGTGCGTATGCGACAAATTTTCTTAACATCGGAAATATAATACCTGCATTGTTCATACCGGTAGTAGTAATTTATATTATAAAAAATGAATTCACGAGAGAGTTTTGGCTGACTTTTTATGTAATAGTGTGTTTTGGGTTTTTATATGCGTACTTATTATTAACCCATAGCATCGGTTCAACGAGCGCAAATATAGGGAAAGCTATTTTCCCTGCCTGTCTCTTTTTATTGGGACATAAATTAGTCATGAAGGATCTTAATTATAAAAAAACAATTTTATTTACAATAACTTTGATTGTATCTACTACATTGTTTAGTTTTTTTTCTTTGGTAAAAACCACATACTTATATGGAGATATAAATTCATATATTCTGGAAAACGGACGTTATGTGGTTAGTATTTGGGGAAATACTCAATATGCTTCCACATTAATTAATGCGTTACTTTCATTTAGTTTGGCTTCAATTCCTTTAGTGTTTATAAAGTCAGTTGATAAAGTTAAAGTGAAGGCAATGAAATTTATCTTGCTGATCTGTTTTATTTTGTCGGTATATGTATCTTTAACTCTATTAAATAGAACAAGTGCTATGGTTGTAGTTGTATCTACGATTTTTGTTTATGCTTTTGTTTTTAAATTTACAATAGGAAAAATATTAATGATCCTCGGAATTTGGTGTAGTTTGGTATTAGCTGTTTTTATGAGCAATATTGGTATAAATAACATTACTTTTGGGGAAAATAATGCTTTTTGGCAGAGAATGGTATCCTCTCAGATGAGTGAAGATCCTCGGTTTCTTGCATGGCGTGAAGCATTATTTGGGATGTTTGAGAACCCATTAGGAGGAAAACAGACTGACATGAGCCTGAACTTCGCGCACAATTTATGGCTGGATGTGGGGTACGAGGGCGGCGTGTTACCTTTTATATTGCTCTTATTCTTAACAACGATCGCAGTAATAAGTTTGTACAAGTTCAGTACTAATAATCACCCTAAGATTGTGAGAGGATTAATGATTTCCATTTTTTCTGCCTTTTTTGTCTGTTTTGTATTTGAACCAATTTTACAAGGAATGACTGTTTATTTCACATTCTTTTGTTTTTTTGTGGGAATCATTCAACGCTTAAATTATGACAAAAAATCAGTTTCTAACAGGATTTCATACTATGGGTGTACTAGTTTTTGAGGAAAGGGAGAGGAGTGAGTAATATTAAAGTTGTGAATATATGTCTTCGTTCAATAGTAACAGATGGATGGAGTTATCAAGATAACCTTTTACCCAAATATCAAAAAAAGCTAGGCAACGAAGTTACAGTGATAACTTCTAAATATATTAGAGATAAAGATGCTGACATAGTTAAAAGTACTAAGATTAATTACGTAAATAATGATGGAATAAGGGTTATTAGATTGGATGCTCGTAATAATAAACACCCTCACAACAAGTTTGTTCAATATCCAAATCTCATTAAAACCATAAAAGAACAGAAACCAGATGTACTATTTATTCATGGTTTGCAGTTTTTAGATGTGAAAAAAATCGCTAGCTTTTGCAGTGAGAACCCTAATGTTAGAGTATTTGTTGATAATCATGCAGATTTTTCAAATAGTGCAACCAACTGGTTTTCTAAGAAGATATTACATGAAATTATCTGGAGAAAATGCGCCTCTAAAATTGAACCCCATGTTGTGAAGTTTTTTGGTGTGTTACCAGCCAGGTGCGAATTTTTAAAAACAGTCTACAAATTGCCTGAAAGTAAAATTGATCTTTTACCATTAGGTGTGGATGATGAGATAAGAGATAATATAAATTATAAAATAAATAATGAAGATATAAGAACTAGAAACAATATTAATAATGGTGACTTTCTAATTGTAACCGGAGGTAAGATTGATTTTGCTAAAAAACAATCCTTACAGTTAATGGAGGCCATCAAAAATATAGAAAATAAACAAATAAAGTTATTAGTTTTTGGCTCGGTGATTGAGGAATTAAAAACGGATTTCTTCAATTTAGTTGATGGTGAAAAAATACAGTACTTAGGATGGTTAGATTCTTATAGCGCTATGGAAGTTTTTGCAGCAAGTGATATCGCTGTATTCCCGGGTCGACATTCAGTTTTTTGGGAACAAGTTGCAGGGCTAGGAATTCCTTTGATTGTTAAGTATTGGGAAGGTACATCCCATATTGATCTGGAGGGGAATTGTGAATTTTTGTATGATGGGACAGTGGAAGAAATTAAAGAAAAAATAGAATACCTATTAGAGAATCCCAGTGTACTAGCAAACATGAAGGAAGTTGCGAGTGAAAAAGGAATAGAAGAATTTTCTTATTCAAAAATTGCTAAACAGAGTATTGCCGAGTGTTAGTGAGGTTTTTATACCTAAAAAACTCTATTTTATTACTTGAATGGAAGCCACAGTGCCTTTCATTTCTCTTTTTGATTAAAAATTCCAGAGGGAAAGTTTAATGTTAAATATCTCATCAAAATATAAGAAGTTTTTTAAGGATCTCTTTATTAATATATTTGGTTCAGGAATTATGGTCATAATACTCCAAATTTTAGTTTATCCATTCTTAAATAATAAAGAAGGACCAGATTTTTTTGGTGAAATCTTACTAATAATGGGCATTGTAAATATTATAGGTGTTGCAATTGGTAGCTCATTAAATAATATAAGATTAAAGCTTTATACAGAGTATAGTAAAAAGAATATAGAAGGTGACTTCTCTATTCTTTTGATTTACTCTACTTTTATTAATATTATTCTTACAGTCGTACTTCTAAATTACATGGCAGAGAATCTAAGTAATATAGATATATTTATTTTAACATCTATAACCGTTCTAACTATGCTTAGATCATACTTAACTGTTGAATTTAGAATCAAACTACAATATCTCAAAATACTTACTTACCAATTATTTTATAGCTTTGGGCTTGGGGTAGGTTTAATTTTGGTGAGTTTTTCATTTAATTGGCAGTTTGCATTTTTAATTGGGGAGATTGTTGCATTTATATACTTATTTCGGACTACAAAGGTACTGCGTGAACCGTTGAAGTCAACTAGCAATTTTAAAAAAACAACTAATAATTACTCTTTATTATTACTATCCAACTCATTTAACAATATACTGCAATATATTGATCGAATAATAATATTTCCTATTTTAGGAGCCTATCAAGTAGCAGTTTTCTTCGCAGCAACATTAGTTGGTAGAATGTCCTCTTTTGTATTGGTACCTATTTCAGGTGTAGTTTTAAGTTATTTGGCTAGGAAATCTAACGCTATTACCAAGAGATTCTTTGTAGTAATTAGTTTTAGCTTAATAATTTTTAGTATAGTTATTTCTATCATTTCTATTTATAGTTCTACTTTAATTCTTCCTTTAATATATTCGGATTTGTACAAAGATACACTAAGTATCTTACTTGTAGCTAATATAGCAGCGATAATAAAAGCTATATCTTCAATACCCCTTGCTATAGTACTAAAATATAGTGCAACCTATCATCAAACCCTCATACAAATATCATATTTTTTAGTATATCTATTTTTCGGTATGACTTTTATGTCTATCTGGGGATTGATAGGTTTTTGTTATGGGATATTAATTGCGGAGCTATTTAAATTTATTTTAATATTCCTATTTGGATACAAAGCTTTAAGCAAAGCAGAGTTATCTTAAAAAAGGTAATTTGTTTTGTCATTTTTTTGCTTAGTTCTATAGAGAATATATATTAACTTGTACTTGTTTAATATTGGCTTTCGGAAAGAAATAATGTGATATGAAAGGGAAGGTGTAAATATATGTTTAAGGTTGCCGTTGCAGGAACCGGCTATGTTGGCCTCGTAGCTGGTGCTACATTCGCAGAAAAAGGCCATAATGTTACATGTGTAGATATTGACGAGTCTAAAGTAGAATTAATGAAATCAGGGATCTCTCCAATCTATGAAGATGGTCTCCAAGAACTGATGCAGAAAAACTGTGCAGCAGGAAGAATCGATTACACTACGGATTATGCATCTGCCTATAAAAACGCGGATGCTATTTTTATTGGTGTTGGGACGCCTGAACAACCGGACGGATCAGCTAACCTTTCCTACATCGCTACCGTTGCCAGACAGATCGCAGAGTCTGTAGAGAAAGACTGTCTGGTTGTGGTGAAATCGACTGTTCCTGTTGGTACAAATGATAAAGTGGAACAGTTTATTGAGGACTTCCTTGTTAATGATGTGAAGGTTGAAGTCGCATCAAACCCTGAATTTCTGGCTCAGGGGTCTGCTGTTAAGGATACGCTGGAAGCAGAAAGAATTATCATTGGGACGGAGAGTGAGTGGGCAGAGGAACTGCTCATGAACATATATGAACCATTTAAGCTGCCAATCGTATCTGTAAGCAGACGGTCAGCTGAAATGATTAAGTATGCGTCAAATGATTTCCTTGCTCTAAAGATTTCTTATATGAATGACATTGCGAACCTTTGTGAACTGGCAGGGGCTGATGTTCAGGATGTGGCTCGCGGTATGAGCTTTGATGCACGGATCGGGGACAAGTTCCTGAATGCCGGTATTGGATACGGGGGATCCTGCTTCCCGAAAGATACAAAGGCGCTTGAATTTTTAGCTAAACAAAAAGGGTATGAACTCAAAACCGTTAAAGCAGCCATTGATGTTAACAATTCGCAGAAGACAATGCTCTATAAGAAAGCTAGTAAGCGCCTGATTACGTTCAGCGGCTTGAAAGTAGCAGTTCTCGGGTTAACATTTAAACCTGGAACTGACGATTTACGCGAAGCAGCTTCACTTGAAAATGTACCTTTGCTTTTGGAAAAAGGTGCTGACATCTTCGCTTATGATCCTGTTGGAGCAGAGAACTTTAAGCGCGTATTCCCTGAAGGAAAGAGCGGGAATGGTCATATCACCTACGTGAGTAATCCGGAACAGGCGCTTGATAATGCCAATGTGTGCTTTATCTTTACAGAGTGGGGCGAAGTGAAAGCTCTTATTCCTCAGCAGTATCAGGAGCTTATGCGCACGCCACTCGTGTACGATGGCCGTAATATTTATGCTGTAGAAGCAATGGAGGAAGCGGGAGTAGAGTATCACTCCATCGGACGCCGTCCTGCAGAGAGAGAAAGCAAAAAGGAGTCGAAGCAACGTGAGCTACAATCCATTAAATCCTAATAAAGTATACCTCGTCACAGGTGCAGCCGGCTTTATCGGCTTTTACCTGTCAAAGAAGCTTCTCGATCAGGGATGTAAGGTCATAGGCTTGGATAATGTCAATGATTACTATGATGTGAACCTGAAACACACACGACTTGAGAAACTTGAGCCATACAATAACTTTACGTTCGTTAAGCGTGATATCTCAGACAAAGAAACGGTAATGGATGTGTTCAAGGAGTATAAACCGGATATTGTCGTCAACCTGGCTGCTCAGGCTGGTGTCCGTTACTCGATTGAGAACCCGGATGCATATATCCAGAGTAACATTGTCGGCTTCCATAACATTTTGGAAGCCTGCCGCGCTTATCCAGTGAATCACCTTGTGTATGCGTCATCCAGCTCTGTTTACGGCGCCAACAAAAAGGTGCCTTTTGAAGAAACAGACTTTGTCGACAACCCGGTCTCTCTCTATGCTTCCACCAAGAAGTCCAACGAACTGATGGCCCACACCTACAGTCATTTATATAACATCCCATCGACCGGGCTTCGCTTCTTCACTGTTTACGGTCCAATGGGCCGCCCGGATATGGCCTACTTTGGCTTTACCGACAAGTATTTTAACGGAGAGTCCATCAAAATCTTCAATAACGGCGATTTTGAAAATGACCTGTACCGGGACTTCACATACATCGATGACATCGTAATCGGGATTGAGAGGCTGCTCTCTAATCCATCCGAGGAAGACGTACCACACAAAGTCTTCAATATCGGCAACAACAGCCCCGAGAAATTGATGACCTTCATCGGTGCATTGGAACAGGCACTAAGTAACGCCACTGGAAAAGAAGTCAAGTTCAAGAAAGACTTCGAACCAATCAAACCCGGTGACGTACCTGCCACCTACGCCTCCACCGACCGCCTCCATCAGGCAGTCGGTTTCAAACCACAGACATCAATCCAGGAAGGACTGCAGCAGTTTGCTGATTGGTATGTGGAGTACTATAACAAGAAGTAAAGGTGGTAGTCTTAGAGGGATCATAAGATTCCTCTAGGCTGCTCCGTAGATTCCCAAGCTTATCTTTCCACAGTGACACCTATAAATGGACCTCTATTATAACGCCTACAAACTTACAGATTCATAGAATGAAGTAACTGAGACCAGGTATGGCTCAATCATTTTCAGCAAAATGAAGGATGATAATGTGTAATTCAATAGCTGCTGCCATTGAACTGAATGACTTCCAATATATCGATAGAGAGGTATAATTTAGCACTATAACTTTTTCGTCGTTCAACAGCTTTCTCCAGCTTGGCATATCAATTCGCTGGAATTGGCTTATAATAACGCAATCACCCCACAACCGCGCATTATTCCTCAAAATCTTACAAAATAGTTTCCTGAGCCCTCTCATATTAAGCCCATTTCACTACTATCCTAAAAATAATACGATTGCTTCTGCCACAATTAGTCATAATTGGTGAGTATTTTTCGTGCACACACCACCTCATAACCTGCAAATTCGAGAAATTATGACTGTATATTCACAAAAATTTCACAAAATCTTTAAAAACTATTGAAAGCGCTTTTATATGTGCTATACTTTACTTAAATTCAAATCGGAATTAAGGGAAGAGAAGATGAGATCACCCTTAAGGACGAACTGGAGCTTACTTGCCACCAGTGTGTCCTTTAGGCCTTATCTTCTCTTTTTCCCTTATATTCCTGTGAAAACGCTCACAAAGCGTTATTCTACTATAATGGAGGGTTTTAACCTATGAAAAAAACAGGTCGGATTTCACTTGCAGCATTACTTTCCTCATCCATGGTACTCGCAGCCTGCGGCGGTGGCGATGACCAGGATGCAGCCGGTGACGGTGGGGATATCGGTCGTATCTCCATCTACTCCCCTGAGACACCTGACATGACCCGTGAAATGGCAGAAAAGTTTGAAGAAATTCACGGTGGACAGGTTGACGTAAACTACGCAGGTACGAACGTGCTTGTAAATCAGATGATTGCCGAAATGGACAATCCGCAGGCAGACCTCTGGTATGGAGGAGGGGGAATTCTTCCTTTTGAATCCGCCATTGAGCACGGTTTTATTGAATCCTATACGCCTGAACTTGCCGAGGATTGGGATGTGGTTCAGGACGACATTAAAGTCCGTCATGAAGACTGGAAATGGGTTGGGGTGGAAGTTTTTGCTCTTGGTCTAATTTATAACACGGATCTTGTAGATGAAGACGAACTTCCTCAGACGTGGGACGAGCTCCTTGATCCGCGTTGGGAAGATGAGCTTCAGATGCCGAACCCGGCAGCATCCGGCACGGCTACTCTGTTCGTAATCAGCCAGCTTCAGGATAAAGGCGAGGAAGAAGGGTGGGATTACCTTGATTCACTTGTAGGCCAGATGAATTCCATGCCTGATTCCGGGGGTGCCCCTGCCCAGGCAGCTGCATCCGGTGAAGCTTCCATGGGAATCGGCTTTGACTTTATGGCCTATCAGATGAAAGACCGCGGGGAATCAGTTGACTTCCATATCCCTGACAACACACCGATTCTTGTAAACCCGGTTGCTTTAATAAAAGACGGACCGAACCCTGAAGGGGCCCAGAAGTTTGTTGACTTCATGCTATCCGAAGAAGGACAGCAGATTAAAGCAGACTGGTTTCACATCCCGATGCATCCTGACGTAGAAGGAAAATCCGAATTAACAATGGAGGATCTTAACGAAGTCGCTCAGGATCTGGACATCGACTGGGTTGTAGAAAACTATGACGAAATCCGCCAGTCATGGCGTGACCGTTACCAATAAAAAGCAGCAAAACGGAACAGCAATAGGAGGCGTTTGACGATGGGTTCAGTAAAAGTAAACAACCTGATCAAAAAATATAACGACGTAACCGCACTGAAAGATGTAAACCTGGACATCAGGGAAGGCGAATTTTTCGCCCTCCTTGGTCCTTCAGGCTGCGGGAAAACAACGACGATGCGCTGTGTAGCCGGGTTCGAATCCCCGACCTCTGGTGAAGTTATGATCGGTGACAAGGTCGTCAACAAAGTGCCGGCCAACAAGAGAAACTGTGGTATGGTGTTCCAGAGTTACGCTCTTTTTCCCCACTATAACGTTTTTGAAAACGTGGCATACAGCCTGACAGTCCGTGAAGTTTACAGCGGTTCGCCGGCCCGCAGGGTGAAAAGTTTAGCCCGACTCATGAGTCGCAGGTTCGGATCACCGTCGAAGGAAATTCAGAAGAAGGTTAACGATGCACTCGAATACGTGGAGATGAGTCACCTGGCTGAACGTGGTGTGAATGAACTTTCCGGAGGCCAGCAGCAGCGTGTGGCTCTCGCACGCGCACTCGTGATGGAACCCTCCGTTCTCCTGATGGACGAGCCGCTTTCAAACCTGGATAAAAAACTGCGAAATACGATGCGTACCACGATCCGCCGCATCCAGCAGGACGTGGGGATCACAACGATCTTTGTTACCCACGATCAGGAAGAAGCCATGAGTATGGCTGACCGGATCGCCGTTATGAAGGACGGGGAAATCATTCAGCAGGCGACGCCAACCGAATTGTACGGTCATCCAAAGAACTCGTTTGTAGCCGATTTTGTAGGATCTTCGAACATTTACAAAGGTGATGTGGTAGATGAACATGCAGACGGGGTAACGGTGAAGGTTGGAGGACAGACAATTAAGTCATCTTATAAGCCTGGTAAAAAAGAAGTGCAGGCACTTATCCGCCCTGAAGGGGTGGCATTATATAAGCGCGAAATGATGCCTGATAATTCAGAAAATGTACTTGACGGCAAGGTGGAAATGTCCACCTACCTGGGGCCGAACATCCGCTATGATGTGAAAGTCGGTGATCTGGAGTTCATGGTCGAGGAGCCATATTACCAGGGTGTTCCGCTTCTTGCAGAAGGAGATCAGGTGAAGCTTACGATTGAGCCGGAGCGGGTGCTGCTGATATGAGTAACGGAACACCAACGCCAACTCAGGCACAGACACAGCCGCCAAAGCCACCGAAAAAGAAGCAGAAATCAGGCTTCTTCTCAAGGTTTGACAGCCTATGGCTGATGAAGGCAGTAATTGCCGCTTTCTTCTTTCTGTTCCTGTTGCTCCCTCTTCTTTCTGTTCTTATTGTCAGTTTTACGGGACAGCCGGTTAACATTCTGGGATCTCTCATTAACCCGGATATTCTTGCAGCGAATCTGGACCGATTGTCCAACGCTTCTCTTGAGCACTGGGGCAGCCTGTTCGGTGGGGTATACATGTCGGCGCTTCGTAACAGCCTTATGCTGTCACTTGGAGTGTCGCTTCTCGTTATCCTTATGTGTCTTCCGATCGCCTACGGCTTTGCCCGTACAACGATGCCGTTTAAGAAGACGTTTGCTGCTCTTTGTACGATGCCGATTATCGTTCCGACGTTTATCTCGGCAGCCGGTTTTATTATCATGTTCGGACGTACGGGCTGGGTGACTTCTCTTTATCAGTCAATGGGATTTGATGGTACGCTCATTAACGCCTATTCTATGACAGCCATCGTGCTCATCCAGACGTTCTTCTTTTTCCCGTTTGCACTGTGGCCGATGGTAGCCGCCTTTAAGATCAGTGATATTTCACTTGAGGAAGCGTCCCAGAACATGGGGGCGAAGAACTGGATGACAATGATCTTCATTACGTTCCCGCTTGCCATTCCGGGGATTGTCTCTGCAGCGCTTCTTATCTTCACAGTCAGTTTTTCGGATTTCGGTACGCCGATTATCCTTGCACCTGACGGACTGAATTTGATTGTCGTAGAAGCGTATCGTGAAATTTCAGGATTCTTTAACTGGGCCGGTGCCTCTATTCTGACGGTGGTAATGGTTGTAGTAGCGGCATTGTTCTTCTGGCTCCAGCGGCTTGTGACAAAGGGCAAGGACTACGGCACGCTTTCAGGAAAACCGAAGCAGACAAAGCTCAACGACAATAAAGTCGTAACAACTTCTCTTGCAATCTACACGGGTCTAGTGCTTCTCATCCCGGTGCTGACGGTTCTTTCCGTTGTTATGCAGTCGTTTGCAACAACGTGGGGTGCAGATCTTCTGCCTCGAGGGTTCACACTCGACCACTACCAGACGATCTTTACCCGCTCGGGGGATAACATCCTGAACAGTATCATTCTCGCCGGTGGTGCACTGGTAATCAGTGTCATTATCGCAACTTTTGTATCCTACTTCGTTGTTCGTGAAAATGCGACGAAGCTGGACTTTATCTCTTCTGTACCGCTGATCGTACCGGGGATTGCCCTTGGTATCGCCTATATTCAGATGTTCAATACGGCGCCGCTTCAGCTGACGGGTACAGCGTTTCTTCTGATCGTTGCGTATGCCATTCGCCGGATGCCGTATATGATCCGTTCTACTATGGGTACGATGATGGCCATTAAGAGCGATATAGAAGAGGCGGCAGTCAATCTAGGCGCTTCGAAGCTCCTGGCAATCATTACAGTCGTCGGACCACTCATGTTGCCGGGTATTGCAGCCGGATCAATTCTTGTGTTCGTAACAGTTATCAAGGAAACAAGTATTACCATCCTGATGGCACCGTCGAGCTGGGCGCCAATGTCGCTTGTCGTATTCCAGAACCTTCTTCGTGGAGAGGTCTACACCGCTTCCGCCATGGCCGTTCTCATTATTGGTCTCGTTCTGATTCTGCAGGCGCTTGCGAATAAAATTACCAAAAACTCACTTTACTAATGATCTAACATGGCCTGCTGGATAAGTTCAGCAGGTCTTTTTATAAATTGGAGGTTAGCGATCGCTTTATTTAAACACATTCGACAGGGAGAGAAAAACATGCAGAAAGGATTTATGTTTGATCTGGATGGAACCGTTTATTTAGGAGAGGAAGTAATTGATGGGGTACCGCAGGCAATTAACCGTCTCACGGAAGAAGGGCATAAAATATTGTTTCTCTCAAATAAGTCCATTGCCAGCAGGGAAGATTACTTAAAGAAACTTACAGGCATGGGAATCAGGGTGAGCAAAGAGAATATTATTAATTCCAATGTTGCAGCTGCACACTACATTCGTACACAAAATGTGAAGTCGAAAACAGCCTGGGTGATTGGGGAGCAGCCTTTGATTGATGAACTTCGCATGGCCGGTATAAAAGTGACCGATAACCCATTGGAGGCATCATTTGTCGTACTCGGCTGGGATCGACAGTTTAATTATGAGATGGTGAACCAGGCTTTTCAGGGGTGGAAAAACGGAGCAACTGTAGTGGCAACCAATCCTGACCGTACGTGCCCGATTGAGAATAACAATGAGATTCCTGACTGCGGGGCCGTTATTGGCGCATTTGAAGGAACAGCCGGTGTGAAAGTTGATGTCATTGCTGGCAAACCGTCGCCAATCATAACTGGTCTTGCAATAAGGACACTAGGGATCGAAGAGGAGAATTGCTATATTATTGGTGATCGCCTTGAAACAGATATTCGGATGGGTACTGAAAACCGTCTGAAGTCAATTCTTGTTCTCTCGGGGATTACAGACGAAAAAATGGCAGAAAAATCGGAATACAAACCTGATTTCACATTGACAAGCGTTAAGGATATTCATACGATAGAATGGTAATATTGTAAAGCGTATACTATATCACACTAATGAGGGATTGCCGTTATGGATCACAGTGAGACGAGGATACCCGCAATAACTGACATGATTGAATCACAGGTAATTGCAGCGATCAACAGCCCGGAGAAATTAGATGAAGTCCTGTCAAGCAACTGCAACGTCGCTTTCTTAATGGTAGGGGACATTCTGACAGTAGGTGACAATGTTAAACGGCTTCAAAAACACAACATCAAAGTGTTTGTTCATCTGGATTTTGTTGACGGAATTGCAAACGATCGCAGCGGCATTCGCTTTCTCGCTGAAAAAATTCGACCGGAAGGCATCATTACCACGAAAAACCACTTAATAAAATATGCAAAAAAAGAAGGGCTGATCACAATTCAGCGACTGTTTTTTATTGATAAAAGCGCTATAAAAAAAGGTATACAGATGCTCAAGGCGGCCCAGCCGGACGCTGTAGAAATCCTTCCGGGCGTCATCCCCCGAGTAATAACAGAACTCGCCGAAGTGACTCCACTTCCGATTATTGTGGGAGGTCTTATCGAAAACGAACAAGAGATTGCCCAGGCTCTTGAAGCAGGTGCGCTCGCTGCATCCTGTGGTAGTCCACGTTTATGGAACACAGACATGTAGATTCTTCTTATAGGAAAGCGCAAGGATCGCATATTGATCCTTGCGCTTGTTTTTTTAACCTTTGTTTAGTAACTTTAAGGCCGCTTTTCTTACTTCAGGGTTTTTGCCGGCTACAGCTAAAGCTGCTCCACCTACACCTACCCAGAGCGAGGCAAACATCCATTTTTTGAACTCAGAATCTTTCTGATAAACTTTCTCAACCATACGCTCAATTCGATCATTGAGTTTGTCTCTAGCTTCTTCACTTAAATTGGGGTCTTTTAATTGCTCGGAAAAAGTATCTATTGCATTGTCAATTGCACTGTATACCTTATCTTGAGATTTTGAACCTACTTCTCCCATTTTAATAATTGCTTTTATGACTTCAGGAGAATATTTTAGTAAGATTTCAAGTTCCTTCGAGGTTAATTCAGTTAGGTCACCATTGTTTTCCTTGAGTTTTTTTATGGTTTCTTCATTTTGTAGTTTCTGACTCATGCTACACCTCTAAATTAGTTATTTTATACTATTATATAATAAATATTTTAAATTTTGTATTTTTATAGAAAATGTCTACTCAACTCAATGCCGCCAAAAGTGTTTTCCTACTATGACAAACTTATACATTAATATTCCTCTAGATAGCGTTTCAAAGCAGAATAGTGAGTAGGCAAGGGATGAAGGGTAGGAGAGGGTTCTATTCTTTTGGGTAGTTGAGACTTTCATTTTGCTTTTCTGTATGCCCTGAAAGAAGGGTATAAACTTAACCCAGCAGATCACTAATCGCCGTTAACAGGCTATATGCCCCGATACCGATGCAGACCATCACCACAATACCCCCGATGATGTTGACTTTAAGCGAGTTGGTGTATTTACCGAGGAGCTGTTTGTTGTTCATGATGATCAGGATGAGAACAGCGATCCCGGGCAGAAGAATGCCGTTTAGTGCCTGGGCAAACAGGATGACTGCGAGTGGTTCCACGTTAAAGGCGAAACTTAGGATGCCAATCACGATTACGAGGGTAAACACGGCTTTAAAGCGCCAGTTTTTCAGGCCGTTTTCCCATTTCAGGATACTGCTGATGGTGATGGATGCCCCCAGTGCCGCGGCTGTCATGGAAGAAAAGCCGGCTGAGAAGATGCCGATAGCAAGAAAGGTCTCGGCCCAGCCCCCAAGAAGCGGTTCGAGCTGCAGAGCCAGATCTGCCACGGTTTCCACTTCCACACCTCGCATTAACGTACCCGATGTAATTAAGATTGAAGCGGAGATTAAGCCACCCATCCCGATGGAGACCACTATATCCCACTTGGAATCTTTTAAATGAGACGGATGATGCCATCTTTCCTGTACAGAAGAGGAATGGATAAAAAGATTGTAAGGTACGACGGTTGTACCTATCAGCGCCGCAATGGTAATGATGGAGCCGACTGGAAATGATGGCGCAAAGATCCCTGAAGCAATCCCTCCAAGATCCGGCTGGGCAATCACCATGGTTGTAACAAATACGGTACTCATGACAATGACGAGTGCAATCATCATTTTCTCGATCAGCTTGTAACTGCCGCTCAGACCGATGAGAAGCACCACGAGACCTACAAACGGACCGATGACGTTGATGTCCCAGCCGGTTAAGGTGGACAGACCAAGCGACGTGCCGTTTAAATCCCCGCTCATATAAGCAGCGGATCCAGTAAATATGGATAAAATGACGAAAGCCACGATACTGTACTTAATGGCAGGATGCGAGAATTGATCCCTCACAGCAGCCCCGAGCCCTTTCCGGGCTACGATTCCAAGCCGGGCGACCATCATCTGCAGGACGATGGTCGTAATAACGGAAAAGACGAGCGCCCACAGCAGGGCGTATCCGAACGATGCGCCTGCTTCAGTAGCAGTCGTGATCGTACCAGGCCCCACAAAGGACGCCGCAATAATCGCCCCCGGCCCGATAACTTTCAGCTTCTCTATAAAAATGTTCCTCTTTTGCTCCTGTGCAGGCTGTACTTGCCCCATAATTTCACCTCATATTAAAAATACATACTCCTTGGGTCATTTCACGTGAGAGGGGAGAGTAAACATAGGGTTTGAATTCTCTTTTAAAACGAGATGATCTAAAGCCATTCTGTGATTTTTGGGATGGTAAAAAGCAATTTAAAACTGTTTTCTAAAAATTTCACCTTGTAAAGCGCTTACACTTGCTTTATACTTTCACTAAACCGATTTACTAAACCGATTTAGTAATGCGAGAGCGAGCTGAATTAATGTGAATAAACGCATAACGATGGCTGATGTAGCCAAGCATGCCGGTGTTTCCAAAAGTACTGTTTCGCAGTATTTAAACAAGCGGTATGACTACATGGGTGTAAAAACAAAAGCACGAATTGAAAGCGCAATCAGTGAGCTGGGATATCAGCCGAACATTGTGGCCCGGAGCTTGAAGCAGAAATCTACACAGACAATCGGGGTGATTGTGGCAAATATTCTTCATTCCTTCTCCACCCAGGTGATCAGAGCCATTGAAGATTACTGCCATGAGCATGATTTTCATCTTATTGTGTGTAATGCCGATGACAATCCTGAAAAAGAAAAAAAGTATATCGAAATGCTTTTGGCTAAGCAGGTGGACGGACTCATCGTTTTCCCCACCGGCGGCAACCTGGACTTATATAAGAAAATGAAGGATGGAGATTATCCCCTGGTATTTATGGATCGGGTTATGGAGGAAGTTGAAGTTCCCACCGTTCAGCTGAACAATGAGAAGGCTTCAGATCTTGCTGTGACCTATCTGGCGGAAAAAGGCTATTCCAGCATTGCGATGTTAACTACCTCTCTTAAGCAGAAACCATCATCAAGGGTTGATCGGATCAAAGGATTCAAACAATCCCACAAAAAAAATAAGCTTGTGCTGAAAGAAGAGTGGATTAAAAGCGTGGACGTAGAAGAAATGCAGGACACACTCAGGGAGATGTTTAACACATCTTCAAAACCGGATGCCATATTGGCTTCCAATGATCTATCCCTGATTGAAGTGTTGAAGTTCGTGAAGGAAAGCGGTCTTTCAATGCCGGAAGATTTGGCTGTGATCGGAATAGACAGGGTTTCCTTTGCTGATCTGTATTCACCGACTCTTTCGTATATTGCTCAGCCGACTTTTGAAATGGGGCGAAAAGCAGCTTCCATTATCATTAATAAAGTCAAAAATAACGATACCGGAGATGAAATGGTTTATCTATATGAGCCGGACCTGATACCCGGAGAATCTTGCTAATCTGGCAGACAGGAGCTGATCGAAATGGATGTAATTACGATCGGGGATGCCATGGTTTCCATGCAGCCCCAGACAGAAGGACCGATGAGATTTGTAAATGCCTTTGACCGCAAAGCAGGCGGCGCAGAGTTTAACCTGGCTATTGGCTGTGCGAGACTCGGCCTTCGCACAACGTGGGTCAGCAGACTCGGAAACGACGAATTTGGCCGCTTTATCCGGAATTTTGCCCGAGGAGAAGGCGTGGATACATCTGAGGTTAAGCTGGTAGATGGCTACCCTACCTCCGTTCAATTCAAAGAAGTGTACGAAGGAGGGGGAGGTCAAACCTTTTACTACCGCTCCAACTCACCGACATCCACTCTCACGGAAGAGGCGATCAGCGCATCGATCTTTAATGGAGGGCAGGTACTGCATATAACCGGTGTGTTTATGGCCCTTGATAAGAAGAAAAACGTTCCTATTATAAAGAAAGCGATCCGTCATGCAAAAGAACAGGGTCTTTTCATCTCACTGGATCCAAACATTCGTCTCAAACTTTGGGAAAAAGAAGAAGCCAGAGAGGCCTTGTTGGACATCCTCCCTGAAGTGGATCTTTTACTGGCCGGAGTGGAGGAAGCAGAAATTCTGTTTAACAGTGTAGACCCAGACATTATTTTTCAGAAATGCCGTGCTCTTGGTCTTACCTCGGTTGTACTGAAAGACGGTGAAAATGGATCAATCGGTTGGGAAAATGGTGAAACAATCATCTCACCTGCTGTAAAAGCTCAAAAAGTGGTTGATACGGTCGGTGCCGGTGACGGCTTCGATGCAGGGTACCTCTACAGCTGGCTGCAGGGATGGACTTTGGAAAAACGACTTCATATGGCCAATACGATCGGTTCCATGGTTGTGGGAGTCTCCGGAGACAATGAAGGTCTCCCATACCTGGACGAGGTGTTAATCCAGCTTGGTGAAAAAGAATTTATAGAAAGATAGAAGGAGGATCATTTCCTATGAAGATTCAACTGGCGTTGGACAGGTTAACCCGTGAAGAATGCTACACCATACTTGAACAGACTGAATCACATATTGACTGGATTGAAGTGGGCACAGGAGTAATTAAAGAGTACGGGATGGCAATTGTAAGAGAAATTAAAGAAAAATATCCTTATAAAACCTTAGTTGCAGATATGAAAACATGTGATGCAGGGCGGCATGAAGCCCTCCAGGCTTTTGAAGCAGGAGCGGACATTACAACAGTGATGGCTTTTTCAGCGGATCAGACCATTGCGGATGTGCTGGAAGTTGCCCGAAACAATGAAAAACGCGTCATGATTGATTTGCTTGGTGTAACAGATTCGCACCGTATGGCAGACCTGGAGGAGCTGGGAGTGGACCTCGTGAGTCTTCATTTTGGTAAAGATATGCAAAAAAAAGAGGCAATGAAGTTGGACATGTTCTCGCTTGTTGAAGAACGAAGCGGCCTTGAAGTTGCCGTTGCAGGTGGCATTTCCCTAGATTCATTGCCGGATATTATGCACAAATCTCCTTCAGTCGTCATTGTAGGGAGTGCAGTGACAAAGGCAAAAGACAAAGGCAAAGTTGTTTCAACCATGAGAGGGGTTATGGATGACTATGAAAACAATCATTAATCAGGTTGCTATTGAAATGGAGACGGTTCTTTCCAACGTTTCCGACAGCCAGGCAAAAGCCTTGAGTCAGGAACTGCAGACAGCTAAGCGGATCTTTATAACTGGAGAAGGGCGTTCCGGACTGATGGGCAAAGCTATTGCCATGAGACTTATGCACAGCGGCTACACCGTCTTTGCCGTCGGAGAAACCATTACCCCCAGCGTTGAAGAAGGAGATCTCCTCGTTGCGATTTCCGGATCAGGCACAACGGGAGCGATTAAGCAGTTTGTTACAAAGGCGAAAGAGGCAGGAGCCAGGACCGCCCTTGTCACAACCAATGATCAGTCACCAATTGCTGCAATAAGTGACTTGGTGCTGGTTATTCCGGCAGCCACAAAATTCAGAAGAGAAGACGAGCCTGAGACGATCCAGCCCCTTGGGAACCAGTTCGACCAGGCTGTTCATCTGGTACTGGATGCGATTATTATTGGAACGGTTAAAGGTGAAGGGTACGAAGAAATGACCCGACGCCATGCGAATATGGAGTAGACGTGGGTGGATTTTTGAGATAGAAACGCAGGGACTTGATTAACGCTGAAAAAGCAAAACAGGGAGGAATCGAACATGAAAAAACGCGCAGGTATGCTGGGGATGACCGTTGCAGCTTTCGGAATGGCACTTACAGGATGTGGAAATGATGAAACGAGTGGAGAAGAAGGGGCGGCAGATCTGAAGATTGTGGCTGCCCACAACCAGACCTCACCGGATAACCCATTCCAGGAAGGGATGCTTGAGTTTAAGAATGTAGCTGAATCCGAATCAGACGGGACGATTGAAGTTGAAGTCCATGCTGGGACGATTGGGACGGAAGAGTCCGAGCTCGTTGAAAAGCTGACCCTTGGTGCAGCGGATCTAGTCCTAGTATCACCAGGATTTATGACAGCTACAGGGATTAAAGAAGTTGATTTGTTAGCGCTGCCATATCTATTTGAAGATTATGAGCACTGGGAGGCTGTCGTAGACGGAGATGTAGGTGAGGACCTTGCGGAGATTATTAACGAACAGTCCGGCAATGACTTTAAAGTACTTGGCTACTGGTCAGCCGGTGTCCGTCACTACTACGGAAAAGAGCCGCTTCAATCCATTGAAGATCTCCGTGGCATGTCCATCCGGACACAGACCTCCGGTGTGGTTGCAGACTTCTGGGGTCAGGCCGGTGCAACCCCGGTTGATGTGGCGTGGGGAGAGCTCTATCAGGGCCTGCAGCAAAATGTTGTAGATTCTTCTGAGAACTCATATCCGTACTTTGTTCAGCAGAATCATCACCAGACACCTAATGGAAAATACACGACAGAGACAGGCCATGACTACACCACCCGCCTTCTTTTAGTTAACGGAGACCGTTTTGATGAGCTGACGGAAGAGCAGAAGGAGATTCTGTTAAACGCTGCAGAAGCATCAACAGTGGCAGAACGTGAAGCCCTTTACGCACAGGAAGAGGAGTATAAGGAAAAAGCCCTTGAGGAAGGCGCGGAAATCAATGAAATTGACCGGGAGCCGTTCATCGAGATTGCCCGTCCGATTCATGAAGCGTTCGCAGAAGATGCCGGCATTGAGGACATTCTCCAGAGAATCAACGATCTCAAAGAATAACACAACGGGGAAGAGCACAGGAGTGGTCTTCCCCCTATCTTTAACAAAAGCAGGTGAAGTAAATGTTCATTAAACGGCTGGAGCAGATTCAATTGACTATCGGAGTTATTTTTCTATGTATCTTTTTTGGGGCCATCCTCGTTCAGGTGGTAAGCCGTCATTTTGGCGTATCTGTTCTCTGGACAGGCGAGGTCGCTAACTATTCCTTTATCTGGGCCGTGTTTATGGGGGCGGCTGTGATGGTGAACAAGAAAGAGCATTTCAATTTTGACCTCTTGGCAAAGAAACTGAAAGGCAAATCAAAGTATGCGTTAAACATCCTCATTGACGTGATCCTGATCACCTTTAGCAGTGCTCTTTTCGTTCACAGTTTAACGGCTTTAACAACGTTTTGGAACTATCAGTGGGTGACCATACCTGCTTTGAAAATGGGTTACGTATGGATTTCACTGCCCATCATGGCCGGTACGATGGTAATCTATCTTGCTGCACATGTGTTTATGAATGTTAAATTGATTACAGTGCGGGGAGGGGAATAGGAGATGGGCTTTTTATTAATAGGATTGTTTCTTGTGCTGCTCCTGATCGGTGTTCCGATTGCGTTTGTAATCGGCATCATTGCTTTTGTCGGTATTTTCGCCATCCCTTATATTCCTGAAGTTACTGTTCCTGTACGGATGCTCAATGGATTGGATTCTTTCGTTCTGCTCGCCGTGCCGCTATTTATCTTAGCTGCAAATTTAATGAACCACGGACAGATCTCGCAAAAGCTGATTAACTTTTCCCTTAAAATTGTCGGTCATATCCGTGGAGGTCTTGCCCACGCGAATATACTCGTATCAATGATTTTTGCTGGGGTATCCGGGGCCTCACAGGCAGATACGGCTGGTGTGGGTAAAATTCTGATCCCGAGTATGAAAAGACAGGGATACGATACCCCGACGGCTGTTAGTGTGACTGCTGCTTCATCAACGATTGGCGTCATTATTCCTCCTAGTATACCAATGATCATTTTTGCGGGACTTACGAATGTTTCCGTAGGAGCTTTGTTTTTAGCAGGGATTATACCAGGGGTTCTCGTTGGGCTTGGAATGATGATTCTGATATACATCTTTGCCGTTAAGCGTGGCTATCCAAAAGCGGCTCGTACCTCGGTAAATGAATTTACAAAGTCATTTTTGGAAACGCTTCCTGCTATTTTTACACCAGTCATTCTAATTGGTGGTATTATTTCAGGTATTTTCACAGCTACGGAAGCTGCTGCCTTTGCTTCTGTTTACACATTCCTGATCAGCATGTTTTTCTATAAGACTTTGAAAATCAAGGATATGCCGAAAGTGCTCACCGATACCCTGATGCTCAGTTCACTCTCGTTGTTTGCCCTTGCTGCCGCCAGCGCTCTAGGGGAACTGCTTAGTTACTATCAGGTAGCCATGTGGGCTCAGGAATTCTTTACGAATAACATATCAAGCAAGATTGTGTTTATTTTGATAATCATTTTGTTCTTCCTGTTTATCGGTACATTTATGGATGCGATACCGGCTATGATTCTGTTTGTTCCTGTTGTGCTGCCGGTTGCCCTGCACTTTGATATCAGCCCTGTGCTTCTCGGGATCATCGTTATAATGACTCTTGCAATCGGGCTCATTACGCCGCCATACGGTCTGTGTCTCTTGCTGGCAGCAAAGATCGGGAATATTTCAATTGAGCGTTCGTTTAAAGCAGTGACACCGTTCATTCTCGTAATTCTTTTGGTGCTTGGTCTGGTAGCTTTTGTTCCGGAAGTGGCATTCTTTATTCCAAAATTATTTTTCCCTGATTTAATCATATAACAGAGAGGTTGATAGCATTTATGGTTACAAGAGAAGTGTTAGCATCAGAAGGATCGGTAATGGTTGTGAAAGTGGAACTGGAAACAGGTTTTATCGGTGATGAGGACAGGCACGTGGAAGAACAGGTCAGCTATATAGAAAGAGGAAGCGTCGAATTCGAGGTTTCCGGTAAGAAGAAGGTGCTTCGCAAAGGGGATGTCCAGTACATCCCTTCCAATGCCCCTCACCGGGTAAACGTAGTTGAGAGCTGTACTATTCTTGATGTTTTTACACCGGTACGAAAGGATTTGCTGGAGGGAAGCCGGTGAGTCTCCTCCTGGAAAACATTACCGACAGTGGAATTGTAGCTGTGATACGTGGCGCCAGAAATGAGAGTATTTTGGATGTTGCCGAAGCCCGGGGGAGTAAAATTCCTTGAAATTACGGAGCAGGCCTCGGTCTCGGAAGCGTTTTGGTCCCGCCAGGTGGGCCGATGACAGAAGAAAAATTAAACGCGATCACTGAGAGAGCGAGAACATTTGTAGACCTGGTTAAAAGACTGAGAGCAGGTAGAGGGGAATAAGAAAGTTCACAAACTGTAACCTCCTGCTTTCCTTGTACCTCCGGGGTTTCCGAATACGCCGGGGGTTGCACTGGTAAAGAAGGAAACGATCCCTTTAGGATTGAATTTTGAGCAGAGTGGGATTCATTTCCCCTTTATGACAAGATTCTTTCAAATAAATATTATTAGAAAATTCTGTTGACGCATGTTCTGGCGTTCTGGTATTATTGGCATCAATCGTTACCAACCAAATAATTTCGAAACCTTATCAAGAGTCGGGGGAGGAATCTGGTCCTATGATCCCGCGGCAACCATTTATAACGTGAGCGTTATAAAAAGGTGCCCATTCCAGCAGGCGTGTGCCTGAAAGATAAGGAAGAGATGTGTGTAGTCATCCTCTTTCTTGTTTTATCAGGAAAGAGGATTTTTTATTTTTTAGGGAGGTTTTTCTAATGACAACAGTGATTTTGGACGGGGTACGTACTCCTTTTGGAAAGTGGAAAGGCAGTCTCAGAGACTATGAAGCAAAAGACCTTGGCGCTCTTGTGGTAAAAGAACTCGTCACGCGCGTGCCTGAAGTGAAGGAGGCAGATGGCGTGATTCTGGCCCAGGTAATCCAGGCAGGGCAGGGACAGAACCCGGCAAGGCATGTGGCTGCCAAAGGAGGTGTGTCCCTTGAAACACCTGCCGTAACGCTGAACAATGTCTGTCTCGGGGGACTTGCGGCGATTGCGGATGCCTCGCGCCGGATCACCCTGGGAGAAGGAAATCTTTACATAGCCGGCGGCTTTGACTCCATGACCAACGCGCCTTACACGTCTTCCATTCGAAAAGAGCTGGCGATCGGCCCGGTGGAGTATTACGACACACTGCAGGATGGGCTCTGGTGCGCGCTTTCCAATGAATCCATGGGCCTTCTGAGCGACGGGAAAAACGAAGAGCTGACCATTTCGAGAGAGGAACAGGATGCGTTTGCCGCCCTTTCCCAGCAGCGGGCGTCCCAGGCAAAGGCGAAGCTTCAGGAAGAAACGTTCCCGATTGAAACGAAAAATGGCACGCTGCATCACGATGAAGGAATCAGAGAAGGCTCCACCGCTGAAAAGCTGCAAAAGCTGTCACCGGCCTTCAGAAAAGACGGCACTATTACAGCCGGAAACGCTTCACAAATGTCCGATGGCGCCAGCGTAGGCATTATCACAAGTGCTGAAAAAGCAGACGAACTTGGAAAAAAGCCGCTGGCAGCGGTGCTTGGATGGAGTGAAGTGGCCGGTCCGGATGAGAGCCTGCATCTGAAGCCTGCACGAGCGATTGCGGCTCTGCTGGAGCAGCAAAGTTTATCCGTTTCGGATATTGATCTGTTTGAGATTAACGAAGCCTTTGCAAGTGTGGCGATTGCCAGCTGCAGGGAACTGGACCTTCCGATTGAAAAGGTGAATGTGAATGGAGGCGCCATTGCGGTCGGTCATCCTCTGGCAGGAACCGGGTTCCGGCTTGTGCTTACACTCGCACATGAATTGAGACGACGGGGTGGAGGAAAAGGCATCGCCACGCTGTGCGGCGGGGGAGGACAGGGAATGGCGTTACTGATTGACGTACCGAAGGAAGGCGGGATTTGATGAACCTGACAACACAGAAAAAGTATGCCTGGCACCCCTCGGAAGAACAGATCCAAAGTGCCAATCTCACGGCGTTTTTAAGAAAAACAGGGTTACAAAATGTTCAGCAGCTTCACCAATGGTCAATAGAAGAGCCGCTTTCTTTTTACTCCTTTGTTTTAGAAGAGCTCAATCTGAGCTGGTACGCTCCATTTACACAGGTAATGGACAGCTCGGAGGGGAAGGCGAATACGGCATTTTTTACAGAGGGGAAGACGAATGTCCTTTTAAACACCGTGGAAAAGCAGCTGCGCCTGGGCAGAGGCGGGGAAGAAGCGATCGTGTGGGAAAGTGAGGAAGGCGATGTGGTCAGCCTTACCTACCGGGAGCTTGAGAAAAAAATCGACGAATTTGCTGCCGCACTTCTCTCCCTTGGGATCCAAAAAGGAGACCGGGTCGGCATCTATCTTCCGTATATCCCGGAGGTCCCGATTGCCTTCTATGCCTGCGCGAAAATAGGGGCCGTCAGCATTCCGATTTTTTCAGGGTACGGGGAGGAAGCAGTAGCGGTGAGACTTCAGGAAGGGCAGGCGAAAGTGCTGATCACCGCAGACGGATTTAAGCGAAGAGGGAAGCTTATTCCATTAAAACAGACAGCTGATCGTGCCGTGCTGAACGCGCCTTCCGTGAAGGATGTAATCGTGATTGAACATACTGGCCAGGATATTCATTTGAACCTCGAATCCGATCACTTATACCGGGATTTACGTCAGTGTAACGCGATTGTGGAAACCGAGGTGATGGATGCGGATGATCCTTTAATGATTATTTACACCTCGGGGACAACAGGGAAGCCGAAAGGAACGGTACACACTCATGTGAGTTATGTCACAAAAAGCAGCCTTGATATGTATTTCTGCTTTGATGTGAAAAAAGAAGACCGGCTGTTCTGGCTCACGGACTTCGGATGGATGATGGGTCCCTGGCTCGTTCTTGGCTCCGGCCTTCACGGGAATACGCTGGTCATGTTCGAGGGGAGCCCGGATTATCCTGAGTGCAATCGTCTGTTCGAACTGATTGAGAGACACCGTATTTCGATTTTCGGCGTTGCGCCAACGGTCATTCGCTCGTTAAAGGCTCAAATAGAGAAAATTACAGAAGATCTATCGACAATCCGAATCCTCGGGTCGACAGGGGAAGCGTGGGATGAGGAATCCTGGCACTGGTACCTTCATCATGTCGGGAAAAACCGCGCACCGATTATCAACTATTCCGGAGGGACGGAAGTGTCAGGGGGAATTCTCGGCTGCTTTCCAACGTTGCCGATCAAGCCGTGCGGGTTTCATGGGCCGATCCCAGGCATGAGTGCGAAGGTGCTTGATGAGAAAGGAAAGGAAACAGACGAGCTGGGTGAACTGAGTCTGACGGAACCGTTTATCGGGATGACGCAGTCATTATGGCACGATCACGACCGGTATCTGAAAACATACTGGTCCAGGTTCCCCGGTGTATGGTCTCACGGAGACCTGGCACGAAAGGACGAGGATGGTTTCTGGTTTCTTGAAGGCAGATCAGACGACACGATGAAGATCGCCGGAAAAGGGATCGGCCCAGGGGAGATCGAGGCGGCGATTGGCAGTCATCCGAACGTAGTGGAGAGCGCAGCAGTCGGGATTCCTCATCCGATTAAAGGACAGACAGCCGTGATTTTTGCCGTTCTGACGGATGCAGATCTGCCGGTAAAAGAACTTGAAGCGCACTGCACCGAAAGACTCGGAAAAGCATTGAAGCCTGAAAGGATCATTCCGGTACCGGAATTGCCGCTCACCCAGAGTGGAAAAATTGCCCGGCGTTTGATCCGTAACCGCTACTTAAACAAGCCTTTAGGGGACACTTCCACTTTACGGAATCCTGAAAGTCTCAAAACGATAATTCCTTTAAAACATTAAACCGAGTAAAAGGAGTGTTTTACTATGTTTTTAACCTATTTTCTGCTGATCGGCCTGTTCTGGGCAGTCGGGTTAACGATCTGGTTTTTATATTATCCCAAAGAGAAAGGTGTGAAGTAGACGATGCTGTCCATTATTCCCGGCTATGTGATCTGGATTATCATTGTTCTCGCCATCTTTTATTTTGCCCTTGTGACCTGGATTGGAAAACGGGGGATCTCACACAGTAAAACCATGGCGGGTTTTGCCACCGCCAAAGGGAGTGTGAGTCCCATCATTGTCGGTGCCAGCTTTGCGGCTACCTATTCAAGCGTGAACCTGTTCATCGGGGTGCCCGGCCTGGCTTACCAGTACGGGACGTCCGTTTTATGGTACACGTTAGGATGTTTCGGAGTATCCTGGATTGCCCTGCTTCTTATTGCCAAGAAGTTCTGGAAGTTTTCTCAGGGCCAGGGTGGCGTGCTTACCTTGCCGGAATGGCTCGGAAAACGCTACAAAAGTAAAGTCCTGCAGGTGCTGGTTGCGCTCCTGATTCTGTTTAATGTCTACTATATTGTCGGCCAGAACGTGGGCCTTGCCACTATCTTCGAAACGATTGTCGGCATTCCGTACGTGTGGGGAATCGTCATCGCTGTCGTGATCACCATTGCCTATATCGGCATCGGCGGCGCTTTTGCCCAGCTTGTCAGTGACGGCATCCAGGGCCTGCTCATGGCGGTCACGAGTATTCTGGTATTCGTGTCGATCTTCTGGGTGGTTGGTGGGTTCTCTGAACTCAGTACCCAGCTGGCGGCTATCGATCCGAACCTGGTTTCTGCCATTAATACAACGGAAGGAAGTCCTTATGACAGCCGCCTGGCCATTGCCGCTGTGCAGTTCATGTTATTTGCCTTCATTCTTATGCCTCATCTGCTGAACAAAATTCTGTCGCTTGAAACAGAAGCGGATTTAAGACCCTTTACACTGTCATCAGGTGTGATTCTCTTTCTGATCTCGACGCTGATGGTGCTGGGAGGACTGGCGGCAAGAGCGCAGTTCCCGAACCTTGCAAATCCTGACCAGGCAATTCCAGTCTATCTGTTTGAAGCCTTTCATCCTGTCATTGCCGCGTTTTTAATCTTTGGCATCATTTCTGCTATTTTATCGAGTACAGACAGCTTATATCTTGGTGTGACATCCAGTATCGGGAATGACGTTTACCGTAACGTCGCTCCGCATGTATCCAGATCACCGATTTCTGCTGAAACACTGGACCGGCGTGCGGTAAAAGTGTCCAAATATTCGCTTGTGTTTGTCGGTCTGGCCACACTCTACGTATCCTTTAACCGGCCCGAATCCCTTTCCCTACTGATTCAGTTCAGTTACTCCGCTATTATCTGCGGCGTGATGGCCCCGATCCTTCTGGGATACGTGTGGAAACGGGCACACCGCTACGGCGCAATCGCGTCACTTATTACAGGGACGTCGCTGTACGTGCTCTTTACAACCGCTGATATCATTTCCAACATTTATCTGGCGATGCTGGCAAGCACACTCATCAGTTTTCTCGTCATGATCATCCTGAGCTTTGTCGCAAATGTTCAGACCGAATCCGCAAAGCGCACCGCCTACCACTCCTAATGCGATGTGGGGAAGGTTCTCACTTTGCACGTGAAGTGGGGACGGTTCTGGCTTGACATTAATGCTGGGACAGGGGACGGAATCTGCTGTTATAACAGATCAAATAATGAAGACACACCGAGCAACTTACGCCGCTCTGTGTGTCTTTTTTCGCATAAAACTTCTAATTGTTACCTGAAAGAACCAAACCTCATGCCCAGTCGCATTATGTTAAAATTGAAACCATTAATTATTTGAATATTAATTTAATTCATTTAATTCGATTTAAATTTGAAACAGGAAAGGGTTGAGGATATGAGAGAAAAGATGTTTTCCAGACTGGAAGAGATTTATCCGGAACTGGTCGAGTTCAGAAGAGACCTGCATATGTACCCCGAACTCTCACACACAGAAGTGAACACTCCGAAGAAGATTGCTGCCTTTCTGACCGAGCTGGGACTGGAAGTCAGAACAGGGGTCGGAGAACGGGGCGTGGTTGGCATGCTAAAAGGAGGCAGGCCGGGTAAAACAGTCGCGTTACGGGCGGACTTTGACGCGCTTCCGATCCAGGATGAAAAAGAGGTGGCCTACCGTTCCCGTGTCCCGGGGGTGATGCACGCCTGCGGCCATGACCTTCATACTGCCGGACTGCTTGGTGTTGCGAAAGTGCTGAGTGAAAACAGAGAGGCACTGCAAGGGAATGTCGTTTTTATTCACCAGTTTGCCGAAGAGGTCATCCCCGGCGGAGCCAAATTCATGATCGAAGACGGCTGCCTCGAGGGTGTTGACGTGATTTACGGTGCCCATGTGCATGCCACTTCACCCCTTGGCGTTGTCGGGCTGAATGAAGGCCCCGCAATGGCCAACGGTGACATGTTCGAGATCGAAATCGCAGGGAAAGGTGTCCATGCAGCCATGCCTCATCAGGGAGTTGATCCGCTGGCAGCCGGCAGTCAGCTGCTGCTTAATCTCCAGCAGATTGTAAGCCGTCAGGTGGATCCATTAAAACCGGCTGTCGTATCGGTAACCGCTTTTAATGGCGGCGACAGCTTCAATGTGATCCCGGATAAAGTCACGCTGAAAGGAACCGTGCGCACGTTACATAGTGACGTCCGTGACCGGGTTGAAGAGTCGATCGGAAAAATTGCAGAGAATACATGCAACGCTTTCGGGGCTTCTGTGAATTACAACTATGTCCGGGGCTATCCGGCTGTTGTCAATGACAGAGCGGAGACAGTGTTCATTGAGAACATTGCCAGAGACCTGTTTGGTGAGGAAAAAGTGCAGAGAATCTCTCCGACAATGGGAATGGAGGATTTCGCCTACTATTTGCAGAAAGTGCCCGGCACGTTTTTCTGGGTGGGGGGAGCGCTCGAAGACCCATCTGAGGTTTATCCGCATCATCATCCGAAGTTCAATGTACAAGAGGAAGCGATGAAATATATCGGCCGCATCTTTATTGCAGCGGTTATGGAAAACCTATCCGGAAAAAGTGAAGTCCCGCAGTAACAGCATGAACGAATTTGAAAATGAGGAGGGGTAATATGGAAGAAGTACTGCGTACAGCCAATAGTACGCCGTTCTGGATCATGGCCTTTATTTTTGTCGGCATCGTCGCTTTTCAGGCAATTGTATTTTTAAGAATCGCAAAGGAAAGCGCGCCGGACGCAGGGTTGTCAGAAACAGAGGTAAAAACAGCCATCAGGACCGGTTTAATCAGCTCCATTGGACCCTCGTTTGGAATTGCGATTGTCCTTGTCTCGTTAATTGCACTAATCGGCTCGCCGCTGACACTTATCAGAATCGGGATTATCGGCTCCGCGGCTACCGAATCATCTGCAGCGGTCATTGGTGCGAATGCGTTTGGCATGGAATTGAATTCACCTGATTTTACGTTACAGGCTTTCAGCGCCGTTGTCTGGACGATGTGTATTGGAGGTATGGGATGGTTAATCTTCACCGCGCTCTTTACGAAGCGTCTCGGAGCCACGCAAAGTAAAATTGAAAAAAAGAATCCCAAGGCCATGGCGATTATTTCACTGGCCGCGATGCTGGGAGCGTTTGCCTTTCTTGCCAGCCAGCAGATGATCAATAGTGCAAATCATGTGATTGCCGGAGTGGCTGCGATTGCGACGATGATTATTCTGATGAAAACCGCTGACAGGAAGCATATCGCCTGGCTGAAAGAGTGGGCATTGGGGATCTCGATCGTCGTCGGGATGACGGCTGCCTATTTTACGACTCTCATCTAGTTGACGTGCGAACTTTGAATAAACCTGACGAGGAGGAGAAGATATGAGAGCAGCGGAGACAGGAACGGAAACGCCTGTGAAATCGAACGGGCTTGAAGTTTTTCACAGCAAAGCGCATTACTGGGGACGGTTGACACTTTGGATGTTAATCGCCATGTGTCTGGTGGTGCCTTTATATGTATCGTTTGTTTTAGGCGCTCACCCCGGGTGGAATGTGATCCTTGTGGGACTGATCGGCTACGCGAGCTTTATTGGGATCATGTGGGTACTGGAACCGATCACCTACTATCCTGCCCTTGGAATCGGAGGAACCTACTTAGCGTTTTTAACAGGCAATATTGCAAATATGTGTCTGCCGTGTTCTTCTGCCGCGCAGAAAGCAGTAGGAGCGGAAGTGGGTACACGGAAAGCGGAAATCGCCGGTGTGATCGGGATTGCCATCGCGTCCCTCGTGAATATCACGATCATCGTTGTAATTATATTTGCCGGAACCGCCATTTTGGGAGCGTTGCCTGCTGCGGTGCACGAGGCATTCGATTTTATTCTGCCGGCGATCTTCGGGGCGGTACTGGGGCAGTTTGCCTACAAAACGCCAAAATACGGCATCGCCGCCCTTCTGGTTGGTATGGCGGTTCTGTTCGCCCCGATCTTCGACTTAATAAAAATCCCGCTCACGGTTGCGCTTACCATTGCGCTGATCCTGTTTATGGAAAAGCAGAAGAATAAAAAAGCTGCAGATTGAGTGAAAGAAGTCTATTTAATGGGGAAGGATGCCTGATAGCGTGATTACAGAACAGCTCGCAATCAACAAAGACCGTTTAAGCAGACATATGAAACAGCTCTCCGAATACGGCAGATTAGGTGAAACGGGTGTCTGCCGTCCAACGCTGTCACCTGTGGAAAAAGAGGCATTTGGGAAAGTGGCTGAATGGATGGAAGAGGCCGGGATGACTGTGCGCCTGGACAACTTTGGGAATCTGATTGGCCGCAAAGACGGAAAAGATCCTGATGCCCCGGTGGTCATGACCGGTTCACACATCGATTCACAGCCTGCGGGCGGACGATTTGACGGAACCGTTGGTGTTCTAAGCAGTATCGAAGCCGTTCACACGATGAGCGAAAAGGGGATCATTCCGGATCGGCCAATTGAAGTGGTATCCTTTTGTGATGAAGAAGGGTGGCGTTTCGGGAAGGGACTTTTCGGCTCAAGGGGAATCACAGGAAATCTGGAAGCCGGTGAACTGGACAGGAAGGATGCGGACGGGATCACGAGGAGGCAGGCATTACGGGAGTTTGGCTGCGACCCTGATAAAATTCCGGAATCGCGCTTTTCGCCTGAGAGTATCCACTCCTTTCTGGAGCTGCACATCGAACAAGGGCCATTGCTTGAGAAGGCTGATCAGCCTGCCGGCATCGTAACCGGCATCGCCGGGCCGATATGGCTGACCGTAAAAGTAAAAGGTTTTGCCGGGCATGCCGGTACAGTGCCGATGGCTATGCGGCAGGACGCCCTTGTCGGAGCATCGGAAATGATTGTGGCCTTCCATGAGATTGTAAAAGAGGATCCTGAAGGGACGACCGTTGGGACTGTTGGGGAGCTAAACGTTTCGGGTGCGTCCAGAAATGTGATTCCCGAAGAAGTGGCATTTACGATTGATCTGCGTGACATTGATCTGGATCGAAGAAACAGGTGCGAAGAGCTGCTGAGAGAAAGCTTTCAGCGTATAGCCGAAAAATACCACCTGAAGGTTGACATTACGGAAGACCAGAATACAAAGCCAAGCTATTGCTCGCCATGGATTCAGGACATTATTGACAGTGAGAGTCAGGCCCTGGGGCTGAATGCGCCTACTATGATGAGCGGCGCCTTTCATGATGCACTGGTCATGTCGAGTCTATGCGATTATGGCATGATCTTTGTCCGCTGCAGGGAGGGCATCAGTCATAATCCAAAGGAGTATGCTTCGGATGATGACTTGGCGGTAGGGGCTGAATTACTGTACAGAACGCTGTTGAGGCTGGCAGGGGATTCATAGGAACCTCTAACCACACGGAATTTGCCCTGGAAGTGGCGCTCGAAAATGTCGGACCGGGGAAGGTGTGTAAGGAACTGGACGAGGACGGGCGATCGATTATAAAAGGCGCAGGGTATGGTGAAGCAAAAAACCGCCTGCTAGCGGTTTTTTGCTTTGTGTTGTTTTTTTTAGGCTCTTTTCGAAAAGATTGTTGTTTTAACTATCTTTAATTTCGCAGCGAAAGGCCGCGACTCCAGCGGGAAAAGCAACAACGAGCAACTACCTCACGA